>NVUB02000186.1 GCA_002401775.2 Ectothiorhodospiraceae bacterium
CAGCGGAAGCCAAAAAAATCTGATGCGTAATAAGGCATTGAAAAATTGCGATGATACGATGAGGTAGAAAATGGATCACTTTTCCACGAACCACCCCGTCGAACTTTGTACACGCCGTCGACTTCGACTAAGCCACCTACCTTCATGCCTCGGTCCTCCGGCGTTGTCGCTTCTACTTTCTTGGGTTGAAACACGCCGCCGACCTCAGTCGAGCCTTTGTAAGGGCGAAAATCACTGTCGGTCCACTCGCTGACATTACCTGCCATATCAAATACACCATAGGGACTGACGCCATTTTTATACGTATTAACTTTATTGCTTGAGCCAACATGGTAGTAAGTATTTAACTTATCGGCATCCATCTTGTTACCCCAGGGCCAACGACGGCCATCGGTGCCACGTGCCGCTTTTTCCCATTCTGCTTCAGTTGGCAGACGTTTCTCTTCCCACCGACAATAATCCTTGGCGTCATACCAGGTAACCATTGTGACGGGGTAAAGTATTTTTCCATCGGGAATCGTTCCATCAGTCCAGTCCAGCGGTGGACGATGTCTTGTCTGTACCACAAACCGAGCATACTCGGCATGCGTGACCAAATACTTATCAATTTGGTAATCAGGCAGTATCACCTCATGCTGCGGCCCATTGAATTTATCGGCGCGTTTGGCGTCGGTACCCATAATAAATGGGCCGGCTGGAATACGAATGAGTGACGTGAGGTCAGACCATTCTTCCTCCGTTAATAAGGCTTCTAGCTCACTCCAGGCATAGGTTGTTTCTGCCTTTTGTTGTTCTTCATGGATGCGGTGGCGCTCGATATCTTCACCGGCAGCACGCAAATGATCTTTCAACTCAGCCAGATCATAAGTGGCGCGGTCTCGCATATCAGCCATGCGGTTTGAACCCAAGTCAACAACATGAAAGGCACCAAACACCATCGCGACGGTAATACAGGTAATAATGGTCGCGGAGAGATAACGCTGGCGTTTTTGTTGCTCAGCCGGGCTGATGTTTGACTGGTATTTACCCGCCGGAGATTTCTTTTCTTTAGACAACGTCGCCATTTCTAAACTCCAGAACTGGCCTTTGAATCAGAAGCTGAATCACTATCTGAATCACTATCTGAAGGTTTTGTTTCGGACACTTTATTCATATTATCATCACTAACATTAGATTCGGCATCAATATCCGACACATGTAATGGCTTCGTCCAACCATAGACACGTTTATTCATGATCTCGCCAATGACACCACCGATCATAGAGGTTTCCATTGCCAATATCACAAAAAACCCCCACCACCCCAATGGCATCAGCGCAGCACCTTGTGGTATGCCAATATATTCAACCGTTTGGTAATAAGCGATAAATCGCACGATCAATGGCGGCATTATGGCGATCCACTTACCGCCTAAACCATAAACGTACGACACAGCGATACCGGCAACAACAGGCAGGATAAAAAGCTGCAAGAACCAGAAGAAATTAAAAGTATCCAGCCCCCAAAATAACTCGATACGAATACCAATCAACCAGTCACCTGCCGCATTAACCAGGCAGCCTACTAGCATCGCTATCCAGAATGAAATCCAGCGTACCCGGAATATCATTTCTGATAATCCTTACCCGTTAGCTTCTCATATCTCATCTTTTTGGTTTCTTCCAGGAACCAATCTTCCACTTTCAAACTGCTAATATATTTCGCCAGCATCCTGCGATCGGTTTCAGGAATTTTAGCAAACGAGGGCATTTGGTAGCGTAACTTTAATCGTGAAGGAATGATTGATTGCGGGTTTTCCGCAGAAAAATAGCTATACAACCACTCTTCTTCACGTATTGATCCCATGCCATCCAGAGACGGAGCAGGTACCGCCTGCATGATATTCCGCAAGCCCCATAACGAATGACAGTCACGACATTCATATTTGCGATACAAGACCGAAGCCTTTGTGGCAAATTCATCACTGGACGTGGTGTAAAATGGAATACCCGGATCTTTTTCTGTTACCTCGGATGCCTGCCACGCTTTATAGGACATTGCTACCACAGCAAAGGCAACAACGCCGATCAGGATACCTTTTTCACCTTTTCTCATCTTTACTCATCTTTACTCATAACGCGGGTTTTAGTCACTTGACTTAACGTATTCAAACAAACGCATTACAACAGGCTGACGCAACATCAAGCCTGTCGTTTTTGTGCAGCCTCTTTTTCCAAATAAACCTTGCGTAAGTCTTCTTGTTCCTTATTGACCCTCATCGCCTTTTCATATTCTTCAGGCGCCATTTTATCTTTGTCATTTTCATCAAAGACAAGATATTTGATATCTTCGTCGAATTGGTCGTTGTGGGCAGCCCAGCGTACCCAATAAATTGCAGTAATGACTATGGACGCACCTGCAATTAGCCAAAGATAAATAGTCCAACCGTCTTCCAGTGAATTGAAAAAATCAGCCATAACACACCTCCTAAAACAAATAACCATGGAGCATTTGTGATGCACCAAATATTACTGAAATAACAACACCAAACAGTATCCAGGCAAAAAGGATTTTTTCGCCTATTTTTAACTTGGTTTTACTTTTCAGCATGAACATAAATACAAAAATCGTGAAAACGACTATTGAGGCCACCAAAAAATAAAAAATGCCAACACTAACTTCCTGAGAATTTAGGCCCTCAATGCTGGTGTCGATGCCAAACGGACCCGAACCTTCTTTCACTGCCATTAAAAAAAATGACAGCTCTTCAAGCTGTAGTACCGAGAACAGAGCTTCAACACTTTTCATTATAAATTCAGTGATCATAATCAAAAAAATAGTTACTGCGTACGTTATTAAAATGCCCTTTTAACCCACCAAATCTGCCAACAGTCTCGGACAAATTCAGCAGTTAATTTTAACATGTTCAGCACATCGGCGACTAATTAAATAGCACTATAAAACGACAAAGGCCATGCCGGTTTCCCAGCATGACCTTAGTTTTCAACAGGTTAACGTAGAAAGTTCTAAATTAACCGTAGTCACCAATATTTGGTTTAGCCTGATCTGTCTTATCAACATAAAAGCTATAAATAAAGGGTGCTACAAAAACTACCAGTATCCAAATCAACATCGCCAAAGGGCCATTATCAAGATCGATCATGATTACTTCTCCCTAATAATTTATTATTAGTAACTTAAGTATTAGTAACTTAAGTATTAGCCACGTAAGTATCAGTAACTTGAGTCGTCAACTAACACTATTAGTTAATGACAAAAGTTAATGACAAAAGTTAGTGGCCAAAGTGCTTCGGTTCCCAGGTGTATTCCGGCAGACGCTTCACCGTGATAATGACACCGATGCAAAAGAAGACAATAAAGAAGATGTCGATGACATATCCTTTATCCCACCAAGGCTGCAGACGTTCGCGACGTTCTTTACCGGTGTTTGGATCAATAATCCAGTTACCTTCAAAGTTTGCAATAACCAGCTTGTTACCCAAGACAGTATATTCACGTAAATCTGCTTTTTGGCGCTTAAGTTCCAGAATGCCATCTTTAATCAGGCGCAAGTCATCCATTTCAAGCGGATGACGCTCCTGCATAGCAGCCCATTTAGAACCGTTTGCTTTCACTGTGCTTACGATGTAATCCATAGCTTCAGCATCGCTCTTACCCTGAATCGCAGGAGAATCCATCAGCGCGATGTATTCTTCGTAGATTGCCGCGTTAGGGCGTTGACCCCAAAGTGGGAAAGTGATCAAAAAGGCCGTCACAATCGTCAACATCAAAATACCAATAATAGGTACCGGTAAACGATTATTATCTTCTGTGATGCCGCCCAGGCTTTCACCTTCCCAAACGCCTTTCGCCCTTTCGTTCTGATCGTCCGTGCACAGAGTGTGCAGTGGGTTATCAAATTTCCAAGCCATGTCTACTCCCCTTATTTCAAGTTCAGAACAAAATCAATCAACGCACGAGCTTCACTATCTGGAGCAGGTATAGGGACTTCTGGCGGATAAATCGATTCACCAGCAGCATAGGCGGTGTAAGCTGTACGCCATCCATCAAAATCAATGGCGGCACCGCTCGCATCCTTCTCACCCCAGAGGTAATCGTATCGCGGCATAATGGAATGCGGCTGAACCAGACGAGGATTAAAGAAGTGCATCATCATCCACTCACGTGAAGAGTTACGCGATCCCACGTGTGTCAAGTCAGGCGCTTTACGGTCAGAACCAAATGCCGTTGGTGACTCACCATTAAAGTCACCCAACATTGGTGGAGCACCGAAGTACTGCCAATCTTGTGTTTGCTCAGGTAACAAGGTGTGACACCACCAGCAACCTTCACGTACAAACATGATTTTTCCTTTACCGACAAGCAGGCGTTGTGAGTCGCTGGCTTTGGCTAAAGTTGCCGCCGGCAGCCAACCACGTGTTGCTGTTGCATTTTCAATGTACGGAACCTTCACACCTGCTTCGATGGTTTCACGTACGATGAAAACGGCACCTAGAGTCTCAGTAGCCTCATTGATGCGCCCCTTGTCGAGGCTGATAGCGCTCGGCTCAGTACCCAAAATTCTTGGGTGACGGATACCATTCGGGAATGGCACATCGGCTTCGTAAACAAAAGCCCGTGTCGACTCGATGGCGGCACCTGTTTTTGGATCCTGCGTTATCTGGACCGTAATAGGTTTCCCCCACCCCTGAAGAAACGGATCTTCATAGCTAAAACCACTTACACGACCAAAAGATAACTGACGATCCATTGCGATTGACGTCGCGGACACGTTTGCGATGTCCATAGCCGGCATGTACAAGGTAATGAACATGGATGTTCCGAACGCCAAACCGAACATTCGGGTTCCGATTTTATATTCTCTAAAAGCCACGGTTAATTCCTCCCCTTATTATTCTATTAACGTTCGTAGGCAAGTTCATGCGGCAAACGGCCAGCAGGTATCGCAGTACCTAAACGGGCAGTCTTATACATGTTGTAAAGCCATACGCAGTTACCAAGGAACACCATGGTGCCGCCGACCCAACGTGCAATCATGTAAGGATGCTCGGCGATAACTACATCGATATACGGCACTTCGTAGATTTTACCCGCACCCTGAATCAGACCAGCAATAGTCATTGAGATCCAGTATGTGGTAAAGCCGATCAGCAACATCCAGAAATGGAAGTTAGCCAACGCTAACGAGTACAGCTTACGACGTAAAAGTGTTTGTAGACCGTAGTAAACAGCAGCAGCTTCCAGGAATGTGGAGAAACCGAGCAGCGCCAAATGCGCATGAGCGACGATCCAACCCGTTCCGTGAATGTACCAGTTAATGGCACGCGTCTGCTGGAAACCACCTTGCATGTTCAATGGAATCGCCATCAACACACCGGTAATGGTGAATTTGATTTCGATGTTTTCCACAAACATACGCCACTTGCCCGTCATGGTGAGCAGTAAGTTGGATACGAAAGCGATAGCAGGCACAAGGATCAACACACCTTCCACTGATGCAAAAGACTTCAGCCATTCAGGCAATGGGGCAGACATCAGGTGATGAGCAGCCGGTGTGGAGTAGAACACTACAACAGACCAGAAGTGCAAATGACCGATACGATGAGAGTACAGTGGATTGCCTGTTACTTTAGGTACCACGTAGTACGAAATAGCGGCAGCAACCGGTGTAATCCATAAGCCCAATACGTTATGAGCGAACCACCAAGTCAGGTAGGCTTCTGTCAAACCGGTCAACTGGAAGAACTCAGGAGAGTTACCTACAGAGAACACGATGATGACCATAAAAGTGGCCGCACCGAAGAACCAGTTAGTGGTGTAAATACCCTGAGTACGGCGAGTCTTAATCGTCATAATCACATTGACGCAAAGCGGGCACCAAATAACAGCCAGGACTATAACGTCGATAAAGAAAGGCAAGTCGGAATATTCACGCCCTGAGGTCACACCCATCCACAACAGGAAGAGGCCAATAGACAGAGCAATATTCCATAAGAAGCAGTTCCACACACCTAGCTTCTCAGACCATAACTTGGTGTTACCAAGCGCCGGTGTGATGTACATCATCGCCATGGCGAAAGCCATGGAAATCCAGCCAAGAATAACGGCCAGAACGTGTACTTGGCGCATGTGGCCAAAAGATAAAATTTCGCTACCTGTCACAAAGTCAGGAAATGCGAGCTTAGCGGCGTTAAAGGAACCTAGACCCGTTCCAATAACAAACCAAATAATCGACGAATAGCCGAAGTAAATCGCGGCTGATCCAGCCGGGATATCTTCCGCTTTCGCAAATAGGTATTTAAACATCTTTACCCTCCCAGGTTATTTTTCTGATCAACCAAAAACTTATTTACTGCGCGGCATCAGCAAGAACCAGCTGAACCACATGAAACTCAACGCTAACAACATCCCCATCATTCCAGCAAATGTAGCCATATCAAACTCTCCCCAAAAATCAAAAATTCAATTTTTTCAAACAAGTATTCAGCGTAAGCAATAAAAACTGAACTTATGCTCTTGTTTCAATTTCCAAATGGCGATCAACAGCAACTTTAAGGATCGCAAAAAAGGCAATGCCAAACACAATCATGGCCCAATCTATAAAACCGGTGAATGTGGACGGGTCATAGGCCATTGAACCCCAACCACCCCAGTCGTCAAAACGACCGCGACCCAGAAAACACATAAGCGCAGCACCAAACACGCTGCCGTTCCCCATGCCCGTAAGCATCCCCCCAACAAAAGAGAGCATTAATGGACTTTTCATCCCTCACCTCCTGATAACCAAGATTACATTTTATTTTATTCGGGATGTATCTGGAGAGCTAGAAACACAGCAACTGGCTTACGTATGGCTGCATTAGCAACCAACAAACCAGAATAATTAGTATTAGGAAGCCCCCCTCCCTAAATATTCGCTCGCAATAAAAGCCGAGGAATTATGGCCGATGAGAGTGGCATATGTGATTGCAAGGGTCAAGCCTTCATTAAGAAAAATAATGCCAGCATTCCTACTTGTACGCAACCTATCAAATCCTTAGATAAATCAAACAAATACCACAGCAAAACACTCTGGTTAAATTACCTTCGGTACCAGCATTTTTTTCTGATAAGATGCTATCTTTCTATTCACAAAAACACATATCGATGAAAGAAATTATCCTGCTTTCGCTGGTGGCAATCAGCTCAATCTTTCTACTCGGCTACTCGCTGCACATGCTTATTGGCGGTCTTGTATCTGCCGAAACCGAAAGATGGATTATTACGGCGGCTTGCGTGGTGGGTGCCATTATCGTGGCATTTATGGGATGGGACATCGTACGACAACGCAGAATGCGTTAAATAAGCTAGGATACCTCGTTAGAGCCATTGCCGCAGGTTGCTTGATGAATGCAGATTGGTTGATGAATAACGGAGTAAAAACTGATGGGCTGAAGGGCTATTTAATGGCCTACCACACCGCACATCCATACTCCCCACTCATAGAACTGAGTGCGAGATAACTTTTACCGCATAACACCTCTGGCTAACCCCCTCTCGGACCGTCAGAGGCATTTTAAACGATACCTTAAGCAAACACCTTCAGAGCACTGCCGATCTTTCCGAAAGCCGCGCTATCGGCGAACTGGCCCTTATGAAAGACATACTGACGCTTGGCGCCCATCATATCCATTCCTGTCAAACCAAACGATTTACCCGCATGATCAGAGTAATACCGTAGATTTTTGATAAGTTCGGTGGTCTCTCCGTTTCGCAGCGTCAATAATATTCGCTGCTTTGAGACATCCAGGGACACAGGGGATTTCGGCAACAGCATTAAACGGCCTAAAACGCGATGAACACCCTGGTAGAAGAAAAAACAGGACAGAAAAAACAGCAAGTATGCGAGTCCTTGATTTTGGTCATACCAAAACATAATGGCACCCGTACCCAGACCAACGACAGTGGGTACATACATCAAGCCATCCCAGGTCACACCTTTACGATCCTGCATTAATTTATATTCTTCAGACTTTGCCACGACCTAACCTGCCTTTTGTTCCAACGGTTGTTCCAACGGTTGTTCCAGCTTTTGTTCCAGCTTTTCTTCCAATAACGAAAGCGCCTGTGAAGGACTTTCCGTGAGTGCATTTTCTTGCGTTTGTGTTTTCTGTGCGATATTTTCTTTTATCAAACCCGCCAGAACAATATCCACTTCACGCAGCAACATACGACCAGCACGTTTTAAGCGTATCGTTTGATTGCCATCAATAATAAACGTCCACGGGTCACCAATCACGATAAAAGCTTTAAATGCTTCCGGGTTTTGGTACTGATCCATGTGCAAAAACAAGACGTCATCCTCGTACTTGTTCAGTGCCGCCTTCAGCATTTGCAAATGTTTGTCGCACTGCGTGCAATGCCCCGGTGTAGCGAATGCCAGTAAAATAACCTTATTTTTCGCTAAAGCATCATCCAGAGAGTGCTGGTACATACGTTTGTCGGGATAACGATAAGTCGTTATCCGCGTGAGGTCTCCCCCCACATCTGACAGTGTTTTGGTGCGCAAGCTCGGCACCGTTTCACCCACTTTATAAGTACCGTCATCAAATATACAGCCTGATAACAAGACAACCAGACACACGCTGAGCCAACGCATTACTTTCATGCTTACACTCCCATTTAACTCTCATTTAACGTTCAATTAACTAACCAATCAACATTCAATTAATTTTGCTTATTCCAACCAGAACAGGTCTTAAATAAATTGTAGGCCCATATAAAGTTTGCCAACAACACCAAGCTACCAAAGATGCCCATGGTCGCCAGTATCGGTTTCACAATAGCTTCAACTTCCTCTGGCGTCCCTGTTTCACCGGCCAATCCGCCTAACACACCTGCCGTGGTAAAAAACACCACCATGCCGATGAGTCCAAAATTGTGTATCCAGAAATGCACCTTCACTAATTTGAGGCTATAAATGGGTCGCTGCACTAGACGTGGAACGATGTAATAAACCGCCGCGAAGATCGCCATCTCCACCCAGCCCAATAAGTTAATGTGGGTATGGGCACGCACAATGAGATCTCCGTGTAGGCGATGATCCACAAAATATCGGAATTCTGCTATCCCCCCCATTAGCGCTCCCCAGGAAAAACCAATGACGCTGTAAATTATACAGGCGTAGATAAACCAAAGGATATAACGCTTGTACTCGACATCATCTACCCATGGCTCTTGATTACTGCTGTTCACTATTCAACTCCTGAGGCTTATTCATTCCCTGAACGGGGGGGGGTATTTCCTGAGCGGAGCTTTTTATTTCCTGTTTAGGCTCTTGCATAGCATTAGGCGACTCAACGGATTGTTTAGTGCGTATATCCGTATATCGTTCTTTCCATGAGGCTGGCGCCCACGCCCCTATCATATTGTCAATGAAGGCAGAGCCGCCTTTCGGTGGCATTGCTGCCGATGATGAGCCCTGCTCGGATTTCAGCTGTGAAATAAACACCGCGATGGCGTGTCGATCCTGTTCAGACATGCGCGCTACATAAGCAGCCTCTTTTGGCCTTGGACCATGATCGAAGGTCCTGGCACCATAGGTTTTTTCCGGCTCAGCCAGGAAAGTCACTAGCCAATCTAAGGTACGCACCGAACCAACCCCGTCCAAGGATAAACCCATGTTGGTGCCATTCCTTAAAGCACGATGACATGCCGTACAACGTGACTTTCGGAACAAGACCGACCCCAGCTTCCCTTCCTCGCTAAAGACATAGCTCGTCTTATTTTCATACAGAGGTTCTGCGCGAGTCATTCGGTAGGTTTCAAGCGCGACATAGCCTATGACGGCTAAACCAATGAATACCGAGACGATCCCAAATAGAATTTTTTCGCCACTTTTTAGCGGCTGTTTTTGCTTAGACATAATGTGATGGCTACTGCTATCCGAAAAACCTTATTGAAAAAAACCGAACTTTCTCGGCAACGCGTTTCTAATGCCGACACAAGCCAGCCGGGGAATTCTACCAGAAAAATGCCCCAACGAGAAAATCACAAACAACGATATAGCAAGGGCATAAAAAAGGGCAGAATATATCCGCCCTTTTTTTGCAACCAACACTACCAAGAACTAGTGTTCAGGGTAGTCAGGCGGTACACGTGAATTACCAACCGTCGTGCGAGGTGCGGACGTCAGGTAAGTGGCAGCGTTTTGAATATCTTCGTCTGTCATATTCTTGGCAACAGCTTGCATTTGGCCCATTGGGTCATTGGCACGGCTTCCGTCACGCCACTTTTTCAACTGGCTAACAAGGTAGACATATTTCTGGCCACCAATCATAGGATAAATAGGTGCTGCACCTCGACCATTGTAACCATGGCAAGAATAACAGGAGGAAATTCCGCGTTCAGTCGCGCCGTACATTACCAGCGACTTGCCCAAATGACGGACACCGACCGGATTACCCAGCTCTTTCACTTGAGCCATGTCCGATGAATTCAGATCAGTTGATAAGCTATTAACATAAGCAGCCACGTCTAGACGATCCGTAGCACTCATGCCTTTAGCATTGACGTTCATCACGTACATGGTGGTGTCCATGCGCTTGTCTGTTGCAAAGTCTTCAAGTTGCTTAGCGATGAAAACATAACCCTGGCCAGCCAGACGTGGCGTACCCATGGCATCGTCACCCATGGCGTCCTGGCCATGACAACTGTTACAGGCAGGGACATCACCCTTACCATTCATGTAAATATCTTTACCACTTTCAATATTGCCGTGGTTACTGCCCGACGCGAATGCCGCCGATGCCGTGAACAGCGCTGCAACTGCAGATGCTTTTATTATGAAATGCATGAGTACACTCCCTCCCAACCAATTGTTAATTCGTAATAGGCAATTCGATTCTTATTTGCCTGGCTTGCGCCTACATTTATTGACTACTTTATTATTGGGCCACCCCTACCAGCCACAACATTTACTCACTAAGCAGACGATACCTGACGGTATGTATGCTTAATGTACGTAAGCTTTGTAGTGCGCTGCTCTTGCTGAGTACTATGTATGTACTCTGTATATTGCCTTAATGTACTGCCTTGGCAACTCAAGCGCCGCAATAGCCACCTACGCATTTGGGTTCTTTAAGAAGAACCTCTTTTCAACATTACTCCTGCTACAAAAAACGATACAGCTGCCACAATAAGATACGTAAGTCCAAGTGTTGCGTTAATACCCATAATTTTCCCCTCCAAAAGAGCAAAGCATAAAAATTGCGGCCATTTATAACACGGTTACCCATAGCCGGACAAGCAAGTGGCGCTCAGTATATATCACGTTTCCATCATGTTTCCATAGCCAACTGACATTGATTTCAAAGAGATTTAACTGAGTAATTTATTGGGTTATCCGGGGGAGAACCACGCCACGAAAGGCCATTACGATGTTTGACCTTCATGCGCAGTCGCAACATACTCGGCATAAATTAAAAAATAATAAATACTTACTACCGTTTAGCGTAATAAATACACCGAACGGCCAACCCAAAAAAATAACAAGTCGAGTATTTCGCGCCATGGTACAGAGAGGATACCGGGCCCTGGTTTTATGGGTCATTTGGGCTGCTGCAGCGGTCATTATTTATCTGGGACTGTATCTTGATACGGAGGTATGGGATTTCGTACAAAATGACCACAGCCGTATTACCTGGGCCATTATTGGTCTATTTGGCCTGGGTGTCGCCATCAGCTTCGCGCTCACAATTCTCCTCACCCTGGAATTTGTAAAAGTCGATTCTCTGGAGCATATCGCCAAGCGTGATGGCTGGCTGGGAATTCAAGAGGCCGACAAAAAGGGTTGCGTGGCGGAATTTTTCAGCTCACTGCGCACTATTATCAATAATAACGGCGATCTTAATATTGAGGCCTTGGTGGACGTGGAGTTTTCCGTGTACCAGCGAATCGCGCACAGTCTGGAGATTATCGGTAATCTGTTAATCACCCTTGGTTTGATCGGCACTGTGGTCGGACTCACCCTGACACTCACTGGCCTCACCAGCTCACTGGACGCTCTGGGCCATGACCAGGACCAGCTTTTAGCCGGGCTACGAGGTGCCATGGCCGGTATGGGGACGGCGTTTTACACCACATTATTAGGCGCGGTTCTCGGGGGTGTACTGCTGCGCATTTTTGCCCACATCGACGAAAATGGCGTCGAAAGTCTGGAAGATGCGCTGACGCGAATATGTCTGGTTTACTGTTCTGCTGATTTTAAACCCTCTCTGGAGCGTGACTTACATCTCATCAATGCTGAAATTGATCACATGAGCCACAACATCTCTGGCCTTCAGACATTACTCGAGGATACCCGGAAATCCATGAGCCACTTTGCCACCGAGGTCAAACAGCCTGGTCAGGAGATGGATATCGACCATCTTCGAGAAATGGTGCGTTTACGTGAGGCCCACATAAAAACACTGGCACTTGAAATTAAGCTCAAGCAGTCTGAGCGCGGAGTGCTCGGCTACTTGTTTGGCGACAAACGTGAAGACAAACGCTAAAAATAAGCGCTGACGTTAAAACCGATAACCCCAAATAAACAATCCCCCATGCGCAGAAAACGTCGCTCATCCCCACCTAATATTTACGAGATGTTTTCAGACATCGCCTTGCTGATGCTGGCGACATTTATTTTTTTGCTGGTCACCATTCTCATCACTGCGCGAATGGCCGAGCAATATCAAACCCCGAAACTCAAAGATGCGATCGCCAATTTGCAAGCCAAACTGAGTAAGGCGGAAGCCGACCGCACACGATTGATGGCCCACATGGACGTCCTTGCCCATTTATCAACGGACGAGCAGTTGGAGAGAGTGTTAAGCGCTTCCGGCCTTGCTCAGGGGAAAAACCGCAAAGACTTCGACGTATTTGTGAAAGGCTTGCGCGACCTACCCGGCGATAGTCTTCATCTGTTAGTGGATGCCACAGGCTCTATGCACGGCGTGAGTGAGTTTTTGATTCCCATTTTACGCATCATCGTAATTCGTTCCGGCAAAAAGCTCGACGCCCTCACCTGGTTCTCCGACGGCAATGCCGATACTTACCGGGGCAGTATGGGGGCAATGTTCGACAGACTGATGGAAGGCGCGCCCTTTATTGGCGCTAACGAAACTATCGGCCACGGATTCCGGCAAGCGGCCGCCAGTGCTCCGGCTCCAGGCGCCTACTTGCTCATTGGTGACGAACCCCCTGTGGACAGAATCAGTTATTTCAATATACCCAGCCCAGTATTCGCCTTACCCATTGGTCGCGATAATCCAGACACTAACTGGCATTATCAAAAACTGGCCGATGAGACCGGCGGTAAATTGTTACATTTGGAACTGAAATGATTCCGGTAAATGCTTCATACAGAAAAGTATCAACACCCGTTATTAACGCGCCATTACTGGTTACAAACCGGTCACAATTCATTCACAAAAAATTAAAACCAATCACAACTATGCAGCGGGGCGAGTATCGTAGAATGCAGCCCAACTGTTATTCGCTGATTTCACCTCAGGCAAATTGAAATATACCGTAGTGCCTTTATCAACAGTACTGTCCACCCAAATTTGCCCGCCATGTCGTTTTACAATTCGCTGCGCTATGGCCAGCCCCATACCAGCCCCATGAGCATTCCCATCCGCTTGTTGATGCTTAAAGACCATTGATAAACGGCCCGCAAACTGAATATCAAAACCAGTGCCATTATCGGTCACGTAAATTGCCCGGCGCCCATCAACCTGCTTTACCCCCACTTGTATCATGGCATCATGTTGCTCAGACGTGCATTCCCATGCATTGGAAAGTAACTGTTCCATCATCAACAGCAATAAATCACCATCCCCCTCTACTTCAATATTAGCTTCAGATAACCATGTCAGCTTTCGATGAGGGTGCAGTTTCTGCAATTCGGTTATTACATCAGTACAGAGTGCCGTCAAATTTACGTGTGCTTTTTTAAAACTGGAACGTGAAATGCGGGACAGCACTAGCAGGTCGTCAATAATTTTCGACATAACCAACCCAGCATTACGAATCCGATGCAATTGATGTTTTTCACTCTTATTAAGCACTTTGCCTAAATCCTCTTCCAGTATTTGTGAGAAACCGGACACCGCGCGTAGCGGTGCGTAAAGATCATGTGCCAGGGAATAACTATAAGCTTCCAGCTCCTGTCCACGCACATCTGACAAAATTTCAAGTTGGGTCTGTTCTGAGGTAATAATGGATTGCATTTGGCGCTGTTTTTTCAGCATGGCAATAGCAACCCCAACCCCCAACAGCATTCCCAACGTTACGAGTAATAAAGTATACAAAATGGCATCTTCATACTGTTGGCGAGCATGTGAGACTGCAGTACGCGCCGCTGCCCGGTGGATACCGGCAAGACGGCTTACTTCCATCAGCGCCTTTCCCTGATAAGCCTTGTTTGCTGCCAGGACTCGTTCAAACTCTAGGCCTTCAGGGCGGGTTACCGTCTGCAGGTATTCCACCAGATCACGCTGTAGCACCGCGCCACTTAAGGTCGTCTCATCTAGCACTTTAAGGACATCCTCACCCCCCCACGGACCCCGCCACTACATTCAAAAACCCTTCTCTAGCCACTAAATAGCGGCTGGCCGCTTGTGTATTGGCCTCCACGACTGAAGCGCGATCAAATATGTCGTCAGAGACCACCATTTCTCTCAAAAATATTTGTCGCTCCCGGATAGCGTCACGCATTTCCCCCAGATAGGTGTTTTTAACCTCGTGCACCTCAACGATGATCTCCAGTTCACCGTTAATAACCCATATTCTCAGCGCGCCATGGACCGCTATCAGTAACAAAATAAGGAGTACACAACCAAAACCTAGCATCAGATTACGACAGCTGCGATCCCAGTCCTGTTGATTTCCGGACTGTGGCTCATCGATTTGAGGACTAACAGGCATCACAACGGGAAAGCTCCGTATAAAATCTCAAGGTTATCTATTGTGTATAGCAAAAATACCTCAAATATCCAGCCGCAATACCCCGCAACCGTCAGTTATTGTAGAATGTCCGGCTCCAAGGCAAGGCCCAGCGCTTTATCAGCGATTATCGAATTGACATATAAAGAGAAAATTTAGATGTTTGAGCCATTATTGAAAAAAATCCCGCCCCGCTTATGGGCCTACGTGGCCATGGCCATTTGGGGCGGTGCCATCCTCTGGCTGGGCCTGATGAACTTCGCCCCTTATGGATTGGATGAGGGTGCCGCCATGGCATTATTGCTCAATTGGTCGGTGGTGGATCAGGTCATCAATCCCGTCACCACGTATGGCGGCCCTGATTTTCGCGCCCTGCTGTTCATCCCTTTGGGCTTATATTGGTCTGGCAGTATGGTGGCCGCCAAAGTGTTCACCTTAATGGTGTGCTTCGGCGCCGCCATGTTGCTGCGCAACTGGGTGCAACAACGCCAGGAGCGCCAAGCGCTAAACGGAGAAGAAGCGGCACTGATTGCCACCGGCCTGTTTTTAATTTCACCCATGTTACTGGGGCAGGCCGACAGTATGGGCGTAGGCCCATACCTTATTGCCGCTTTCGGCCTAGGCTGGATTCTCGACAAACGTTACCGCGCCTCCGAGCACACCATCTCTAGCCTTTATTTTGTGCAGACATTACTCGTCGCTATTAGTGTCACCCTGCATCCTATGGGTTTGGCTTATCCATTGGCGTTGGCTTGGTCATGGTATAAAAACCCAAAACCCGGTCCTAATCCCGAGAAACAAAAGAAACAGGTTTGGACAGGCCTGGCTCTCGCTTCCGGCATTATCCTGGCCATGCAAACCGGCTGGATCGCTCTGTCCTGGATGGCAAACCCCTTTGACTCGCTCAGCGTTGCAATACTCGGTCAAAATGTCGGTATTAATGACGAAACTAATCTTGTGCCTGGTATTATCGCTGGGCTGCTATTAATCATCATACTCGTCAAACAGGCACGCTCTTTGCTGGATGACTTGTTCGGCACCAGCTTACTGTTGGCCCTGTTTATAGGCTTGTTTGTCGCCGACACCAGTTGGGCTTTGCTGGTTTATGTTGTTATTTTGTATTGCGGCGTACCGTTACTCATCGCGGCTAACCGTGCAATCGGCGCGCGCGCCGGTTTTGTCGGGCAACGCGGTTTAGTGCTAGCGGTATTGTTCGTGACTACCACCGTGTTTATGCAAATTGACAAGGCTCAGGGGGTACGGATAGAAAGCGGTATGTTGTCGAGCACCGATGAACTAATCCAGGAGCTGATCCCGGAAGCCGCTGATCCCGAAAAGCATTTTCTCGCCGCCAGCCAATGGCCAGCTCGTACCATGTTGGTGGTACGCGCTGATGTATTGCCCATGCCACCCGCCGCACAAAACGGCCCGGATCAACTGGCTATGATCAAGGGTTTAACCCACCTGATCTTCGACCACAACAACCCGGACAATACCCTGTTGGCCCGAAATTTCCGGGAAATGACCGATGCGACAGTTACCCTTAGCCGTCGGTCTGGTGGGGTAATCCTGGCTCTGCGCGGTGCGCCGACAGAGGACCCACACGCACCAAAACCAGCCGCTGCCGTAGCCGGGGACACGCCTGATATATCACAGACCACAGAACCTACGGCAAACCCAAACACAACCCCAGCGAGAAACTCTGAGCAATAATGCCAGAGAGGCTATACTTAGTCCCCTCACTTCACCGGGACCAACGAGACCCATTACCTATGAGCCATTTGAAAGAGTTAGACGACACCCTAATCGAAGTTAATGTCGAAACCAATTACATTGAAGAGCAATCTTCCCCTGAAGACGAACGATTTGTATTTGCATACAACGTCACGCTCTACAATGCCGGTCAGGTTGCCGCCAAACTGATGACCCGCCACTGGATCATCACCGATGCCAATGGCAATGTGCAGGAAGTACACGGTGAAGGTGTGGTCGGTGAAAAACCCTACCTGCGTCCTGGAGAAACCTTTGAATATACCAGTGGCACGATACTGGAAACCCCCGTCGGCAGCATGCAAGGCAGTTACCAAATGGTCACCGATGACGGACTTGCTTTTGACGCTGAAATCCCAGCATTCACGCTCGCGTTGCCACATACATTACATTGAAAAAGTGACCCGTAGGGGTGCCTCTAGTAGGTACCCTGATTACCGCACACACCCAAACCAATACGGCCATCCCAATCCAGGACAAACCAGGGCAACCACAAGGGATTGCCCTACGGTGGGTGAAACTGACAAAAAATCATTTTGTTTTACGTCGTAAACTCGCGCTCATTCTCTCTAACATTCGAGCCACTTTACCCCAAAACCATTCCAATGCCCGACGGTATGCGGGGCGCATTTGCCAGGTTGCAAGCTGGCATTCATCACTCTGTAAAAAATCCTTTTCAAACAATTCATGTACACTTTCAACAAAGCGGCTGTCTTCTATTTCCTGGTTTGCTTCTAGGTTCCACAATGAGTTCCAGCGGTCCACGTTACTGGAACCCAGCGATACCCAGTCATCACACAACAGTAATTTAGCGTGTAGTAACCGAGGCTGGTATTCAAAAATTCGCACGCCGGATCGTAATAAAGAATAATAATTTCGGTGACCGACATAGCGAACCGCGGGGTGATCGGTAATTGGGCCTGGTAACAACAAACGCACATCGACATCGCGTCTTGCGGTACGGCGCAAGGCACGCAACAGGCTGCGGGGTGGGACAAAATAGGCGGTCATCATCCAGACACGGCGCTCGGCATTGCGTACCCGTTTCAGAAATGAGCGTTGGATACTGGTGGCGCCAAAACGGCGCCCTCCCGTGACACGCCCCGCCTGGTCTGCTTCCAACCTCGCAGACATGGTGCTCGCGTTGATATTCGTTTCAGTATTTGTATTAGTATTCGCATTGTTGTCACTCGTAATATCAGGACGAGGGGCATTTAACAGATCAACATCGGGAATGATTTTCCCTGCCCAATGCTGCCAATTATTGCAAAAAACCTCATGCCAATCAGCAACCACTGGCCCTTGCATCAACACGGCCGTATCGTGCCAACTTAGCGTAGGGTTGGCTGTTGTATCAAAGGCATCCGTCAATCCCATACCGCCAATGAATGCTGTGCCACGATCTACCACCATTAACTTACGATGATCCCTCAACAAGTTACCGCGCAGTTTTCCGTACTGTAGGGGGTTATAGGTCACCAGGGTCGCGCCCGCCTGAATAACCTGGCGTCGATTTTCTCCTGTTAGTCCACGCGCGCCGAAATCATCAAATAACAAATAAACAGCGACACCGCGCTGCATCGCCTCAATCAACGCCGCAATAAAACGATCCATCAATACCCCGGATTCAACCAGGTACATTTCAAGCAACACTTGAGAACGCGCGGACTGAATGCTGGCCAGCATGGCCGGAAATATCTCACCGCCGTCGATTAACAGCTGAAAGCCATTGCCTTCGCGCCAAGGCGGGCGCTGCCTTAATGTAAGCGACATAATTTTATGAGTAACTCTGAGTCCACATCAGCATTGTAGTCATAATTCTGCCTTACATTTCTACGTCACTGATATAGCCGACCTGAGAGTAGAACGCCAGCAAGGTGTCACCCTGCCAGATGGCCAACATTCCATACGATTGGCGTGGCCATTAAAGGGTAAAAAATCGTAATTTGCCCTTAAGATTTCATTTAAACTTGCCGTCTACAACAGACGATCTATGCTTGTATTTAAACCTTAGGCCAAAACGAAAATTAGTTCTCAGTCCAACATTAACCCAAACGGAATTAATGCCATGAGTGATGTCCCTATCTCCCCTGAACAGTCTCCTTCAGCAACTCAGGAGCAAATCGAGGCCATTCTGCGTGGCACCACCATCCCTTCTCCCCCGCAAATTATTGTTGATCTGCAAATGGAGATGGCGATGCCCGACCCGGACATTAACGCCATGGCTAAGCTCATCGCCGATGATGCCGGACTCGCAGGTGGTGTATTAAAGACCATCAATTCCGCAATTTATGGTGGTGGTAGCGACATAACCTCCATCACAAAAGCGGTCGCCATGCTGGGCATGAATACGTTGATGCGCATCATCAACACCCTCAGTTTGCGCAATGAAATGATGAACGGTGACGAAATACCTGACCGGTTATTTGCCGCCATGAACGGTTTTTGGGATTCTGCCAGCGACGTTGCCCATTGTAGTGTACGGGTAGCGCAACGACTCAATTACTCTCGCCCTGACCATGCCTATGCGCTAGGGCTATTCCACAACGTCGGCGTCCCGCTGCTGATGATGAAGTTTGAACACTATGCCGAGGTAATGCGCGAATCCTATGAGAAGCCTTCCCCACGTATTGTTGATACTGAAAATAAACTGATCGATACCAACCACGCCGTCATCGGTTTTTTTGTGGCACGTTCCTGGAAATTACCGGACAATTTGTGTCAGCTGATCTCCCAACACCACAATGTGGATATTTTTATCGGGGGAAATGCCACAGACAACGATGACAACACGTTATTAGCCATCCTCAAAATCGCCGAGCACATTAGTGGGCTGTACCGCTGCATTGGCGGACAACGCAATAATATCGAATGGAATAGAGCAGGAAAAGATATTCTGGAATTCGCCGGCCTCAGCAGCGTCGACTTTGAAGACCTCATGAGCCAAATCCATGACTCCGGGCTCGGTCAGCAGCAATATTTTATGTAAGCCATAAGGATAGAGCTAAGAAGGATAGGGCTGAGGATGAAACATTCGTCAGAACTCGCCGTAGGAGTGACTTTAGCTGCGATCAAAATTAACTCGACACCCTGATCGAGGCTAAAGCCTCTCCTACAACAGAATACACATTTTTACCTATTAATCTGGGCCTCAGTCCTTAGCACTCAACCCTTAGTCCTATGTCTTAACGATGGAGAGTTTTCCATCGACCACCCTTAATACTTTTTCTCCCGCCAATACAGCCTGTAAATCTTGCCCCGCCAGACCTGCACGCCAACCGTGTAGCACAGGACTGTCTTCGTCTCCCAATACCAGTGTTTCCAGTTGCTTACGGCTGGCCAGTAGCGCGGGGCTGACATCGTGCTCATTTCCACGCATTCGTAACACCGCCATCAACAGGTCCACTACGGCTTCTTGTCCTGTATCTAGTCGTCGACTTTGGCTGCGAGTCGGCCAACTCTCAGGATCTGTGGCTTTGGCCGCAACGATCACCTGTAGCAAAACCTCACCATGGCGACTCAGTAAACGCTCTTCTAAGCCGCGAATTTTCGCTAAATTTTCAAGATTAACCGGAGAACGCCGGGCAATATCCACCATGACTTCATCCTTGAGCATCCAGCGTCGTGGGCGATTGCTGGCCTGCGCACGATCTTCACGCCACACCGCCAGCCCCCGTAACACTGCCAACTGCGGCGAACTCAGTTTTTGTGAGCCACGCACCCGCATCCATAACTTATCCGGAGCCGGTGCATAAGTGCTGAGGTCACTCATGTCATCGAAATCATCCTGCAACCACTCCAGACGTCCCTTTTTTTCCAGCATTTCATTCTGCTGGTGATAGATCATGAACAAGTAGCGTACATCATCTGCGGCGTAACTGATTTGCTCGGCATCTAATGGCCGTTGACTCCAGTCGGTACGCGTCGCGCCCTTGTCCAGTGTCACACCCAGCATTTGTTGCACCAGATTAGCGTATCCCACTTGTTCACCAAATCCCATTAAAGTGGCTGCGATCTGGCTATCAAACAACGGGCGGGGTACATCGCCACGAAGATCATAGAAAATTTCCATATCCTGACGAGCGCTGTGCATGACTTTGACTACCGAGGTGTCATAGATGATGTCCAGCAACGGAGCCAAATCCACGGCCAACGGATCAACGCAGGCAATCACCCCCTCAGCGGCCACTTGCAGCAAGCATAACTGAGCGTAGTAGGTCTTTTCGCGAAGAAACTCCGTATCCAGTGCCAGTACTGCTTGACCACGAAGCTTTTCACATAGCTCAGCCAGGCCGTTTTCGGTGTCAATAAACAGGGTTTCGCCAAAGGAATCTTGCATTTTATTTCACTCTCTGAACTTTGCATGTATTAGCGGCTACACTGACTACCCGTCAGCGCCTATGTCGCGTTATGATGATACTTATTATTCCATGCCCTGAATCAACATGGTACGACTCAAACAAGAACAAATCACATGAGCGCATTATTAACACTGTTATTTAACATTATGCGCCTCAGGGCCGCGCCGCAGGACTTACCTTGCTCTTTTTTCCTGATGTTCTTCTGTATCGGTGGCTATTTGCTGGTAGGTCTGGGCATCTCAATGTTGGATCAGACCTTCGGATTGGCATTTTTATCCGCCGCCATTGATACTATATTACTTATTGGCTTGGCTTACCTCGCCCTGTGGGTGCGCGGTTACCAGGGACGTACGGTGCAAACAATAACAGCCTTTGCCGCCACGGGCAGTGTGTTCGAACTTATTGGCTGGCCTCTGGTGGCCTATTTACAGCAAGTGAGTAATGGCGACCCCAGTAGTTTTTCCATACTATTACTGTTGTTGATCATTTGGAACATTATGGTCATTGGCCATATTCTGCGCCACGCATTGGACGTGCCCATGTGGGTCGGTACCGGTGTTGCACTGTTGTATATCTACACGTCGATTCGGGTCATGGTCGCGTTACAAATTGCTGGCAGCGCCGTAGGCTGACAGTAATGACAGCGTAAAAACCACTTATAAACCACCTACAAATAAAGGCTGATAACCCGTTAATGCACATTCATATTCTTGGAATTTGTGGCACTTTTATGGGAGGCATTGCGTTACTGGCGCGTGAACTGGGCTTCGACGTCAGTGGTTCTGACCAAAATGTCTACCCACCCATGAGCACTCAATTGGCCGATGCTGGCATCACCCTCACGGAAGGCTTTTCACCCGAGCAATTCGACAGTAATCCTGATTTAATCGTCATTGGCAATGCCATGTCGCGCGGCAACCCCGCCGTTGAGCATGTCCTCGAACGCGGCCTGAGTTATACCTCCGGGCCGGCTTTTCTGGCTGATTATCTACTCAAGGACCGCTGGGTTTTGGCCGTCGCGGGCACCCACGGCAAAACCACTACCGCATCGATGCTGGCGTGGATTTTAGAGGATGCCGGGCTCACGCCGGGCTTTCTTATCGGCGGTGTACCGCGCAATTTCGGTCATTCGGCTCGCATCGGCAATGCACCGTTTTTTGTAGTGGAAGCCGACGAATACGACACCGCTTTTTTCGACAAACGCTCCAAGTTTGTTCACTACCGGCCGCGCACCGTCGTGCTCAACAACTTGGAATACGACCACGCCGATATTTTTCCCGACATCGAAGCCATCGAACGCCAGTTCCATCACCTGGTGCGGACCATTCCCGGCAACGGGCTGATCATCGCTCCGCAGTCGGAACCCCATCTTCAAACAGTTTTGAAGATGGGCTGTTGGACACCCATCGAAAACATTAGCGAACAGCAAGAAAGCGGTTGGTATGCAAAACTGACCCGGCCCGATGGTAGCGCCTTTGAGGTGTTTTTCGATGGCAAACCTCAAGGTAACGTGCAGTGGGACTCCCTGGGTCAACACAACGTCAATAACGCACTGGCCGCCATCGCCGCCGCGCGCCATGCCGGGGTGCCGACAAAATATGCCATTGAAGCATTAGGTTCCTTCCAGAGTCCCAAGCGGCGCATGGAAATTCGGGGTGAAATAAATGGCATAACTGTCTATGACGACTTCGCCCACCACCCCACCGCCATTAAAACCACTCTGGCCGGTCTGCGCGCCAAAGTAGGCGTAAGTGACAATAAGACAAGAATCATCGCCGTATTAGAACCCCGCTCCAACACCATGCGCCTAGGCATTCACAAAGAAACGCTAGGACCTTCGCTATCCAACGCCGATGAAGTCATCCTGTACACACCCACAGAACTAAAATGGGATGCCACAGCCGTCACCCAGCATCTTGGCGACAAAGCACAAACATTTACCGACATAGAGAGCATCATCAAACACATTACCCATATCGCCCACAACGGTGACCACGTACTCATCATGAGCAATGGTGCGTTTGGTGGGATTCACGACAAACTACTTGAAGCGTTAAGGCTGAGGACTAAGGGTTAAGGACTAAGAACTAAAAAAACCGTCATGCCGGGCTTGACCCGGTATCCAGAGGCTTTCACACATGACCGCTTAAAACCACTGGATTCCGGCTAAAAACATGCCGGGAAGACAACATGTAGTTTAGCCCTGAGTCCTGAGTCCTGAGTCCTGAGTCCTGAGTCCTGAGTCCTGAGTCCTGAGTCCTGAGTCCTGAGTCCTGAGTCCTGAGTCCTGAGTCCTGAGCACTTAGCACTTAGCACTTAGCACTTAGCACTAAACACTAGACCCTCGCCCCGAGATACTCGATACTAATAAAGATGCAAAATCAGAAATCGTCGATTATTCTTGCCATTACTGGGGCCTCTGGCACTCAGTATGGTTTGCGTTTACTGGATTGTTTATTAAGTGCTGGTGTCGATGTGCATTTGATGATTTCAACGGCAGCCCAGGTTGTCATTGCGACTGAAACAGACATTTCCCTGCCCGGCCGTCCTGATGAGCAACAAGTGTTTCTTGCCGAACGCTACGGTGCCACACCCAAACAACTTTCGGTTTATGGGCGAGACCAATGGACGTCCACCGTGGCCAGTGGCTCAAATACTGCGCGAGCCATGGTGGTATGTCCCTGTTCATCGGCGACGTTATCCGCAGTCGCTAATGGTGCCAGTAGCGACCTTATCGAACGCGCCGCTGATGTCGCCTTGAAAGAACGTCGCCAACTAATTCTAGTACACCGCGAAATGCCGGTTTCAGCCATTCATTTGGAAAATATGCTCAAGCTTTCCCGCTTAGGTGTCACTATAATGCCTGCCAGCCCCGGTTTTTATCACCTGCCCCAAAGTGTCGAAGACCTGATAGACTTTGTCGTAGCCAGAATATTAGATCATCTCAACCTGCCACATACGTTAATACCGCGCTGGGGAGTAGAAGCACAATAAAAGGCACCGTTATGAGCACACTCACTATCCCACTTTTTCCCTTGCACGCGGTATTGTTTCCCGGCGGCACCCTGCCATTGCGAATCTTTGAGCCCCGTTACCTCGATATGGTGAGCGACTGCATGAAGGCCAACAAGGGGTTTGGGGTGTGTTTGATACGAGAGGGTTCTGAGGTCGGCAAGGCCGCTGACACTTACGAAATCGGCACGCTCAGTGAAATATGTTATTTCAATAAACAGCCCGATGGTCTTTTAGGTATTACCGCGCACGGACAACAGCGATTCAAGATCATCTCTCAAACTGTTGAGCCTAACCAGTTAACCCTGGCAGAAGTCACCTTGCTGGAAAACGAACAACCTAGCCCTTTACCCGAAATCCACACTGCCGCGGCAAACACCTTGCGACGCCTGTTAGAGCAACTCGGTTACCCTTTCATAAAAATGAAAACCCAGTACGATGACGCCAGCTGGGTAAGCAGTCGACTTTCTGAATTGTTGCCCATCCGACTCGAACAAAAACAGTACTTTTTACAGCTGGATGACCCGCTGCAACGATTAGAGCGGCTCTCTGCACTCATGGATGAAATGGATATCAGTTAATTATCGCCTGAACACTTTGCTTTAATGAAACAAACCAACCTCACTCCTTCATGAGCGTCATCTCAAATATCTTCAAGTAGTTTCAACCCAAATATCGGGCCTGAACAATAGGCTCGTTAATTCCTCTTTGGCGACATACTGGCATTGGTATAAATAAGTTCAGTGCTGTCCCGTTCACTTATTATCGTCTTGCCAGATCTGACCCGGCATCCAGAATGTCGTTGTCGTGGTCACCAGTAATACTGGATTCCGGGTCAAGCCCGGAATGACGAAAGAGAGGCTGCAATTTCAAGTATCTACTAGGGGCCGTTCTCAATTACCTGAGTAAGCGTGATTCTGAGGCATTTTTCGTGCTGGCACCAAATGTAGGAGCTTTAGGCGAGGCGCGGTGAGGCGTAATAGTCATTCTATTGCAACGAATCGCAACGAATCGCACCACCAAAAGTAGGCGCTCTTAGGC
>NVUB02000187.1 GCA_002401775.2 Ectothiorhodospiraceae bacterium
CACTTAGCACTTAGCACTTAGCACTTAGCACTTAGCACTTAGCACTTAGCACTTAGCACTTAGCACTTAGCACTTAGCACTTAGCACTCAGTCCTTAGCCCTTAAACCCTCGCCCCTTAAGAACCCAACCACCGAAAACAAAACAGGTAGTGCGACATAGGAAACCATCGGAACAATAACGGCTAACGCCAATACCGTCGCTAAAAAATGATTATCGGTAACATTGCCCATTACCCAGGGTGGTATGTAATAAACCAACGGAATTAATACAACAAACGTAAAGGCAGCGATCACATGACGACTCGGCGGCACAGTTTTAGTGTGATAATTCATTGTAAAACTACCCTTCATGAACGAGCATCATTAATACGTCATCATTTGCCGTAAAGGTCATTGAATCACCACGCATCAAATCACCTTCTTCTACTGGCTCGTTATTCGCCACCCCCTTACCGCATGTGAGGTAAGCAAGAAACGATTCTTCAAGCTTGATTTCCTGACCGGTGCTTAACCTTGCTACATCAATTTTTGTCTTCGCGGGGAAATCGGCACCGCTATTTTCTTCTCCGCCATAAATACGCGTAAGCTCGCCTTTCGCCGGCTGATACACTTTATAACCTGCAGGTTCACCCGCCACTTCAGGCAACACCCATAACTGAAGGAGACGATTCCACTCATTATCCGGATTAATTTCATTATGGGAAAATCCTTCTCCCCCTGCCCTTTGTACCTGCACATCGTTGCGCACTAAATCTTTGCCGTGTTCCAGTGAACCTTCATGAGAAATTTTCCCTTCTACTAACACCGAAATGACATCTATCTCATGATGACTGTGCATGTGCGTTTCACCATGCGGCATAAAACGCGCATCGGCTAAATAAACAAACTTTCCCAGACCGGCCCAACTGCCATCATTATTTTCCTGAGGGCCAAACGCTTTCGGGTCTTTTACCAAACGATGTTCTTTTAACCCGGCGAACCCACCTTCGCTCAAGCTGTCTCTCTTTAAAATTTCCATGATCATCTCCTGTTAAGATTACCTTCTTTCTCACCTTACGCCGGTTGTGTTTCCTCAGGTAAGACACTGTTACGTAAAGCCGTCACCGCGCTAAGCAATTGCGCATTTATTTCTGCATTAGTAATGAGGCCCAGCGCGCTATCAAAGTTATCGTGAAAACTGGGGACTGAAATACTGGCCTTAACGTCACCCCCAAAATGCGGAGCTGATTCTGTGGCCATTGCCAATACTCCCGCCGCTCCACCTGGCCCCGGCGACGTGGCAAGCAACAACATTGGTTTGTTTTGATACACTTTCATGTTGATGCGTGATGCCCAGTCAAAAATGTTTTTATAGGCCACCGCATATGAATAGTTGTGTTCAGCAAAGGCAATAATAACGGCGTCGCTATCACCAATTTTTTCGAAAAAATCCTTTGCCAGATCGGGCTGTCCAAGCTCAGCTTCTTTATCTTCGCTGTAAATAGGCAGTTCGTAATCATTGATGTCGATCACTTCTGTGTCTGCATTCTCAAACTGGCCGGCGGCATACCGCACCAATTGCTTATTAATGGACTTTGAGCTGCTGGTGGCGGCAAAAGCGAGTATTTTCATGGTTTAACTCCAGTTTCAGTGTCTACTATGTGGCGTATGATGTTGTTGGTTTGAGTGAACTTGATCACATGGAAAGACTATAGATTGTTTACAGACGTGGATAAATGTACTCTTCAGAAATATACTATTTCCAAATAGAGCATAATAACCCCGGAAAATACCAAAATGCCCCAAAAAGTCATCCATACCGACCTGTTAGACGGCATTGCCGTGTTTGTCCGCGTTGTTGATGCCGGCTCCTTCACCGCTGCCGCCCATGCGCTGGGGCATTCCACCTCCTATGTCAGTAAGGAAATATCCCGCCTGGAAAAACGCCTTAGCAGTCGACTGCTGAACCGCACCACGCGCACCCTCAGTCTCACCGATGCCGGTCGTGCGTATTATGAACGCTGTAACCAAATCGTCATCGATGCTGAGAATGCAGAGCGCTCCATTAGCCACTTGCAAGAAAAACCCAACGGTTTGTTACGTATTAATGCACCCGGCAGCTTCGGCTCAATCTACTTGCTCGACGTGCTATCGCAATTTATGCACCGTTACCCTGATGTAAAACTGGAAGTCGAATTTAATGACCGTATTATCGATGTCGTCGCCGAAGGGTTTGACGTTGTCATCCGCGTGGGAGCAATAAAAGATACCAATTTAGTCGCTCGCAAATTCACCACATCCAGAGGCGTAGTGGTTGCATCACCCGAGTATCTAAAACGGAAAGGCTGCCCCTCACGCGCAGAAGACTTAAGCCAACACGATTGCATTGCCTATTCTTTACTGGCCACACCACGACAATGGGACTTCTTCAAAGATGGCAAACGAACCAGCGTGACCATAGACCCACGTGCCATTTGTAACAGCTCCGCCATTGAAGTTTCCATGGCCGTAAAAGGTATCGGCATCACCCGGCTGCCACTTTTTACCTGTGAGCGAGAAGTCGCCAACGGCGAGCTCAACATTATTTTAGACGAATACGACCCAGTGAAATATGACGTATTCGCGGTATACCCCCACCGTCAATACCTCACCGCGAAAGTACGCGCTTTTGTCGATTTTGTTGTGGCTGCCTTTGAATGAATCAGATGGCATTGCCTGATTCGCCCCACCTAAACCCATAAAATGCCTTTTTTTGCAGGCGACCAGTCTATTCGTGGTTTATTTATGACTAAAATCACGCAGTATTATTCAGCACTTGGACGCTTGAATTTTTTCCGTGCATGGTCGACTTTATCTTTAATTATGCAGTCCTCAACATGGTCGTTAATCAATCCCATTGCCTGAATAAAGGCATAGGCTGTAGTAGCGCCAACGAACTTCCAACCCATTTTTTTCAATGCCTTTGAGAGTGCAATGGATTCGTCCGATGTCGATGTGGTTTGAGGCGACGCCACATTATCGGGTTTTGCTTCGTAGCGCCAAAAAAAGGCCGCTAAAGAGCCTTCCTGTTTAACGAGTTTTTTGGCGCATCTTGCATTATTAATCACCGCCTCAATTTTCCCACGATGCCGAACAATGCCTTCATTTTTAAGTAACCGTTCCACATCACGCTCAGTAAAGCGCGCAACTTTATCAAAATTGAAATTTTTGAACGCTGCACGGAAGTTTTCACGTTTAGCAAGAATAGTTCGCCAGCTTAAGCCCGACTGGAAACTTTCCAGGCATACTTTTTCAAAAAGGCGTTGGTCATCATCAACCGGGAAGCCCCATTCGTTGTCATGATAACTCAAGAATTCTGGTGCAGCACCACACCAGCGACAGCGCGCTTTACCGTCAGGCGCAATAAAAGGTTCAGACATACATTACTCCCTACATGGCGGCGGATTAATCCAACAAAAAATTGAAACGTTCATCGGCCTGATTCACCGCGACTTCCAGAATTTCAGCGCTGACAATCTTTTCCACGACAAATGGATCTTCATTGACGCGCTGCTGTAACGCTTCTAATGATGTGTTGTGTACAATAATGCTTCCACCCATATTCGGTTTCAAACTGCCTACAACTAAAAATAATCCATCATCAAAGCCTTGTTTTAACCAGTCTTTGTGTCCCTGCATAAAATCTGGTGCCTGCCCTTTATTATCAGAAAATTTTAGTACAACTATAAACATCGGGGTTTATCTCCTAATCAATTTATTAAGGATAATTATGTTGCACTGTCGACATAGTGATCCAACCATTCATACAGTTGAGTTACTTCTTGTTTGATAAATTTTTCATCATTAAAAGCGCAAGCCATAGTGGCTACCCCCTGACTGCGCGCTAACAAATGCATAGCCAATTCATCGGCATTTTTCATATGCCCCAATAACTGGAATTGACTTTTAAGCCAGAAACGAAATAGAGAGAAAAGCTTAGTAGCATCCTTCTGAGCTGCGTGCTTGAGCTTGGCCAGTTCTGATGTCAAGGTACCCACTGGACAACCGAAATGTTTAATTTTTTCCCGATTCAAAATCAGGATATTGATAAAGCAACGGATGCGTTCCACCGGGGTTCCCCCTTCGATCAACCATTTATCCAGCATAATTTGAGTCTTAGACAGCCGGAGATAAATCACCGCATCCAAAATTTCGTCTTTGGTTTTGAAATGGTAATAAAAATTACCGCGCGAAATTTTAACCACCTCGGCAATATGCGCGAATGAGGTATGCTCAAACCCTTGCTGGTAAAATAGCTGGTCAGCCGCCTCAACAATGTGAGCCCGCGTGGATTTATCTGACATTACTCAACCTATTGTTTACTAAACGACATATCCAAAAGACGTATCAAGATGAATACCCCTCTAAAAAACATCATCTCGTCCATTGGACTTGACTTAAATTCTCATTAAATATGCCAAGCACTGTAGATATCAGCACTTTAGGACAAACGTCCTATTTTGTCAATATTTGCCTCGCAAGAAATGTAGAATAATGTCGTCGCCGCGGCTATATTCACCCTACACATAACTAAAAAATTTTCTCTTGATTACAATCTAGGGTCGGACTATCACCGATGACAATATTGCTCAATGGTCACTGATGCTTGTATGATTTCACTGTTATCAAACTTTAAAAGTTCATCGGTGACATTATATCCGTATGGCATCCAGCATCTGGGCGCTTTATTATCGATGTAATGTGTATATTGTTTGAACGTATACCAGACTTCATAAGGAAATATATGACTGCGGCGACTCACGACTGGCTCAACAATCTGCCTAAAATTGAACTGCACTTACATTTGGAAGGGAGCCTGGAGCCTGAGCTTATGTTTACACTCGCCAAAAGGAATAATGTCGAGCTTCCTTTTGAGTCTGTAGACCAGATTAGAAAAGCCTATGCATTTAGTAATTTGCAGGATTTTCTCGACATTTATTATCAGGGTGCAAATGTATTATTGGTTGAGCGGGATTTTTACGATTTAACCTGGGCCTACCTTCAAAAATGCCATGAACAAAACGTGATTCACGTTGAGCCGTTTTTTGACCCTCAAACACACACCGACCGTGGCATATCTTTTGAGGTGGTGATCACGGGCATTTCTCGCGCGTTACGGGATGCTGAAAGTAAGCTGGGCATTACCAGCCGGTTAATCATGTGTTTTTTACGCCACCTCAGTGAGGAAGCCGCCCTGGATACTCTGACGCAGGCGCAGCCTTTTATTAAACACTTTATAGCAGTGGGATTAGACAGCTCGGAAAAAGGACATCCGCCAGAGAAATTCAGCCGTGTTTTTGAGAAAGCCCGTGAACTGGGTCTGCTTACCGTGGCGCATGCGGGAGAGGAAGGGCCCGCAAAATATATATGGACGGCCATTAATGATTTAAAGGTTTCCCGTGTTGACCATGGCGTAAACGCATTGGACGACCCTGCATTAATGCAGCATTTGGTGGATACTCAAATCCCGCTGACGGTTTGCCCTTTATCAAATACTCGCTTATGTGTGTTTGATGATATGTCGCAACACACTGTTTTAACCATGCTGGATCAGGGCGTTTGCGTAACCGTAAATTCTGATGACCCGGCCTATTTTGGCGGGTATATGACGGAGAATTTTGTCGCACTGGCTGAGTCACTTAACATGACTGAAGAACAGGCGATACAATTGGTGCGAAACAGTATTAGTGCCAGTTTTGTTGATGACGCCCGAAAAAATGAATTGCTGGCTTTGCTCCTTAATGACTAAGCTAATCCTATTTTTAAAAATATTCCCACAATTTATCCAGCATTACCCCATGCTTTTTTTGCTGAGGCGCGCTACTGTGATGCGTCTGATGATTCCTTTTATAGATTTACCTGATGCCATTACCAGCGCTCCTGACTGAATTTCATCTTCTACCATAAATAAGGGCATATGCCCCCATGCCATGCTTTGCATAATGACTTGTTTTTTTGTGTGCTGGTCTCCAACGGTGATACAGGGTGAATCTTCATTGACAAAATGACTGCCCATATCCTGCTGTTTTGCAGTGTCGGTAATAATACATTGTGTATAGTCTTTTAAATCTGAATAACGAAGGTCTTGAGTAATTTTGTGCGGGTAAAATTCAGGTGCTATTACTGGCACTACGGGCACTTCACAATACTCTTTATATTCATACCGTGAGTCTGACGGATCTACGTGGTGGATGATCAAGTCAGCTTCACCGTTTAACAAACGTTCGCATGGGCCATTGAGGTTTTCAAACAACAGATTAATGCGTGTTTGCGGGTATTTTTTAGAGAATGATCGCAGTGTTTTTAACGACTGATCTTTAGGCGTTAAGTCACCCAATACAATATTCAGCTCAGTCTCTTCTCCTTCGCGTAAATGCGTTGCTTGTATTTTAAGCTCGGCCACTTCTTTTATGACGCGCTTGACGGTTCGATAGACCGCCTTCCCTTCTTTGGTGAGTCTGAGCCGATAACCGCTACGGTCAAATAATGGAAAGCCTAGCTGGCTTTCCATATTTTTTAAGGTGGTGACGATAGTTGGATGCGTTTTGTTGAGTTGAGTTGAGTTGAGTTGAGTTGAGTTGAGTTGAGTTGAGTTGCACCGGCTTGAATACTGCCTGCGGTAACCACGCCATCCAGTGCCAACATTTGTTGTATGGTTATATTCAATGTAAATAAACTCTACAGTTATTGTCTAAAATATGTACTTTAATACAACATACTATCGCAGTAGATTGTTTCTCTCAATTCACGTTTACACAGGGGAAAATAATGAAAGCGATGGTATTTAATCAGTTTGGTGCTGCAGATACTCTTAAAATTGAAACATTAGAAAAACCGATACCCGCCGTTGGGGAAATTTTAATTCGCGTAAAGGCATTTGGCATAAATCGCTCTGAAACCTATATGCGGCAGGGCTTATGGGGTGAGGTCGCGAAAGTCTCTGGCATTGAATGTGTCGGTACGGTAGAGCACGATCCTTCTGGTGAAATTTAGAAAGGCCAAAGGGTAGCCGCTATCATGGGGGCATGGGGCGTGTTCGGAATGGCAGTTATGCCGAGTATACGTGCGCACTGTCCAATAATGTTTTTGTGCTCAACTCATCCATGAACTGGGCGGATCTTGCCGCGATACCGGAGTCTTACGCGACGGCCTGGGCTTGCTTGCATCAAAACATGAGGATCAGTAAGGGGGATACGATTTTCATTCGGGGCGGCATATCGGCGTTGGGCCTTGCCGCCATTAATATCGCATCCAATATTGAAGGCGTTACTGTTTTTTCATCGACGCGCAATATCGAAAATCAAAAGCTTCTCACCGAGAATGGCTGCGATAGCATTTTTATTGAAAATGAAAAGTTGGGAGAGGAAGTCAGAGCGCTTTGTACCGATGGCGTGGACAGTGTTTTGGATATTATTGGTAACACAACGGTATTAGATTCTCTCAAAATGGTGAAGAAAGGTGGCTATGTTTGCCTAGCTGGATTTCTGGGTGGGGGTGAGTCTCTCCAATTTAACCCTCCTGCCAATCTTCCGCCCGCTGTGAATTTGAACTTTTTTGGCAGCTTTATGTTTGGTAGCCAACATTTTCCCATTAGTGATATTCCCATGCAGGCCATTATTGATAATGTTGCCAGCGCAGCTTACCGTGCCTCGCCCGCAAAAATATTTAGCTTTGACAATATTGCCGATGCCCACCTGCTCATGGAAAGTAACAAGGCCGGTGGAAAAATTGTAGTTGAACTTTAAAGAAGGGAAGAAATAAGGGAAAAAATAGGTTAGTAAATTCGTTAATTTAATGAGCTCTATGGGTATACGTTTGAACGTAGTACCG
>NVUB02000188.1 GCA_002401775.2 Ectothiorhodospiraceae bacterium
TGTGGCACACCGTCCGTCAAGCCCTGAGCCTATTGCTAATCAGTGTTTTCCTTATCGCCTGTAGCCAGGGCTCAAATCCACAGAATGGCTCAATCTCCGGTGATAAGCTCAGCGCACCTCTCCCCAAAGCCTTAACGGTTGATTCGTTAGCGGATGCCACGCTCGTGGTTGATGTCATTATTGATGGCGATAACGACAACCCAATGCGTGTTGAAAACCTTGTCGTCGACACGACCAATGGAACCTATACTGGCACTATAAGCGGGTTTCCCACAGGCACCTTCACGATTATCCTGGTTTACTCCATCAATGATCCTCTTCAAGGTATTGTAGAAGTCATTCGTACTTCCAGCATCACCGTCGACATTGTCGCCAACGAAGAAACACCTGCCGACTTCTCAAGCGCCACGGCTATCTATACCGACACCGACGGCGACACCATCAGCAACCTCGATGAGCTGGAAGCCGGTACCGATATTTCGATAATGCACTACCGTATTACCGGACAAATTATCGGCCTTACCGGCAGTGGGTTAGTCTTGCAAAACATTTTACAAGAAACGTCTCACGAGCAAGGCACAGATAACCTCAGTGTTGATAGTAGCGATACCGATGCCGGTACTGATGCTGATACAACGGGAAGCTTTACGTTCAGTAAAGCGTTAACCAGTGGCAGCAGTTACGACGTCACCATACAAACGCCACCCAGCGAGCCAAATCAAACCTGTACGGTCTTTAACGGAAACGGCACCATCGACAATGCCAGCGTTAGCAATATCACCATCACCTGTACCACCCAAACCTACAACATTGGTGGAATCATTACCGGACTAACCAGCAGCGGCCTTGTTCTTAAAAATAACAACGAAAGCCTCAATATCACCGGAGTAGGCGATTACACCTTTAATACACCCGTTGCTGATGGCGGTGGTTACAACGTCACCGTCGCCACACAGCCCACTAATCCCTCACAGTTTTGCTCCGTTAGCTACGGTAATGAAACCGCAGATAACGTGGTAAATGGAGTTAATGTCACGGACGTTAACGTCACCTGTGCCAGTGATGCCTTTAGTGTCGGTGGTAGTGTAAGTGGTTATGACGGCAATGGCTTAACCTTGCAAAACAATAGTGGCGATGCTTTAAATATTACTCAAAATGGCAACTTCACCTTCAATAACCTTGTCGCCAATGGCGCGAGTTTCAACATTACCGCTGAGAGTCAAAGTCAAAATTGTAACGTGAGTAACGACAGTGGAACGATTGATAATGCGCCCACTACCTCGGTAGTCGTTAGTTGTATCTCCGCCCCGGTTGTTAGTAACGTTTCTATCTTGGGTGCAATTGGTGGAAGTGTATTCGTTGGATATCAATTAACGGGTACTTACACATTAACCGATGCTGATAATAATGCTAAAGATAACAGCCTATATCGCTGGTATCGCGATAACATTGCTATAGTCGGTGCAACCGCAATAACATACACGCTTACAGCCAATGACAGCGCTAAAAGCATTGCCTTTGAAGTGACTCCCGTCGCAACCGCAGGCAGCCTAACCGGAAATGCGGTTCGTTCCAATCCCCCTCTATTCGTCAAGAATAGCGCCCCGGTAGCCACTAGACTATCAATCACCGACGATAATGGTGGCAGTATCGTAGTTGGGGTTACCTTAACAGGCATCTATGATTATTTTGATGCCGACGAAGATGAACAAGGAACAAGTACATTCCGTTGGTTACGTGCTGGTGTCGCTATCGCAGGTGAGACCTTACGAAATTATACAGTGGTCGCGGCGGACATAAATCAGAGCATAACCTTTGAAGTGACGCCAGTAGCCTCCAGAGGATTGGCACAGGGAGCGGCAGTAACCTCATCAGTCATCACTATTGAAAACAGTGCCCCGGTGTTTACGAGTGGAAATACAGTTAATATTGTAGAAAACACCGTTATAACCGGGTACGTAGCGACCGCAACAGATCCTGAAGCAGATACCGTAACGTTTAGTATTAGCGGTGGTGCAGATGGCGCACTGTTTGTCATCGACGGGACATCCGGTAGTTTGAGTTTCAATACCGCCCCTGATTTTGAGAATCCAAAAGACACTACTCCCGATAATCGTTATGTCATCGAGATTAGCGCAACCGATGGAACCGGTATTGTTCTGCAAACCGTCACCATCATCGTGGATGACGTGCTTGAAATTCTTGAAATCGCCGCCAGTTCCGCCGGTATTAAAACCATCCGGTTTGACTGGACAAATTATGCCGGTGCAACCACCTACAAATTGCTGGTAAACGCTGACGGCAATTCCGGCTTTAGTGTGTTGCAAGACAACCTCACCGGTACCAGCACCACAATAGAACTCCCTGTCCACATGACCGACTGGGTTAATGCCAGTTATCTGCTTGAAGCGCATAACGCAACGGGTAAATTGGTGACTTCAACGGCAATAGATATCACCTCATTAATGATCGCCAGTATTGGATATGTAAAATCTAGTAATTCTGATGTTAGTGATCAGTTTGGAAGTGAGGTGAGTCTTTCCGCTGATGGTCAAACACTCGCAGTTAGCGCCTTAGGTGAGGGTAGTAATGTTACGGGCGTTAATGAAGTTGGGCAAGGTGTTAATACAGCCTTGCGAGCCGGGGCAGTATATGTGTTTGCCCGGATTGACGGTGTTTGGGTGCAACAGGCGTACGTAAAGGCGAGTAATACAGAAGGAAATGATGGGTTTGGCATAAGTGTTAGCCTTTCAGCTGATGGCAATACACTGGCTGTAGGGGCATATGGAGAAGATAGTAGTGCAACTGGGGTCGCTACGGATAACGCTAGTCAGCTTGATAACACTTCTGTAAATTCTGGTGCGGTATATGTTTTTACTCGTGATATGAGCAAAAGCTGGGGGCAAACGGCCTATATTAAAGCCAGCAATACCGGCAATGGTGATCAATTTGGCACGACTGTGAGCATATCTGCAGATGGGCGTACCTTGGCGGTTGGAGCGCTTACTGAAAGGAGTTCTGCACTGGATATAGATGGAGACCAAAGTAATAATTCGTCATCCAATGCGGGTGCAGTTTATGTGTTTGTTCAGAATGGGAGCGGAACCTGGGGGCAGCAGGCTTATGTTAAAGCTAGTAATACTGCGGGTGGTGCTAATTTTGGATTTAATGTTAGCCTTTCCGCGGATGGAAACACCCTGGCAGTGGGAGCTCGTAATGAAAGTGGCTTTGCCAAAGGCATCAGCAATGATGGTAGTGGGGAAGCGATCCCATCATATGCTTCTAATTCTGGTGCTGTCTATGTTTACACGCGTAGTGGGAGTGTTTGGTCTCAGCAAGCTTATGTGAAGTCAAGTAATTCTGATGCTTTTGATAACTTTGGTACTGCTGTGAGTCTTTCTGTAGACGGCAACACAATGGCGGTTGGCGCAACTGGAGAAGATGGGGGTTCGACAGGACTAAACGGTGATTTGAACGATAATTCAAGGACGGGCTCCGGGGCTGTTTACCTGTTTGCACGTAATGGTGCTGGAATATGGGCCGAGCAGGCGTATGTGAAACCTAGCAACACGGGGGTAAAATTTTTTGGGGGTGAAATCTGCCTCTCATCGAACGGATATTACTTGGTAGTGGGTGCTATTGACAGTATTACGGCCATTGGTGTTGGGGGAGATCAGTTAGACAGTACTGCTACCAACTCAGGGTCCGCTTATTTAATGCGCCGCTCCATGACTGGAGATTGGGAAAATACACAAGTTTACATAAAAGCCAGTAATACAGAGAAAGATGATCGATTTGGGTTTTCGGTGTCGCTGTCCTCTGATGGCAGGGCATTAGCAGTGGGAGCGGGGTTTGAAGGTAGTGGCTCAGTGGGAATTGGAGGAATCCAAAGTGATAATTCTGCTTTGAAATCAGGTGCAGTGTATCTATATTGAATCACTTACTTTTCAGGGCATCAGGTGTTAAGCCAATAGGCGAGATTGGATAAAACATAAATTTTAAGGCGCTACGCTGTGTCGATAGATTCACCCTGTGATATCACGATGTATTCATCACTTATTTCATCATCTATTTTCTTCACTTATTATTCGTAAAGAATTAAAAGCAATATGCTTAAAAGAATCAGGACGTTAATATGAAAATTTTTACTTGTTATCCGAATAATACTCTGGGCTCAAAGGCACTTTGGAGAACAATAAGCCAAAGCCTTAGTGTGCTGTTTATCTTGCTGGTGCTTACCGCTTGTAGCCAAAGCGCAACATCGAAAAGTGGAACCATCTCCAGCGATAAACTTAACGCGCCTCTACCAAAAGCGATTTCAGCAGAACTGCTGGCAAGCGCCACGCTTATTGTGGATGTCATCATTGATGGTGATACAGAAAATCCACTGCGCGTAAAAAACCTCGTCGTAGACACCGACACCAATACTTATTTAGGACGCGAATATTAGGTCATTTTTCTTTGTTTTTAAAACTAAAATTGAAAATCTCTACTCCCACCTGATTGTGTACCATACATAGGGTTTTTTTCGGCAGAGTGAACAATTGCTATAGCCTAATCACGTAGCATGTGACTTATCGAGGATAAGGTAGGGGAATATACACACCTGACTATTATCTGTCGGTGATATAAAATGCAGTGTATTATCTATATATCGCACAACTCTCTGTACAAATATTGATCAATCCTACCCTCGGTGATACTCTCAAACTCGTTCTTTTGCCTTGTTTTTGATGAAAATCCACCAAAGTGACTGAAAGTGTGAATATTACCTAAAAAGGCATCGTGCTATTCACCTAATCTCGCCTTATAATATCGGGCATTCTTAAGGATATGGGTTAAGACTGTAAGTTAAGACCGTAAGTTAAGACCGTAAGTTTAGAACACCCGCTTCGATAACGGCGCACTGGATCGTTAGCCTCTAACGACAATGTTGATTACGCAATATCCCAGCCAGCCCGCAAGTTCTGGCTTCTTCTCTGGAGAGGCTTAGTCAGGTTCCCGAAGGGCATTAATATTCAACTTGCAGCCTGGGTTGCTATACCTCCAGGAAAACGAGCGAAATATTGTTTATGGGAACCCGCGCTGTGGCTCCTGCGTTACTCTGTATTTTGTAATAGGTATTTTGTAGGCTTCTTTGTCACTCTTATATGACACGCGGTTAAAAAATGTCGAAAAAAGAAAACGGAACGTGCACCCATTCAATTTCTCTGATTTTCCGGTATACCTGTGTTTTAGCCATGCTTGGGTTTTATTTACCGGTTTCTTATGCGGGCCCTGCCGGTGGTGAGGTGGTGGGTGGTTCTGGCAATATTAGCACAAGCGGTGTTAATACCACCATTAATCAGACCAGCCAGAATATGGCGATCAATTGGCAGAGTTTTGATCTTACTGCCAATGAGCGTGTTCAGTTTATTCAACCAAACGCATCTTCTATTTCTTTAAACCGTATTTTAAGTCAAAACGGTTCCACTATTGCCGGGCGTATTGATGCCAATGGTCAGGTTATTCTGGTTAACCCTAACGGCATTTTCTTCACACCGACTTCTATTATTAATGTGGGTGGCATTATTGCTTCGGGTTTAAATATTCAACCCAGTGATTTTATGAATGGCAATTTCATTTTTGATGAAGTGTTGGGCACTGAAGGTGCTGTCATTAACAGTGGCATGATCAATGCGTCTCTTGGAGGAAGTGAGCTAAGCGAGGGGGGTAATGTAGCCCTCATCGGTAAGCGCGTGGAAAATGATGGCCTGATTGCGGCTAACCTCGGAACAGTGACACTTGCGGCGGGGAAACAAGCCATTTTGACTTTTGATGATTCTGGCATGTTAGGCGTGCGTGTTAGTAAAAAAATTCTCCAGGAAGAACTCGGTGTTGATCCTGCTGTAATGAACAATGGCGATATTCAGGCCGAAGGTGGTCAGGTGTTATTAACCGCCAGTATCAGTCAGGATATTTTTTCACAAGCGGTGAATACCAATAGTTTGGAAACCGCCACCAGTGTGGTTGTGCATGAAGATGGCAGTTTTACCTTAGGGGGTGGTGCCGATGTTCTTAATGCTGGCACTATCAATACGTCTACCGTTGTGGCTGGAAATGAGTTCGGACGCATCGTATTAATCGGTGAAAATGTTACCAGCAGTGGCAGTTTAACGGCGAATGCCGCAATGGGTAACGCCGGCGATATTGAGGTTCATGCCAGGAATACTGTACTGCTTTCCGGGGATAGCATGACGGCCGCACGCGCCGAAGAAAACGGGTTAGGCGGTGTTATTAAAGTGCTGGGCGACAGTGTGGGCGTGTTTGATCAATCGATCATTGATGTCAGCGGCGATAATGGCGGAGGGCAAGCATTAATGGGTGGTGATTTTCAGGGGCTTAACTCCTTGATTCGCAATTCCACCACAACGATCGTCAATGGCGGTACCTCAATTTTTTCCGATGCTATAACCGATGGTAATGGCGGAAAAGTGATTATTTGGTCTGATGGCAATACCTTTTTTGGTGGGGATGTTTTTGTTCGTGGTGGTATGTACTCGGGAAATGGCGGATTAGTCGAAACTTCAGGAAAACAAAATTTATGGTTCCGTGGCAATACTGACCGTACCGCAGCCAATGGTGAGGCGGGCATATTATTGCTGGACCCTAGGGATATTACCATTGGATCATCTTCGGGTGATAATGACGAACTTGATGACAGGACGGTTGACTTTGATGACAATTGCGATGAATCAGCTTGTGATGATGGTGACGATGACATCAGCATCAGTTCTGGAAAGCTTCAATCAGAATTGAATGGTGGTAATGTCATTTTACGGGCAAACAGGGACATTATCATTGAAGGTAGTATCACCACAAGCAGTGGTGCTGTTCGTACGTTAACCTTAGAGGCGGGGGATGATATAACCACAAATGTTGGTTCCGCGTTTAATCTGGGAAATGATAATCTTGTTATGGTTGCAGGCAGTACGGGTTGTGGTGGTGCATGTCAAGAAAACAATGGGGTGGGTAATTCTTTATACGGTAGTAATATTCGATTACAGGGAACCGTTGATACTAGTGGAAGCGTGATTCTGCATGCTGCTGATAGTATATGGATTGATAATGCCATTGGCAGTACTACAGCACCCTCTTCAATTGTAGTGCGGGCAGGTAACTCAATAGAAACACGAACGAATTTAACGCCAAACCCTGATACGTTTGGGACACTCACCTCCAATGGTGGAATAACACTCACTGCGGGTGATGCAACATTAACAAGTGTATCAGAGCCATATCGAACGGTCGCCCGAAGCCAATCTCTCGCGGGAAATATTTTATTACGCCAAAATGTAACGACTAACGATAATTTATTTACGGCAAGTACTTCCGCGGGTTATTTTAGTAATAACTATAGTGGCCAGATATTAGATGCAGGTACTGGAACCGTTACTATCAATGCTAATGGCAACGATGGAACATCTGGTGCGATTCTGGGTAAAATTAATGCGGGTGTGTTGAATGTGACGACAACCACCGGTGGTATATTTCAATCGAACAACTCAGCGCAAAATTTTGCGGTCACTGGTACGGCCACTTTTAATTCAGGTGCAAATACGATTGACCTTCAGAATGGCGATAATAACCTTCAAGGCAATATTGTATTTACAAACACGGGTTCGAACAACATTGACCTTCAGAATGCAGCAACGACCACCTTACTCGGTACCATTACCACCGGCGGTAATTTAACCGTAACGGCGGCAGAAGATTTAACACTTACCAATGCCAATCCCGGGGGCGATGACATTGTGGGTGCGGCTGGTAGTGTCGTTCAGCTATCCTTTGGACAAGGTGACTCTGCAGGGTATACCTTTACTGCAAACGGTACTGCAACCACGGGAGCCGGTGGTTCTATAACCGTGACTGGCGGAACGGGGGGAGATACCTTTACTATTGTGGCGACGGGGTTGTCAGGTTTTACACTTGATGGCGCGGCCGGTGTAGATATTTTATCCGCCGCAGATGAAAATAATTTCTGGTTAATTGATAGTGCAAATGGTGGTGGTCTGTATGCGAGTGCTGCCAACCGACTTGTGCCATCAAATGAGCGTCTGCTCTTTAATCGTATCGAAAATCTAACGGGTACTGACAATACCAGTTTTGCCGATGATTACTTATTAACCAGTAGTGGCAGCTTATCTGGAATGCTGGAAGGTGATTTAGGTGCCAACGACGTTTTGGTCATTCAAACAACGGGTACCTCCGTTCAATTAGGTTCTCGCACCATTGAAGATGCCATCAACAATGCTAATTTAAATGTAAACGGAATAGAAACAATCACCGCAGATTCCGGTTCTATTTCAACAAATACCCTTAATGCAGATAACGTGGCTAATACCTGGACTATTGGTGCAACGACTGAAGTTACTACTCCGGCTAATGACGTTGTGTTTACAAATTTTGGCATTCTAACCGGTGGTAATGCGGTAGACACGTTTACAATTTCCGCTGATTTTTCGGGCATTATCAATGGTGATCAGGTTGCCGGTACCGGTAACGATATTTTCAATATCAACTCAGTAACAGGCTTTAGCGGCACTATTAATGGTGTTGGTGGTGCTGATGATTTTAATATTCAACAGGCGATGACTGGAATATTGAATGGTGATGGTGGGAATGACACGTTTGATTTAAGTGCCAATGTAGCAGGGTCCGTCAATGGTGGCTCTGGCGATGATAGTTTTACTATCCTGAATGATGGTATTGCGACCACTATTACCGGTGGCGCGGATGTCGATATTATTACTGCATTTGATTCAGCAAGTACCAATAGCTGGAATATTGATGATGCTGATGGTGGTACGTTAACCAACAGCGCCGCCATTATCAATTTTTCTGGGATAGAAAATGTGTACGGTGGGTCGGGTGTTGATGATTTTATAATAACCAGTACAGGTAATATAACCGGTGTTTTGGAAGGCAACGGTAATCTCAGTGATACCTTGATTATACAGACCACGGGTACTTCTGTTCAGCTGGGGGCACGAACAACTGCGGTTGCTATTAGTGACTCCAGCTTGAATGTGAATGGTGTTGACACTATTACGTCTGACCCTGGCTCGATGTCGACGAATCTTCTCTATGCTGAAAATAATGTCAATACGTGGACGATTGGCACCGACTTATTGGTCGATGGTGTAACGTTTGTTAATTTTGGGGTGCTCACCGGCGGCACGGCAGTAGATACCTTTAACATTACGGCTGATTTTAGTGGGACGATTAATGGCGGTGTAGAGGGTACCGGTGTAGGGACCGACGATACCAGTGCCGATGTTTTTAACTTTCAACCGGGATTGGCCAGTTTTACCGGCACCGTTAATGGTAGGCAGGGCGCTGATAACTTTAATATTCAAAGCGCCGGTATTTTATTTTCCAACACCCTGAGTGGTGGTGCCGGTAATGATATTCTAACAACGGCGAATGAAACTAATTATTGGTTAATCGACAGCGCGAATGGCGGAACGGTCTTTTCAGATAGTGCTCGCACTATTACAAGAGTCGCTTTTTCAAATATCGAAAACCTGACAGGGAATTCAGGCATTGATGATTTCCTGATTGGCGTAACCGGAACCATTGCTCAAATTAATGGTGGAACAGGCGCGGGAACGAACACACTGACGGGGCGTGAAACGGCCAATACCTGGAGCATTAATGCATCAAGTAGCCTGGGGTTAACAAGTGGTGGCTCATACGTCAGCCTATTTTCTAACATTAATTCCCTCAATGGCGGAGCCAGTGTTGATACCTTTGATATCTCGGCCGTTTTTTCTGGGAATGTCTCTGGTGGCGGTGGAAATGATATTTTCAATATCTCAGCTTCGGTGGGTGGTGGCACTCTCAGTGGTAATGCAGGGGATGACACGTTTAACATCCAAAGCACAGGGTTAACCATTGGCTTAATTGATGGTGGCTCTCTAACCGAAACCACAGGTGATAAACTGATCGCCGCCAATGAAAACAATTATTGGTTAATTAATACTGTTGGCGGAGGTGCAATTTTCACCTCCGAATCGAATCGTACCGCTTTAACACCAATATCATTAGGCTTTAATGGCATCGAAAGTATCACAGGAAATAATGCAAATGATAATTTCCTGATCAGTGGCGCGGGTTCATTAACGTCTATTGACGGTGGTGGAGCAGGTATTAATTCACTGACAGGTTTAAATGGTGCTAATACCTGGACTATTGCCGGCACAAACAGTGTAGCCGTCACTTCTGGAAGTACCTACGTCAATTCATTTACCAATATTGACATAGTAAACGGGGGCTCTGGTGTTGATACGTTCAACGTTAATGCGGGAAGCACCATTGGTACCCTGAATGGGCAGGTTGGCAATGATGTGTTTACCATTAACGGTACGGTAACCTCAGTCAATGGCGGTGGCGGTGATGATGATTTTACCGTTTCTGGGACGGTAACCGGTGTCATTGATGGCGGAATTGACAGCGGTGCTGGTGTTGCCGATAAATTAACGATTACCGTTGCGGGTAATCAAACCGTACAGTTGGGTGGTGTTGCCACGGGCACGGAAAACTTTACGGTAAACAATATTGAAACGATTGATGCAACAAACTCAGCAACCGGTAATATTTTACGTGCCGGTAATGGTACAAATACCTGGGATATTCTGGTAAGCAGTAATACTGTGAGTGGCACAGCATTTACGAATTTCACCCGTCTTGTGGGTGGTTCAGGCGATGATACATTTAATGTTAGCACTGCACTGACTACTATCAACCTGGGTGATGGTGTTACTTCGACGAATACCGTCATTATCAATGCGGGCGGTTCAGTGAGTGGCGATATCACGGGTGGTGATGGTGTCGATAACGTAACGGTCAACACGGGTGGTTCTGCGGGAGTTATCAGACTGTTCGAAAATAACGACAGTATTGTGATTGCCTCCCCCGGGGTAATTTCTGTCAGTTCTATTATTGATGGTGGGACTAACGTAAGCGGAAGCGAAAATGACACGTTGACCGTTAATACATCGGGTAATACCTGGGCACTCACGAATGCCACTGATGGCACGGTTACTAATAGTGGTAATAGCGTCAGTTTTTTTGGTTTTGAGAGTTTGAACAGTGCACCGGGTAGTACTGATTCACTAGATTACAGCGGTGTCGTGGGGAATGTGGTTGTCGATCTCAATACAATCTCGGGTATTGATACCATTATTGGTAACTATGGAGAAGTCGGAGCCTTAACGTCATCCATTACCGCGTGGGATGGTACTACGAATAATTGGCAAATTGGCCTCGTCACCATTAATGCGACACCCACTGACGGGCTTAATGACGGCACCGTATCTAACGGTACTGCCACGGTTACCTTTGAAAACTTCAACACGTTAATCGGTGGCGATGGTAATGATACGTTCACCATTACCAATGGAACGGGCACCGGGCCTACTAATGGTGCATTCGATGGAAGTATGAACGGTGGCTCGGGTGGTATGAATACCCTTGTAGCACGTGATGTCGATAATACCTGGAACATTAATGGCGCCAGCAATCTGAATTATTCCGTCACCATATCGGCAAGCTTAAGGCCAACAGTAACGACATTGAGTAATATTCAACAACTCATCGGTGGTAATTCAGTTGACGTATTTAATATCGATACCACTGTTACCAGTATCAACGGGGGGGATGGCAACAACGTCATTACCATCGGCGCTTCTGGCCGTGTTACGGGCGCTCTTCTTACTGGGACCAGTGATGACATTATCACTATTAATAGTGGTGGTAGCGCTTCTTCCATTAATGCCGGTAATGGTAATAATATCATCGTCGTTAATGGCAGTTTGACGGGCGTACTGGTTACCGGTACCGATAATGATATTGTCAATATTTCCGGAAGTGCAGCTTCCATAAGCACATCAAGTGGTGATGACCAAATTACCGTTTCGGGTACCGTTACGGGTGTTATTGATGGCGGTACTGACGTTTCTGACAACGATACGCTGACGATTAATTCTGCAAGTGCCCGCACTGTGCAACTTGGTAACAGCATTCTCAATAATGGAGAAGACTACACGGTTACAAATTTTGAATTAATCGATGCTAGTAGCGCCAGCAATATTGCCGGGAATGTCTTACGTGCCGATACTGGCACTAACTCCTGGATGATAAATACTGGGACTGATAATGACGGCATCATTAACAACATCAACTTCAGTAACTTTACTCATCTGGAAGGTAATATTAACAGAGATGTATTTATCATTAATGCAAGCGTCGGCAGTATTAGTGCGGGCAATGGGTTTAACGACATCACTATTAACGCTGCTGGCAGTGTGACGGGTTCAATAACCACTGGTAATGGTGACGATATCGTCAGAGTAAATGGTTCTGCCAATGCGATAAGTACTGCTGAGGGTGACGATCAAATTTCCGTTTCAGGTAGTGTGAGTGGTGTTATCGATGGCGGTACCAATACCAATGATTTTGATCTGTTCTCGGTTAGCTCAACCAGCGTACGTACCATTCAAATAGGCGCGAGTGTTCTTGGTAATGGTGAAGATTACACAGTAACCAATATCGAAATGATCGATGCATTGGCTGCCAGTAACAGCGCAGGAAATGTCTTGCGTGCGGACACCGGTAACAATTCCTGGCTGATTAATACCGGGACCGATAATGACGGTCAATTAAACAGCACCAACTTCATTAATATTGCGCATTTGGAAGGCAATATTGATCAGGACGATTTTATAATTAATGCTGGCATCTCTAGCATTAACGCAGGCGACGGGATTAATTCGGTGACAGTGAATGGCACCGGTAGTATTTCGGGCACCTTATTCACTGGCATTAACAACGACACCATCACTATTAATGTAGGGGGTAACGCCTCAACCATTAATGCAGGAGATGGTGTTAATGATATAACGATCAATGGTAGTGCGACTAACATTACTACGGGTATCAATGACGACACGATAGTGATTAACGGTAGCGCCACATCGATCAATGCCGGAAATGGGTTAAACATTATTTCAATCACCTCCACGGGAAGTTTGCTGGGTGCCCTTGTTACCGGTGTCGATGATGACCAGATTACCGTTTCCGGACTGGTGAGTGGTGTCATTGATGGGGGTAGTAATGTTGGGGATTCTGATTTACTCATCATCAATTCCACGAGTCCCCGCATCGTGCAGTTAGGCAGTAGCATCGTCGGTAATGGCGAAGATTATACCGTGACCAATGTCGAAATGATCAATGCCGATAATGCCACTAATATCGCCGGAAACACCTTACGTGCTGATACCGGCACTAACACCTGGAGTATTGACACGGATAACGCCGGGACTGTCTTAAACACAGGAGCTACGGTTGCATTCACCAATTTTGCACACCTTGTGGGTAATATCGATAATGATGACTTCACGATAGATGCAGTAATCAGTAGCCTTAATGCAGGTAACGGTACGAATAGTGTCATTGTTAATGGTTCCGTCAGCGGATCGCTTATCACCGGTACCGGCGATGACACCATTAACATTAACCTGGGCGGTATCGCGACGACGATTAATGTGGGTGATGGCAGTAATAATATTACGGTTGATGGCAATGCCGTGATGCTGACCAGCGGAGCAGGCATCGATACGATTACCGTAACGGGTACTGTGGCAGGGCTCGGAACCGGAAATACAATATATACCGGTGATGATAACGACACCATTAACATCTCCGGTACCGTCACGGGGGTTATCAATGGTGGCGTAGGCACAACAGATCTTCTGACATTAACCAGTGTGGGCGATCAAACCGTACAATTATCAGCAACCACTGTTGCCGGTGAAAATTACACGGTAACCAATGTTGAAACCATTAATGCCACAGGTACTTCCGGGAATGTAGATGGTAATACCTTAATGGCAGACACAGGCCCCAATACCTGGATGATTGATGCCAGTAACGGTGGTTCTGTTACGGATGATTTAACCGCAATCACAACGGTTTTCAGCAACTTCGCTAATATTTCAGGTGGCAGTGAAGCGGATGACTTTACGATTAATACCATCGGTGGAAGTCTCTCGGGTCTTATCAATGGTATGGGTGGAGATGATTCGTTAGACATTACCACTTTAGCCGGCGTCACCGTACAGATGGGTAATGCCGTCAGCGGCAATATTAATGTATATCAAGTAGAAGATATCAGCGCCAATAGTGCTTATACCAATACATTAATGGGCGATAGTACGGTTAACCCTGCAAACCCTATCGATTATAACTGGTCAGTAACGGGTATCAACGAGGGAACGGTAGCTTACAACGGTAGCACTACCGTATTTTCAAATTTCACTAATGTGTATGGTGGATCGGCGGTAGATCAATTTACAGTTTCTACTGGCTCGTTAAACCTCATCAACATGGGTGCGGGTAACGATTTTTTCAGTATTAGCGGTGGTAATATCGTTACCGTAGACGGTAATACCGGAAATGATACCTTCACGCTTTCTGGTGGTAATGTTACCAATATGATCGGTGGTGATGGTACTGATTTTATTGTTGATACCAGTCCCGTCGTTAATATAACGGTTGGAAGCGATGTCGGTGGTTTTGAAGGTGTTACGGCACAGAATGGAAATGGCATTATCAATGCGCAAGCCAATGTAGTGTCAACCTGGTCTATAACGGGGACAAATGCCGGTAGCGTAAGTGATGACTCCGGTGAAAACCTCGCATTCTCCGGTTTTTCTACCATCAACGGTGGCGGTGGTATCGACAGGTTTTCGATTACCGGTAATGGTTCTATATCCTCGGGTATAAATGGCAATGGTGGTAACGACACATTAAGTATTGATTTAAGTGAAACGAGAACACTTTCAGGACAAGTCAGTTTTGATGGTGGGGTGGTAGGTAATGACGTGATCACCATAACCGGCCTAGCGTCCATTTATACCGAGTCGTATACACCTAATATGAGCGGTTATGACCAATTGAATTATGACAATGGTAGCGGAGTTACGTTTGCGGTTAATTTTCGAGGCGCGGAAAGTATCAATGACAATATTGAAACCACAAGTCTGACGATTAACAGTTCAGGCTCTGCGGATATTATAGACCTGGGCACCAACACTTTCGGAGCATTAATGGGAACGGCGACGGTTGATTACCTTGCCGGTAGTAAAAACAGTATTATTGTTTCCGCACTTAATGGCAGCGACCTGAATATTTCTGACAATATAACCCTGACAGGTGATTTAACCATAACAGCAGACCGCGTAACAGAAACCGGGGCTCCAGTGATAAGCGTTGATCTACTCACCTTCAATAATGTCAATCGGGCAGGAACCGCCGGCAACCGGTTAAGTACCAATATTAATTCACTTGCGTTGGTTAATCATTCGGGTTCTATTTTTCTGAGTGAAAATAATGCACTCGATATTGCCAGTATTTCCAATACACCCGGTAATCTCGATGTGGTCACCCTTGCAGGTTCAATAACCAGTGCCAGTGATTTAGTCATAAATGGTGCGTTGGCTCTTGATTCAGCAGAAGGTATTTTCTTAACGGGAAATAATCAATTCCTGGGAGCAACGGTGTTCACCGCTATTACGGATGCCTTATTCACAGGGAATGCACTATTCGGTAATACCGCTACAGTAACTGCAAACAATAATATTACCTTTTCCGGCAATATAACGGGAACACTGCCTTTATCCCTGACCGCGAATAATGTTTTACTGGCCGGTAATAATCAGTTTTCTGGGGCAAGTACCTTTAACGCCGGCAACGATATAACATTCCAGAATTTGAATGAATTCAACGGTACGGCTACCGTAACCGCCATTAATAATATTAGCTTTGAAGATGACGTAAAAACAACCGCCACAATGAACGTCACCGCGAATGACATCCTGTTAGCGGGTAACAATCAGTTTTTTGGGGCGGCTACCTTTGAAGCGGGTAACGATATTACATTCAGCAATCTCAATACCTTCAACGAATCAGCTAATTTAACAGCAATCAATAATGTTCGTTTTGAGGATGACGTGGAATCCACTACCGAGATGAATATCACTGCGAACGATATCGTATTTGTCGGCAATAATCAGTTTTCCGGCGCAACCACCTTTAGTGCAAGCAACGACATTACCTTCAATAATCCAAATACCTTCAACGGTACGGCTAACATAACGTCGGTCAATAATGTTCGCTTTGAAGGTGATGTTATTTCAGCCGCTACGATTAATATCACTGCAAATAACATTGAGTGGATAGGCGTTAATCAGTTCACCAACAGCACAACGATGATTGCCAGTAGTGACGTTATTTTCAACGACATAACCAACTTTGACGGTGAAACCAGTATCAATGCAGATAACACGATTCGTTTTGATGCAGATGTTACCGCAACATCTGATATGACCCTGGTCGCCGATAATATCGTTCTGGAAGGGGCTAACCAGTTTACGGGCACCAATAATTTCACGGCGGGCACAGACATTACCCTTAATAATGTGAATGTCTTTGGTAACAGTACACTTGGTAACAGTACACCTAGTAATAGTACAGCACCGGTTACCACACTCATTGCGATGGGTAATATCAATGTTGCACAAAACCTGACAGCCTTGTCCTCCATAAGCTTTAATGCCACAGACATCACATTATCGGGAATAAATCAGTTTTCAGGCATCAGTGATTTCACAGCATCCAATGACGCCACCTTTGATATGGCCAATACATTCATGGGAGCACTGACCATAACAGCGACAAACACTCTTAATTTTACGGGCAGCGTCATTGCATCCGATGCCGCAACGTTGGCAGCAAGGGATATCACCTTGGCCGTCGATAACCAGTTTTCTGGCGCAACAAATATTACGGCAACAAATGACATCAACCTGAATGGTGCTAATAACTTCCTGGAGGTGGCAAATCTAACGGCCATTAATAATATGACCTTTATTGGGAATGTGATCAGTAATTCCCCATTCAACCTTAATGGTGCGAACATTACCTTAATGGGGCAAAATCAATTTTTGGGAACAACCACAATGACCGCAACGGATACCGTCACCCTGGTTGATAATAATCTATTTTCTGATGTTGCAAACATCGTCGCAAGCAATGACATAATCCTTAGTGGGGATATCCGTGCATTTTCGGAGATTTCACTACAAGCGAATAACATAAATGCATCCGGTGACAATGAATTGGCTGGAGATATCACCCTGGCTGGCGAAAACATTGTGCTCAACAATACCCTCGAAACAAATCTAGCCAGTGTCGCTGCTCAGAACCTGACATTAACCTCAGAAGGGAGTATTACGAATACCGGTTCCATCGTTGTAAAAGATGCCAGCCTTACGGGTGTTGCCGATTTAACGTCATACAGCGGTAGTATTGTATTAGAAGGTGATGGCAATGATTTTGACGTCGTCATCATTAATGCGCTAAAGGGAGAAGGCAGTATTAATGAGATGAATGGAATCACGGTTGCCACTGCTAACGTTGCCGGAGCATTATCCATCACGTCCAACGTTGGGCTTGTGGCCAATGATTCCGCGATTGGTGATATGGCCCTCGGCACTCTGAATGCCGAAACGATCACGCTGAACGCCAGTGAAGGTGCGATTGTTGATCAATCCAGCAGCCTGACCGCAACGGCCATCATACTGACCGCTGCGACCGGTATTGGCCAAGGTGGTGTTAATTTCATACCGGGTTCAGGCTTTGCGCCGTCCGCTATTGGTGCCATTAATACCACAACATCATCATTGAACATTATTAATGCTTCTAGTGAAGGAAAGGAGGCAACCACAGGTGAGATCCATATCAACAACAGCGGTAATCTGACGGTTGATAACTTGCTGAACTATGGTGATATCGTGTTGAACAATTCTGGCAACATTACGTTGAACTTGCTAGACGGTAGTGGGGCTATCAACGCAAATTATGGAGGACTGATTGATGATTCTGTCTACAAGGGCAGCGTAGCCATTACCAGCAATAGTTCAAACAATGTCACCACCATGGGCGTTGGTTTTAGTGAAGCCGATATTATTGCTGAAAACTTTTTAGTGAACAGTGTTGTTCAGTTTGGTCAACGAGATACTCCAATCCGGATAAGAGTCAATAATCAATTTACATTGTTTGCCAACCAGGGTTCCGTTTATTACATTGGAGCCAGACCAAGAAGTATCACAACCAGTGCAGATTTAGCCTTATTGGTCATTGATGGTATTGCCGGTCTCTCTGGACAACAACTGATCGATATTGAAACTCTTGGTGAAGTCGATGAAGCCATATTCACCGAAGTTCGGAACTATAACTATGATGATATCGCCATTTTATTACCGGTCGATCAACGTTACAGCAGTGTGAATGAGGACGATGAAGAAGAAGAGAATGAAAACAGACGCATTAAAAAAATGGCTAATAACATTATCTCTCCATAAATAGTGTCGTAGTTTTTTTTGCATTTTCCCCGAATACCGATCCTTACACTTTTACCGATTAATTTCTGACGGCTAACAAAATATGTGCATTAATGAATAATTTGGCCTTTTTAAAAAAACTGATATTTATTGTTTTATGTATATTCAGTTCTGTCACCGTCGCAGAATTTTTGGAAATGCCAGAAGTTGAACAATACGGCCTTGCAGAAGAAAAAACCCTATTACGAGACCTGGATGTGCCCGCGGTAAAAAATCGATCCGCCGATCCAACGGCGGGCCCCCGTTTGGAAGTTTCAGAGTTTAGAATTCAAGGCCTCGTCGAATATCCAGCGCTAGGGATTACCCGAGAAGCTTTGGGCCGCTTAGTAGAGAGCATACGTTTCGTTATTATGGGCGAAGGTAAACTGCTGGAGTCCGGGTACACCATCGATGAGCTGGGCGAAATTTCAGACATGCTGGTTGATATTGAAGAGGAAACGCTGGAACGGCATGTCTCGCCTTTAGAGGTTCAAAAACTGGTATGGTTGATTCGGGAGCAACGCGGTAAGCGTGGTGTAACCCTGGGGCAGATTGAAACTGTCGCCAATAAGATCACCCGCTTTTATCGTAAGCGCGGCTTTATTCTTGCGAAAGCCTTTATCCCTAAGCAGCGAGTAAGAGAGGGCGTCGTCACTCTGACCTTATTGCTTGGCATACTGGGAGAGGTGTCCATCCAGGGCAATTATATGTACAGCGATGACATCCTACATTCCGTGTTTGACGATCTCATGAATGAACCTGTCACCAATAAACGCATTGAAGATAGTTTATTTATCATTAATGGCTTTCCCGGCATCAATGTAGATGGTTATTTTGAACCGGGTAGTCAGGTGGGAGACACCCGGCTGAATATTAATGTCAAAAATGAAACCCGATTTAACTTTAACCTAAGAACCGATAATCACGGGACTGATGAATCTGGCTTATACCGGTTCTATGCCGATTACCAAGTGAATAATTTACTGTCTATTGCCGACTATACAAAAATAAGTATATTACAAGCAAAATCACCGGATAATACCACCTACTGGCAGTCTTCCTTTGAAAGTAATTTTTTCAGTCCTCGCATACGTGTCGGTATAGCCTCTTCGCGAAACCAGTTTGTTGTCGACCAATCGCTAGTGACAACGGATGTAAGCCTGAATGGAGAAGTGGATGTGCTGGGGCTTTACGCTCGCTATATCCAGGATCGTGGGCGTATAAAAAATAGTAGCTATGAATTCAGGGCTGAAAACATAAAGTCGGATTTGCAGATAGGGCAAACGCTCGATCGTAATAATGAACTCGATGAAGAGCTTCTCCACCTGTCAGTCACCTATAATCTGGAATTATTAGATGATGTGAATAAACGTTTGCATGCCGGTAGTGTAAAAATCACAAGAGGCAAATATGAGTTTGTCGCCAATAAAGAAAAAGAAGACTACAATATTCTTTCAGTAGAATACACCTTACTGAGCTTCCTAAAGGTCCCCTTTACTGACAGTATTTCCAGAATCATTTTCCGATCAAACCTGCAGTACGCAGGGGCAAACTTATCATCCATCGCACGTTTTTCCCTCGCGGGGCCAGCCCGTGCTCGTGGATTTTCACCCAGTTTTTTTACCGCTGATGATGCACTTTACACGGGTATTGACTGGATTTTTTCCGCCCCGGATTTCCTGAATTTTAATATTTCCTCGATTGATGTTAAAAAATTCACTAAACCCTTCTTATTTTTTGATTATGGGTACGGTAAACAATATTCCATCGACATCAACGAAAAAAATTCGACAGGACAGATCTCAGATATAGGCTTTGGCCTCCAGTTTTCACACGGCAATAGCTTCAGCGGTAATCTCCAGGTGGCTTACGGTATATACGATGAGTTTAAAAATACCGATCAACAACCGAAAGCAGACCCGTCGAGACTGCTGTTTGACATGCAGTACAGCTTTTAGTGTTATAGACACTCTTACTACTGTCCTGTTCGTCACATTCCAGCCCTGATTTATGCAGTCATTAATCAATAAACACATTTACAAAGTACTAACTACTAAAGATATTCAGTATCTACTAATATACTTTTAGTGTTGGTCATGTTATGTAATGGTCTTATTACATATTGATTGTATTTGCGGGTTCTGCTCAGGGTTATGGCAGAATGATCCCTGATTTTGACATTTTACCTATATCTTAAAATGTGAAATGTCAAAAAAAACAACAATAAAGGATCATATTATGTGAATAGTTCACATAAATAAGGCCGGGATTTGATATAATCAGCGCTGTTTGGCGGGGCTTAGCAAGACCCGGAAAATAATAGAAAATATTCACTAGATGTTAAGGCAACATCGTTGATTACACCCTAATGGTCTTGTAATCATTTGTTGAAATCTTGACAGTATTTTTATCAACAGGACGTAAAGAGGAAAATAAGAATGGCAATATACCTTGCATTAGATGGAATTGAAGGAAACGTGACAGCTGCAGGCTTTGAAAAATGCATAAAAATCAGCTCAGTAAGCTTTGGTGTTTCACGTCCAATTACAATGGAAGCTGGTAAAATGGCTAACCGCGAAGTTGGCAAGCCAAATATTTCAGAAGTGAGCCTCACGAAAGAAGCCGACAATTCCGTGGCTGCTTTGTTTAAAGAGTCAGTGGCGGGTTCTTCTGGTAAACAAGCTATCCTTAAATTCACCCGCACTGGAAGCGAAGGTGTTGAAGAGTTTATGGAATACACCTTGCAGGATTGCCTGGTTAGTAGCTACCACATTTCTGCTGAAGGTGATGCGGAACCTGAAGAGGAGCTCACTCTGAGTTTCTCCAAGTGCGAAATCAACTACAAAGACCATGACTCCACCAATAAAACGGGCAGTCCACAACGTGCCGGTTACGACTTAGCGAAAGCAACTCCTTTATAGGCCAATCGGTATTAATGCTGCTCGTTAATGAGCAGCATTAACCAGATACTGTATCGTTCTATGTTGCCATGATAATCCTGGCGCGACATTAAATTTAAGGGGGTGTTTATGCCAACTAAAAGTGGAAGCTATTGGGTTGCATGGGCAAATGCCCACGCTAAAAATAGTAATAAAATTTTTGATCTTACCCCATCATTTAGAAATAAAGCTAAAGATTTTATTACAGCACTAGAAGGTGCTGGCATTAAGGTGGGTGTTTCAACCACTAAAAGAAGTGATATAAGAGCATATTTATTTCATTGGTCATGGATGATTTCCCAAGGAAAATGTAAGCCTTCGGATGCAATACAAATGAATGGCGTAGATATTAAATGGGATCACGGTGATGTCAAAAAAAGTAAAGCTGGCGCTCTCGCTATGGTGACTGGTTTTGGGTTAGCTGTTCCTCCTAGGAGTATTAATCCTCCTTCAATGACAAGTAATCACATTAATGGTAAAGCAATTGATATGACATTGACGTGGGCGGGTACCATAAAAGTTAAGAAAAAAGATGGTACTGAAGCATCGTTGACTTTTATGTCAAATGTGAATACTAATTCGGCCCTTCATACTGTTGGTGAATCTTATGGAGTCAAAAAATTAAAAACGGATGCCCCACACTGGTCATTCAATGGGCGTTGATGTGTTTAAATCCTCCTCCTTAGGGTTTGCATTTAGCACAATATTTATTGTTGCTTGTTCAGCCGAAAGTTACGGGCAAAGTCCATTAGAAACTACCGCTGTTGCATATGAGAGTAGCGTAGGCTGGTTGCATGGTAATTGCTACGCTATCAAGAATTCAAATGTCTTAACTGGGGATAAGCTAACAATAGTCCAGTTAGGTAAGCCTCAAATTATTTCTAGTGCTTCAGTAATCGGAGCCGCTAAAGACGGGGAAAAATGCTTCCCTCTGCTTGAAGACCGACGGACAGTTAATGTTGACAACGGATATTTATTCTATTTAATTGACTCTGAACCAGCGATTAATCTCGGTATCGCTGTGGTAGATGAAACAATACAAGTCAATAAATATGTTTTTGACTATTGTACGACCACGGAAGGTGTTTTATACAGTTTAAAAAAATCAAACCAAAATAATAGTAGTAATTTATGGCAGGGCTACTACTACCTTGGTTATGAGTCTGAAACTACTTGTGATGTTAGCAATTAGCGGCAACTTATGAGGGTGTGGTGAAAGATAAATCGATTAATGAACGATTGATTTTATTTTTCCGTGAAGAGTGACCTTTACGAGCAGTGTTAGAGTACGTCACTTATATTATTTATGTTTTAGAGGGTTTCAATAAATGAGTGATTTTACTCAAGACAGCCGTCTTAGGGGTAAAATTATTATAAAGGTGAAAATGAAATGAGTATAAAACGTAGTGAACTTAAGGTTACTATCGCAAAGCTGATGGTACTCGCCTATTCTAAAGATCAAGGCTTAACAACCCAAATAATGGCCCAGAAAGGTAAGGCTAAATTGACTGTGAACCAGAATGGCAAAGTTACACTCTCGGGAGCTGCTGGGTCGTTTACTTTTAGTGGTGCCCCTGTACTTGAAAATATTGGAGTTGCAATACGAAGGATTAGGGTTAACTTCAGTAATGAAGGCGGGATGAAGGTTGGTTATAGCGCCACATTTACGCTAGAGATAATTAGCTTAACTGTTAGTGGAAGTTTTGATATGGAGGCGCTGATTACTGAGTGTTCCGGCTTTTTATGTATCGCAGTTAGAGCACTTAAAGGGAGAAATAAAAGCCTTGAAATGAAGATCAAAAAAATAATGGAAAATAGATGATGAAGGTTTTTTTGATATTAGCTGTACTGATTGTTACTGCATGTACCTCTGTTTCAACAAAAGAGACACTTTATAGCAGTTTTTCAAATTATACGCTTGTCGCTAATGATGGGAATATACAGGATTTATCTCCTTTATATTTTAGTCCGTCTTTATTGAAAAATAAAAACTTAAATAACCCAAGCGTTTCGGGTCAGCTTTTATTTAAAGATTATATGGTACGTACCTTTAACCGCTTTGAAAAAATTGATGGTGGTGTTGGGTGTTTAACTATTAATGGTTTTGATAGTGATGAAACTCCTTTAGCTTTTAATATTGAATACGTAGAAATTGATGAACGATGGCTAATAAAAGCAATTGATGTATTGTTTTTAGAGGATGGTTTTGAATTGAGCAATATGGCTAAGTGTCCATTTGAATATATAAATTAAATCGCTTGTAGTTTTATTACCCCGGCCTTGGGGAGGTTAAGGATTTTTTGAGCACAATTTTACAATATCACTAAATAGTTGATGTTGAGAATGTTATTAATGATATCTACGAAAATTGTATTTTCCACTGCCTAAAGGTATTGTAAGGATAGTTTTGAACATTTTATCATTTAATTATATTTTTAGAGGGTTTTAATAAATGAGTGATTTTACTCAAGACAGCCGCCTCATCGCTGTTGATACACCATTGGGTAAGGACGAGTTATTGCTTGTATCATTCGACGGTATTGAGTTTGTCTCAGCACTTTTCGAATTTCAGTTAAGCACACTCTCTCTAAATCTTGAAATTAAACCTGGGGATCTTATCGGTAAGCAAATTACCGTTAAAATTCAAAATCAACACGCACGTGTTTTTAATGGTTTTGTTAAAAGTTTTTCTTTCGGTGAAATCAAATCCAGTGGTTTCCGTGAATACAAACTGGTCATGGTTCCCTGGTTATGGTTTCTATCCAAA
>NVUB02000189.1 GCA_002401775.2 Ectothiorhodospiraceae bacterium
CCATGGGATGCTAAAATCAGGTAAATCTTTCGACGGGACTCGCTTTTATGTCATTCCAGTGGAAAGTTAAACAGAGGGAAACGGGAGAAATATCTCGATTTTTTCTTGACGCTCAACAGAGTATCTACATGTCTTAACTTCAAGCATCTAAGGACAAAAGCCAAGTTTTTCTTAGTCCTTAGTCCTTAGTCCTTAGTCCTTAAGCCTTAAGGCGCAGAGAAAATAACACTGGCCGTGACCGGGTTCCCGGTGGCGGGGTCGGTGAGGAAATATCTGGCTTCAATGCCCTGGTCGGTTATGTCTGTGCTGAGGGTAACAATGATGCCCATCTGTAATCCACCTGCCAGTACGTTACCGTTGAGGTCAATGGGAGATGATGTTGTTAACAGGATGTCAGCCCCGTTTTTCAGTTCAAATTGCAATAATGGAAAGTCCCGATTCGATAAATTGTAGAGGAAAAATCCAAAGCGCCCGCCACTGAGTATGGTGGTTCCTGAGGTCTGGGCATCGGCGAAGGCTCCCAGTGCGATGACGTCATATATGTTATCAGCCGTGTACAACGTGGTGTTATTGCTAATAGTGGTGGTGTCGATGGTAGCCTGGAGTTGTAACAGGCCCGTCTGTGTCGTTGAATAGAACGTGCTGGCGACTCCGCCAGATGTCACCAGACTTTCACTGGAAAGCACATTGCCCGCCTGGCTGATTTGCAGGTTGACGACGGTGCCATCAGCAACGGTAGCGCTGGGGTCTGCGGCTTGTACTCGGACTTCCAAGGTGGTGCTATCAACGCCATCGTTACGAATCACATTGGGCGTGGCAAGAAGCACCAGAGAAATGGGACGCTGGGGAGTGTTATTAATGGCAAAATCCAGCGCAGGGTTAAAACCGCCGTAGTTTGCCGTGATGGTAACAGTACCGCTGATGCCAATAACGGCTTCCAGAAGACCTTGTGACATTGCGTGGTTGCTGACAAAAGCCAAGGCTTGGAGGTTCGAGCTCCAAACCGTGTCGGCAGTAAGATCCTGGCTGCTGCCATCAGAGAAATCGCCCATGGCAGTGAGCTGAATTTGCTCGGCGCTGTCCAGGCTTGTTTTGCTCGAAAGAATACGCAACCCCGTGAGGTTGGCATCGGTTACGCTGGCTGAGATGCTGTCGCTCACGGTTCCCGTGGCGTCACTCAGGCTGGCGGTGACCACAATGCTACCCATGGCCAACGCGGAAAGTCGGCCCTGGCGTTCTGTGCTATTTTCAACACGAAGCCGGGCATTGTCAGCGCTACTCCAAGTGACTCGCGTGGTGACATCTTCCTGAGAACCGTTGGAATACAGGGCGGTAGCCTGGAGTTGCAGATTAGTCCCTGCCGCTAGGCTTGGGTTAGCCGGGCTGATTTGGATGCTACTCAGTGTGGCAGTAGTGACCGTAATGCTGGCGTTACCGGAGATACCCGACAGGCTGGCACTGACCCGGGTGTTGCCCGGTAACAGCGCCGTTAGCGCACCATTGGAAACACTGGCAACCTCCGGTGTATCCGATGCCCAGACCACCTGCCCATCGAGATCTTGTACTGATCCATCTGAAAAACTGCCTTCTGCTTGCAGGTTTTGTCGTGCGCCCGCCGCCAGAGAAAGTTCAGAGGGCAGCACGTTGATGGACAGTAATTGTGCGGCCGTGACCGTTAGCGACGTATTCCCACTGACGGCCCCCAATGTCGTTGTAATGGTGAGGTTGCCCGTCGATATGGCTTGTGTCAGGCCTCGGTTTTCTACGGCATTGCTGGTGGTTGCCAACGCGCTATTGCTGCTCGACCAGCTGGTTTGTTCGCTAATGTCCTGAATGCTGCCATCGGAATAGTGCCCAATAGCGAGGTAACGTGTGGCGGTACCCGCGGCCAGTCGTGTATTGGGAGGGGAAATTTCAATACTGAGCAGGGTAATCGCGTTTATGGTCAGGGCGAGTTGGCCAGACACTTCACCGAGGATGGCCGTTGCGGTAAGCGCGCCTGTTTCCAACGCTGTCGCTAATCCCTGGCTGCCATTGGCATTGCTAATGGCGAGCCGATCGACGGGGTTGCTGAGCCAGGTTACTTGTTCGCTAATATCCTGCAAGCTGCCATCACTGTAACGACCCAGGGCAACGAGGGATAGCTGCTCCCCCACAGGTAGAGACGTGGTATCAGCAGTGACGTCAATGCTGGTGAGGTTGGCGCTGTTAATAATGACGGTTTGGGTGGTGATTATTCCGACCAGGCTGGCCGTAAGTACTGCGCTACCGGGAGACTGTGGTGTAATCAGACCGCTAGCGTCTACGGTGAAAATGCCCGTGTCAGCACTAGTCCAGTTAACTTGTGAAGTCAGAGTCTGGGTGCTGCCATCCCCATATTGTCCTTGGGCCGTCACATTGACCGTGGTTCCCAGCGCCAGGGAAGGGGCATCTGGACTAATGCTCAGTAATACCAGTTCGGCCTTGCTGACGGTGACAGTAATTTGGGTGCTAATGGCTCCCAGACTGGCAATGAGCTGGGTACTGCCTTCCGCAAGCCCCGTCAGTTGGCGTTCACCTGAATCAGGACTGGGCGTAGAAAGGGTCGCAATGTCGGTGTCAGTGACGCTCAAATTTACTGAAGACCCTACAGTTTGAGTGCTGTTATCGCTATAGCGTGCAATCAACGAAATGCTCAGGCTAGAACCCATCGCTAAGGCGGCACTGCCAGGACTGATCTCCAACTGAGTGAGAGTGGCGTTGGTGACGGTGAGGTCAGTGCTTCCCGTGATGCCTGAGAGGCTGGCTTGCAGGGTCACTGTGCCGGGGGCTAACGTTGAAACGCCCCCATTGTTGGACACATTGGCAAAACTATCGTTGCTGGATGACCATGTCACTTCACCAGTCAGGGAGCGACGACTACTGTCGCTGTAAATACCCGTAGCGGTGAGCTCAAGGGAGGTGCCGTTAGCCAGCATGGGCATGGTGGGGGTGACTTCGATGCGGGAGAGATTAATGTCAGGGGAATTATCAGGGCTACCACCACCGGAACCCCCGCCGCCACAGGCAGAGAGGATAAAAATTGACATCAAAACTAGCAGATGAAGACAATGACCTGTTAAGCGAAAATACGACATACAACCCCGCAACGGAACGCGGCAGTTGCCCGTAGCGCACCGAAATTCCATAAAAAACAGCTGAATCTATAGGAGAGTTATATCTCCATATCCGCTGTCTTTATCGGCAAAATCAGGGTTTTCTTTAACGCCGGTTTATGTGGAAAAATGTCAGTTTATAGTCGGTTATAGGGGTTTATGGTGATTTGAAATGAGTAACAGGCGGACGGGAATTGTCCACCGATATGCATTAGGCTTTAGCGTCAGGTTTACGCGTATCCAGCTGTACCACCACATTTTTTTGGGGTTCGTCGACGAAATGCGGTTTACTGCTGGAGACATTGCCATCCTGCGCGTTTAGCTCCGCCTCGCGGGAAACGATAAGTTCCAGGCACGAGCGCATACTGTTGATCGTATTGTCCGAAAGTGGGTGACGCATACCTTGTGAGGTGTGGGTGTCCTTGGCAATATCGGTGAGCACTTTTTTAACCATGGCAAGTATGCGGGATTCTTGGCTGTCTGTTTGAGTAGTCATAAGGGCCTCAAGGTTGGAACGTGAACGAACGATGGTAGTTGCGGGCCGTCGTTGCGAGCAGCCGTTTCTATTATACGCCACTCAATGTGTCGATGTGTCCACCCACAAAGGGCTGTAACCGATGCGCAAGTATTGAGACTGGGAGACGTTTAAAAGAAGCCATCTGATGCAAATACTACTGATTCATTAGTAAACCAAAGGAATTTGAATGAAATCGATGTTAAACATTCGTGCAGTGGTTGTCGTGCTGGTATTAGCGCTGGTGGTCGTGTTTTTTGCTTTTGACCTTGGTCAATATCTGACCCTGGACTATCTCAAATCACAGCGTCAGGCGTTTCTGGACTTTTATGGTGAAAATAAGTACGCCACATTGGCCGTGTATTTTTTAATCTATGTTGCCGTCGCCGCATTATCGCTACCGGGCGCAACGGTAATGACCCTGGCTGGAGGTGCTGTATTTGGTTTGGCCACAGGACTTTTGGTCATCTCATTCGCGAGCACCATTGGTGCCACCATTGCTTTTATTATTTCGCGCTTTGTTCTGCGCGATGCCGTGCAAAATAAATTCCGGGACAAGCTCAAGGCCATTAATGCCGGGGTCGAAAAGGAAGGCGATTTTTATCTGTTTACCTTGCGTCTGATTCCGCTGTTTCCCTTTTTTGTGATCAACCTGGTGATGGGTTTAACCCCCATGAAAGCCTGGCGCTTTTATCTGGTCAGTCAAATTGGGATGTTGCCCGGCACCATTGTTTTCGTCAATGCCGGGAGTCAATTAGGAGCGCTGGATTCCTTGTCGGGTATATTGTCGCCCGCACTGATTTTATCTTTTGCATTGTTGGGCCTGTTTCCGTTATTGGCAAAAAAACTGGTGGGCTTTATTAAAGCGCGCAAGGTTTTAAAAGGTTACACAAAACCGAAAACCTTCGACTACAACATTGCGGTCATCGGTGGCGGCTCAGCAGGATTAGTGTCGTCCTATATCGCGGCGGCGGTAAAAGCAAAAGTGGTGCTGATTGAAAAACACAAAATGGGAGGGGATTGTCTCAACACCGGTTGTGTCCCCAGCAAGGCATTAATTCGTTCCGCAAAAATGTTGAATTACGCAAAACGCGCCAAGGAATTTGGGTTTAAAAAAACCACAGTAGAATTTGATTTTGGCGAAGTAATGGAGCGGGTTCAGCGTGTCATTCAGCAGGTAGAACCTCATGACTCCGTAGAACGATATAGCGGATTGGGCGTCGATGTTGTGCAAGCCCAGGCAAAAATTATTTCGCCTTATGAAATAGAAGTGGACGGAAAAATACTGACGGCAAAAAATATTATTATCGCAACCGGTGCGCGACCTGCAGTGCCGCAGATACCGGGCCTGGATGATGTGGGATACCTGACATCAGACACCGTGTGGAATATTCGAGAGCGGCCGCGTAAATTGTTGGTATTGGGCGGTGGCCCCATAGGGTGTGAATTAGCACAGAGTTTTCAACGTTTAGGCAGTGAAGTGATACTGGTGCAACGAGGTAAACATGTATTGCCACGGGAAGATGTAGAAGTGGCCGAAATGGTCGAGCAGCAGTTTCGAGAGGACGGTGTGCAAGTGTTGACGGCACACACGGCAAAACGTTTTGAAATGAAAGACGGTCAAAGGGTTATGGTCTGCGATACTGAGCGTGGTGAAGTGAGCATAGACTTTGATCAGTTGTTGATTGCCTTAGGCCGTCAAGCCAATGTAAAAGGCTTCGGGCTGGAAGCACTCAAAGTAAAGCTAGCAGCAAAGGGCACCGTAGAAGCCGATGAGTTTTTACGGACAAACTATCCTAATATTTATGTTTGCGGAGATGTCGCTGGCCCTTATCAGTTTACCCATGTGGCGGCGCATCAAGCATGGTATGCGGCGGTCAACGCCTTGTTCAGCCCGTTGAAAAGTTTCCGCGTGGATTATTCTGTTATTCCCTGGGCAACATTTACTGACCCGGAAGTAGCGCGTGTAGGGCTCAATGAATTAGAAGCAAAGGAAAATGACATCGCTTATGAAGTGTGTACCTATGGTATTGATGACTTGGACAGAGCCATTGCCGACAGTGAAGCGCATGGCCTGGTGAAAGTGTTAACGGTGCCAGGTAAAGACAAAATACTGGGGGTTACCATCGTCGGTACACACGCAGGAGATTTAATTGCAGAGTTTGTGATGGCCATGAAATGGGGCTTGGGAATGAATAAAATTTTAGGCACCATTCATATTTACCCGACCTTGGCTGAAGCCAATAAATATGTTGCCGGTGTCTGGAAGCGGCAGCATAAACCGGAATCGTTATTACAGTGGGTAGAGCGTTTCCATGCCTGGCGAAGAGGCCACTAATGGAGCGCTTTTGGGAAAGCATTGCACTTGAAGATATGTCGCAATCTCAGTGGGAATCGCTCTGCGACGGTTGTGGTAAATGTTGTTTGCACAAACTGGAAGATGAAGATAACGGTAAAGTTTATGTATGCAATGTGGCTTGCAAATTACTCGATATAAACACTTGCCAATGCAGTGATTATGTCCACCGAAAAATCAAAGTACCAGAGTGCACCGTGTTAACGCCAGATCGTATTTCGGAATTCCAGTGGTTGCCGGAGACCTGCGCGTATCGTTTGTTAGCCGAAGACAAACCTCTGTTTGATTGGCACCCACTGACCAGCGGAAAAACAGCCAGTGTCCATAACGCGGGCATATCCGTAAGAGGGAAGGTCGTCAGTGAAAAAGTTGCCGACGACTTGCAGCATCACATTACTGATTGGGTGTTGTAGTGTATGTTTATCAGATCGGATTGTTACGCTAGTGCATCCTCGTTGCTTTTGGAACATACCGGTATAGGCATGCTGTCCTTCATGGAAGTATTAACTCACTATTCAATTGTGGTCTTAATATGATATAAAGCCCTTGGCGCAAGTCGAGGGATTTTTTGTTTCCGCAAACCATGTATTCCGGAAATTGTGTATTCCGGAAACTATGTATATAAGGAAGCTATGTATTAAGGAAATTATGCCGAACAATACTTTTGGTGAGTAAGGAGGCTATCTTTCCGAAAAAACGACCAGCAGTGTCATTCGGGCAAAATTCCGGCGCAAAAAATCATAAAACTCAAGGTTATCGAGGGTTAAGTCGTTAATAGCATGAAAGCGATGGCCTATAGATGAGGCTTAATAGGGGTAAGTCTGGTGAAGACCGCCCATTCAAGTGATTGATTGTGTTGAAATAGAGGATTTAGTATGAAGAAACAAGCTGGTTTTACGCTCATTGAGCTGGTCGTTGTGATTGTCATACTGGGTCTGCTAGCGGCAATAGCATTACCGAAATTTATCGGTGTTACTACAGATGCAAGAATTGCCAGTTTAAACGGTATTGCCGGTGGATTACGGTCCGCAGCGTCTTTAGCAAGGGCCGAATACGTGGTGACCGGTAACAATGCCGCCAGCACGATAACGATGGATGGCCAGTCAGTGGCGGTACTGGTCGAAAACACCCTGGCCGGTCGAGGTGGCAGGCCAACCCAGGCAGTCGGTGGCATTAGTATCGCCATGCCAGACCCCGGCGGTTATACCGTCGACCACTCGGGAGCAACGTCGACCTATACGCCGACAAATGGTGGAAGCACTACATGTCGGGCGACCTATGATGCCGACAGTGTTGGAGACCCAGTAGTGGTGGTAGTGGGTGGTTGTTAGCATGGGCTAAAAATATTGAACGCAAGGCGGCATATGCCGCCTTTTTTTTGGCCACGATAATGACGTTATCAATATGTGTATGTTGAACTTTACCACTATGGACTGAAAGCTCTAATGACCGAAAGTCATGCTTAATTGTTCCCGTTCATATTTTCTCGCCAAAATGCAGCGTAGTTACAGAAATTCTTGGATATAATGTGTATTACGATGTGCGGCATTTTATTAACGGGACAACAGTGATTGTTACATTAAACATTTTTCTCTATGTTAATAGAAATAGCTATTTTTTGGGGGCCATTAAAATATTGTTATGGAAGATGTTGTTGAAGGTTTGTTCAAAATATTGGCCCGCGCTATTTTATATATAGCAAGAGGAGTGGTATGGATTGCTTGGGAATTCATGCGTGAAAAATTCCTATGGTACCTCGGGTGGCCGGTTTGTAAAGTAATGACTTTTGGAAAATTACCGCGTGTGAGAATTGGTAATGTGGATGATGAACACCTTGTTGTTTTTACTTTAGTTATCGCGATAGGGTTTACCCTAAGGTTGCATAAAATTACGTACTTTGAACGTGCCTCAGAAGTGGTGCAGTTGCTTATAATTTGAGGCACGCGTACTCCTTAATAAATGAATCCCTGTAAACTCGACAGCGACATCCATGTCGCTGACGGCCTCAAATCATAAGCAACTACACCACTTCTGAGGCACGTTCAAAGTACGTAATTTTATGCAACCTTAGGGTAAACCCTATCGCGATAACTAAAGTAAAAACAACAAGGTGTTCA
>NVUB02000019.1 GCA_002401775.2 Ectothiorhodospiraceae bacterium
AGTAAACAGGACAGCCATCTTAAGGAAAGCACCACTAATATTTTATATCCGCTTTCATTTACAGCCCTTGCATAACCTTTTAATGATTCCACTCAGAAATATGCGCGAAAGTGGGCTGACATAACCAATTTACTGAAACGCGGACGTGTGTAACTCTCAGCTATCAGCTGATCGGCATTCCGCCGTTGGGAGGTTTGATTGGTCAGCCAGGAAAATATTGTTGGCAACTAAATATACCCGGCGTTCGTTCATAACCGAGTTTCTTACAGACTTCTTTGAGTTTGCTGACGGTTCCTACCATTCCTTTAAAGGGGCTTTCAAAGTTTTGGGTGAGGTATAACCAGTGTTTTGATTCAATGTTGAGTCGATTCAGAATGGGGGTGTGTTTTCTAGAATAGCCCCGCGTTTATCATCTCGCATTATTCGGCCTGTCCAATCAACCAGTTCAAAGTAATCGGTTAACCGAAAAGGCAGCCCTTTGGGCATATCTTCTTTGGGGTTTCCGGCAAAGATCAGTAATTGGTTTTGTTGCTGTTGCGGATGGTTGGGTTGAGCGGCTTTTTGTGCTTTGTTGAGACGTTTCTGGATGCTGGTATGGTCTGATTCTTCAGGAGTATTGGCCATACCCGCCCGAATAGGGTTAAGGTCTATATAGGCCATGCACGCAGCTAAGGCTGACTCATCTAATAGCGCTTGTGATTTAAACCGCCCTTCCCAGAATCTCCCTGTACAGCTATCTTCAAAATTGGCTTTCCTGGCAATGGATTCATTTAACACTCGCATAAACCAGCTAATGTTTATCAATCGCTTGCGCCACTCCTCTGTGTTTTCATTAAGCAGCCTTTGTTCAGCTTTACTCAGTTCTTCTCCTCTCAAAAAGCGCTGAGAGAACAGTGTCCCTGAGAATAATTGATGCCATTGGTGAATGATTTCAGCTTGACTCCAATTTTCAGCCTTTTCCCGGTCCACATAGAACACCACATGGTAATGATTAGACATAATGGCATAAGCAGCAATATTCAAAGCAAAGATATCCGCCAGCTCTAACAGCTTATCTTCAATCCAGTGCCTTCGATGTTCATAACTATTTCCGGAGGCTTGATCACTCCCACACAGAAAAGCGCGTCGAACACAACGTGACACACAGTGATAGTAAGGCGTAGCCTCAAGCGAGATTTGAGCATAACGGGGCTTGGGCATGGTTAACTCCTTTAACCTGTGTGATTCCTTGAAAAATGGATGTTGGACTTGCTTGCTTGGGTTGCCAACAGTTAATATGGGTGTCTGTTTTTGCCCCTGTCTCTATCTATGTATAGTAACCCATTCAACAGATACCTATAAAAAAATACTTAAATCACTGAATATTAAGTCACAAAATACAAAGAGCATTGAATAATGACGAAAAAAATGAATAAAATACTGCGTCCAATCGTATTTGGTATTTTTGTATTACCGTTGACTCTACAGGCAGAAGATATGCCTGATTACTACGAAGAAGCCGGTATTCCTGCGGCGCGTGAGTTATTGAATCAAAATGCAAATGAGCTAATAGACCCTTTCAGTGGCACACTAAATATTCAGCACGTTGATACAGAAATTCCGGGAAATGGCGGGCTGGATATCATCATTCAGCGATCATATGCAAACTTACATGATGCACAACCGGATCCACTTGGTTTGCGGTCACCATACGGCGTCGGTTGGTCAATGCATTTTGGTCGTGTATTGAAATCAGCAGGCAGTGATGTCTGTACTAACGATCCAGTAAATTCTTCCGACAATCCAACCTTGGGGTTACCAGACGGGAGTCAGCAATTACTTTTTGATGCCGTTAACCAAGGTGTTTCGGAAACATATTCGTATATAACAAAGCAGCGTTGGAAAGCTGATTGCCAATCTTATTCAAACGGGTCTGGGACGCATAATGGCTTAGCTGTATGGTCACCTGAAGGTCTTAAATACGAGATGGCGTGGCTTAATAATGCTGGTACCGCGTTATACGTTACAAAAATTACCGACCGCAACGGCAATTATATCAATATAAGCTATGAAAATAATGCGGCGGGCTACACGTTAATCAATTCAGTGACAAGCAGCGATAACCGTACAGTCACTTATAGCTACACTGCCCGCACCAGTAATAGTGTAAGGCTCAGCACAATCACTTCAAATAACCAAACGTGGCGATACAACTATTCCAAAGTGTTCGGTGTAGGGACAGAGCATTATTATTTGGATTCCGTTGCCAGACCAGATGGAACGACATGGAAGTATTCGTACAATACTGGAAGTGGAGCGGGTGAATATTCTATAAAAAGAATGACCTACCCAACGACCGGCTATGTAGATTATACCTATGGGTATAAGTCATTTGGGCCAGTTGGTGACACAAGACAAACAACGTCGGTCACTAAAAAAACAACGTCTGATAACGGAACATGGCTATATACATATACGCCAGGCTCTACGTTTGATAAAACAGAAATATCTACCCCCAATGGGGATATAGAGTACCAACATTACGGAGCACGAGCGGCGGACAATGATGGAATAAATTCACTGTGGAAAGTCGGGGTATTGTTGGAAAAAAGTATTGGCGATATTCAGGTTGAAACATATACGTGGAGTGGACAGAGAATTTCTGATGAAAATTATTTTAGATCCAAAAGAGTTTTGTCTAACGCATTTGACACAGAAGTATATGCCCCTTTATTAACGAAAAAAATTATTAATACGGATGGTACGGATTACACAACAACCTTTCCTTTTGCCAACTACGATAAGTATGGAAATGCAGGTAAAGTTGTGGAAGCAGGAAATGCTTCGATTACACGAACAAATACCTATTACATTAATACTGCAAAATGGATATTGCATGAATTGGACGATGAAACATTAACGGGGCTAACAGGAAATTCAACGATTTCTCGCACATTTGATACCAATGGTAATATCAAATCAGTAAATCGATACGGTGCTACAACTACCTATACTTACACAAACACAAGCACAAGTAAGGGAGATATAGCAACGGTAACTGATCCTGCTTCAAAAAAAGTAACTTACAGTAATTATAAAAATGGTATTGCACGTTCAGAAACTCAGTTAGAAGGCGTATCAATAAGCCGGGTTGTTAATGCAACTGGAACCATAGCTTCTGTAACGAATGGTGAGTCAAAGAAAACTTCTTATGGATACGATTCACTGAATAGAATTGACTCAGTCCAGCGACCAATTAACAGTATTGTGTCGATTGATTATACATCCAACAAGCGAACGTTAACTCGCTACACCTACTCAGAAGATACAGATTACGATGGTTTTGGACGCCCAACAAAAGTAACGAAAACAGGTGGCGATACTTCTGTAGTCGATATCAATTATAACGCCCTGGGGCAAAAACTATTTGAATCATATCCGAATTCTTCAACGGGTATCTCGTATAGCTACGATGATCTTGGACGAATAAAAACCACTGCCTTTTCCGGGGGTGGAATGACCACGTATACGTATAAACTCAACAATAAAGTCACCATAAAAGATCAAAAAGGAAACAGTACCACTTATACATATAGGTCGTTCGGTGAGCCAGAAGTACAAGACTTGATGAAAATTCAGTCCCCGGAGTCTATAACGACAACAATGACGAGAAACAACCTTGGGCAATTGTTGACGGTTTCTCAAAATGGAAAAACTCGAACTTATAGCTATTATTCGAACCATTACCTCTACACTATTGATGACCCTGAAACGAATAAAACCACATATGGTCGAGATAGTGTAGGAAATATGACAACCCGTAAAGTTGGTGCTTCGGGAACAACGAACTTTACATACGATGGATTGCATCGACTAAAAACAGTTAACTATCCTGGGGCTACTACGCCTGATGTTACTTACACGTATGACAAAAACAGTAACCTTAAATCTGTAGGAACGAGTGCTGCAACACGAGCATACACATACGACAGTAATGACAATTTGAGAACGGAGAAGTTAACAGTTGGCGGCCAAAATTATTTGTTGACCTACAGCATGTCATTGTTAGACCACGTAACTTTTGTAATTTACCCCAGTGGGCGTAAAGTCACCTATTCAACAGACCCCAAAGGGCGACAAACGGAGGTCGACCCTTTTATTACCGACATCACTTACTACCCTAACGGACAGCCAAACACCCTACTGTACGCAAATGGTGTGTTGACCCAGTTAGGGCAAAATAGTCGTCAATGGATGAGCAGCATCGTGACACCAATCATTAATGGTGATATCAATCTGAGCTATAGCTATGATAACAATGGGAATATAACAGAAATAACCAATACTGCTGATAGTCGCTATACGCGGAAAATGACTTACGACAGTGTTGACAGGTTGGCGACCGCGAGTGGTATTTGGGGAGCAGGTACCATCAGTTATGAAATTGGCGGCAATATAAAAACCATGAATATTGGTGGAAGAAATATTGCTTACACCTACGACGCCTCTAATAACAAGCTTCAGTCAACAAGCGGTGGCATCAATCATAATTTTACTTATGACACATATGGAAATATTTCTGGTAATGGCGTCGATAGCTTCACATTTAATGATGCCGCAGACCTGATAAACGTCAGCCGTAATAGCAATGACATTGCAGATTTTCAATATGATGGAAATCAAAGCATGGTCACTAAGACCGAGGGTGGTCAAACGGTTCATCTCTTGTATAACAAGAGTGGCATTCTAATGGGAGAGTACACCCCATCAGGGCAGTGGTTAAAAGAGAATGCTTACTTAGACAGTAAGCTTATTGCCGTCGTTAAAAATCAGGCCGTTATACCTCCCAATCTCAATGTTCCTTCAGTTGACTACGATGGTGGTTATACCGTTTCGTGGGTTCCTTCAAATGCAACGTCGTCAACACAGTATGAGCTATTGGAATCGGCTAGTCCTGACTTTACAAAGGCCATATTGATCTACCAGGGGTCCGGGTTGAGCAAGGTGCTTGCGGGTAAAGGTAACGGCGAATACTATTACTGGGTACGTGCATGTGAAGGTAAGCCCTTAATCTGTGGCATCTATTCAACGGGTACAAACCGTGTTTCTGTTGAATTACCGCCCGGAGTTCCGGCAGGTATTATCATTCCAACGCTGGATGTTGACGGTACGTATAGTATTTCATGGGGTAGTGCCAGCGGCGTACTAACGCACTACGAACTGTATGAAGCTACGGATCCAACCTTTACCGATCAAACGCTAGCGGCATATACATCATCACTGATTCAAGTACTCAGTAATCGTGGCAGTAACCGTTACTATTATCGTATACGTGCGTGTTACAAAACCGGTTGTAGTGATTACCGAACAGGATTAAATAATATTGATGTGAATATTCCTATTGGGATTCCATCCTCAATATCGGCACCAACGAGCGATCAGGATGGCACTTATAATGTTTTATGGAGGATTGCAACGGGTGGGCCAACCTATTACGAGGTCTATGAAGCCAATAACGCCCGCTATAGTGGTGAATCTTTAGTAGCACAGGTTTCAGCAACAGCGGCAACGATAACAGGCAAGACAAACGGAACCTATTATTATCGGGTGCGAGGTTGCTCACCATTTGTGTGTGGCGGGTTTATTGAAGAACCAACCGGTGTTGTCGTGAATATAGTGCCACCGACAGCACCCACATACTTAACGGTACCCACGGTTAATTACTCCGGTTCTTACTCTATTAATTGGAATTATGGAGGCGGTGACATTACTCATTACGAGTTATATGAGTCAACTAACGCCGGGTTTGTTGAGGAAACATTAATATTTCAGGGAAGAGGAAATATCTTTGGATTCACAGGAAAGGCAACTTCGAATGCAACGTACTATTACCGAATCCGTGCCTGTAGCGCTATTTCATGCAGTAACTTCACCACAGGTAGTAATGGTGTTTCTGTAAAAATTGCACCGGGTGTACCTGGCGCAATGACATGGCCTGCTAGTGATGATGATGGGCGTTACACATTGTCTTGGAGGGCGGCAAGTGGGACAGTAACTCATTATTTGTTATATGAAGACATAAGAAAAGATTTTCCAAAACCCATAAATTATAAGCCAAACGGATTAAATATTACTATTTCGGGTAAAAATAACGGGAGTTATATCTATAAAGTGCAAGCCTGTAACGGTTCTGCCTGTAGTGATTTTGTTAGCACTGGTTTTGTAACAGTCAATATTCCGACAGACACACCAAGCTACATCAACGTACCCAGTGCAGACTACAGTGGAACCTATACAATAGATTGGGGCGCGCCCCCTAGCGTAACCTTCAATCGCTATGAATTGTATGAAGCAACCGATGCTGCCTTTAGTGATGCCGCGCGAATATATAATGGCACCAACCGGTCATTTGTTATAAATAAGCAGGCAGACGGTACCTTCTATTATCGTGTACGGGCGTGTTTTACCGTCAATACTTATAATATAAATGTTTGCTATAACTACCGCACCGGCGAAAATAACGTATCTGAAACCATCGTTGGTACACGGCCGCACTGATCTCGATCATCACAAATCTCTTGTTGAACTAATGTTGAATCAAAATAACGATTCTATAAAACACAACAACAACAACAACAAGAACAACAACAAGAACAGGGGATAAGAGAATGATAGTTAAAAACATACTGAATATGAAGTTGATTCTGCAAGTTGCATTATTAATGCTGTTGGCAGTTATACCCGCAACATCGGTGTTGGCCGATGAGCACATAACCTACGTACATTTTGATGCCCTAGGTTCATCGATAGCGGGTTCCGACAGTGCAGGTAATCTCATTTGGAGTGAAGACTACCAGCCCTACGGTGACAGAATAGTTTCTGATAACAGCACCGGAAATAACCTTTGGTATACCGGCAAGGCCAGCTACGAAAATTTTGGCCTGTCCTATTTCGGAGCACGTTGGTATAACCCCACGCTAGGGCGTTTTACCGGAATAGATCCGGTGAAATATCAGGAAGACAATATACATAGCTTTAATCGCTATGCTTATGCGAATAATAATCCTTATAAGTTTGTGGATCCTGATGGGCGACTTCCGGTTATTATTATTCCAATTATTGCTTTTATCGCAAAGGAACTTGCTGGTGAGGTTGTTGAGCAAGCCACCGGTGTGCAGCTTCCAACGGTAAAGAATATTGGCAAGGCAGTATTTAAGACGGCTGTGAAGAAAGGTGTTGCAAAGGGAGGAGTGGGTGACCTGTTGAAAGCTGGACGGCAAACAGACAAGAATGGGCTCACAAAAGCTGGGCGTGGATTGCAAAAGCATGGTGATAGATCTGATAGCGTTTTCCCTAAATCTACAGGTAATGCTGCTGCAAGGAACCAGCAAGGGCAAGATATTCTCGATGGTATATTGAAAAGCGGAAATCAAACTTCAAAGTCTAACCGCTTTGGAGGAAAAGATATCTTCGATAACAATACTGGTCGAGGTGTTAGATTCGATGGTGACGGAAATATGAAAGGATTCTTGGAGCCGTAGATGAGTGATTCTGGTATTGAAATATTATTGTCGAGCGATAGTGATTACGAAGAGCTAACCGCAGAGATATTTTACAACGGTAAATTTATTGCTTTGTTGAATCAAGATGATGGCGTGGAAAATCTTAAAATAGAGTTCCCCGCTGTAGGGCTTGATGAAAATATGGTACTAAGAAAAATTGATCTTACTATTTTGGAGCAGGGCTTAGAGCTAGCCAAAAAGAAGATTAGGGGTTAATTTTGCAAGCCCCGCAACTGTGGTGCGGGGCTTCTTGTATTACTCATTAATCGTGGTCTGTCCCCTATTTTTTTGTGGTCTGTCCCCTATTTTTTCTATTTTTTGAGCGATACACAGCTAATTTACAATGGGACTAATCGCTCAACTGTTATAAATAAACAAATAGATGGAAACTACTTTTATCGAGTGAGAGGTTGTATCGATTATCCGGCGCCATATCCAAGTATTTGCTACGGTTACCGCACTGGTGAAAATAGCGTATCTGAAACCATTGTTGGTACACAGGCTGCACTGATCTCGATCATCACAAATCTCTTGTTGAACTAATGTTGAATCAAAATAACGATTCTATAAAACACAACAAGAACAACAGGGGATAAGAGAATGATAGTTAAAAAAATGTTGAATATGAAGCTGATGCTGCAAGCTGCGCTATTAATGTTGCTAGCAGTTATGCCCGTAACATCGGTGTTGGCCGATGAGCACATAACCTACGTGCATTTTGATGCTCTAGGTTCATCCATAGCGGGCTCCGACAGTACCGGTAGCCTAGTCTGGAGTGAAGAGTACCAACCCTACGGTGACAGAATTGTTTCAGACAACAGTACCGGAAATAACCTCTGGTATACCGGCAAGGCCAGCTACGAAAATTTTGGCCTGTCCTATTTCGGAGCACGTTGGTATAACCCGATATTAGGCCGGTTTACCGGAATAGACCCGGTGAGGTATCAGGAAGATAACATTCATAGCTTTAATCGCTATGCTTATGCGAATAATAATCCTTATAAGTTTGTTGATCCTGATGGGCGAATTCCGGTTATTATTATTCCAATTATTGCTTTCATCGCAAAGGAACTTGCTGGTGAGGTTGTTGAACAAACTACCGGTGTACAACTGCCGACATTTAAGAATATTGGCAAGGCAGTATTTAAGGCGGGTGTGAAGAAAGGTGTTGCAAAGGGAGCAAAGAAAATTTCTACTGATCCGCCTATACAACAGGTCGACCCCAGAAATCTTATTCCTACTCAGACACGTAATGAAATTTCAGGCTCTGCGGTAAAACGTCTTAAGAAAGACATGCAGAAGAATGGTTTTGACCAATCACAACCTGTGGATGCTGTTAGAAACTCTAGGGGGCGCTTAGAAATTGAAGACGGCCATCATCGTACTGAAGCAGCAAGAAAAGCTGGTTTAGATAAGATTCCAGTTAGGGTATGGGGTGAGTAGCTGATGAAAGGAAAATATCAAGCTGCTTTCTTGGTTCCGGCTGAAACCTTAAAGTTCCTCGGGGAAGACGGTTGGGAATTTGAGTCTGAAAATAATGTTCCTGAAAATATAAAGGATTTTTTAACGGATGTTTTGGCATTAGAATTTTTGAAAGTTGATCTAGGTATTGCTTATTACGTGAATGATATTATCCAAGCGTCTTTGTTTTATGATGAGGATGAGGAAAATATAGAGCACGTTTACTTTCAAATATACAATGACAAAATTGAAGTCTTAAAAAGTGCATTTTTAGTAAGTGAATTTTATGGAAGCTTGGATTTATTTGTACCAAATGAATAGTGCTACAGAGACACTTAATTAAAAAATACAAAGCCCCGCATTGCGGGGCTTCTTGCTATTACTCAGTGGTCAGCACCAAGCAGCCATCCATGATCCTAACCTTGATCGGGATCAATGGGGTCGATCAATGGGGTCGATCAATGGGGTCAGACTCGATTGATATATGATTAGAAACGTAGTATATTGCCTGTAATACTAAATCTGGAAGCAGCAAAATGGCACGTTTACCTCGATTCGTAATACCCGGCCAGCCACAACATGTTATTTTGCGGGGCAACAATCGCACCGAAATTTTTTGCACTGATGCCGACTACCAGTTTTATCTTGAAAAACTCCAGTTAGCCTGCAAAACTCACGATTGTGATATTCATGCTTATGTGCTGATGACCAACCACGTACATTTACTGATTACCCCGCATACAGAACAAAGCCTCGCCAAAGCGATGCAAATGCTGGGGCGTTATTACGTACAGTACTTTAATTACTGCTATCAACGTACCGGCACACTATGGGAAGGCCGCTACAAAGCCACCTTGATTGATAGCGAAGCCTATTTATTGACTTGTATGCGCTATGTTGAGCTAAACCCTGTACGAGCGGGCATGGTCGCACATCCGACCGAGTACCCATGGTCAAGTTACCGTTACAATGCGCAGGGACATGCCAATGAATTGGTAACCCCGCACCTTGAGTACAAGCGTTTGGACAAAACCGCCAACGAACGACAGGCCGCCTATCGCCAACTTTTTAAGCAGCGCATACCTAACGATAGTCTCACAGAAATACGAGAAG
>NVUB02000190.1 GCA_002401775.2 Ectothiorhodospiraceae bacterium
GATCCAGAAGTGTTCTTTTTCCTGGTCGATGATGTCTTCGCGCAACAGTACTTTTTGCATGATGGCGTAGACGTCTTCGGAGTTTATAATTTGGGTTTTTTGTTCGTCTGTGAGTTCGATGTTCATGGGCTTTTGGGTATATGTTGTTTTTGTCAGCTGGCCGTTACACGTAGCTGGATATATTAAGGGCACAGCGTTAGCTACAGTGAGCTACGGAGATTAGCATATTTATGTTACGTGCCCTATTTTCTGGCTTCTTCTGGGGTCAGTAAGGTTCGGTGTTGGCTGGTGTTTCGGTGGTGTTTCGGTGGTGGTTGGGTTGGTTAACTGGCAGACTATCGAGATGCCGCACAGTTTGTGAACTCGCTTAATGACGTAATCCAGGCAGATGCTGCATCAAAAGGTTCAATCAAATGGGGTGCCTCTGGTTCGATGAACACCTTCATTCCATACGCAATCATGTACATGGAGAAATAGCTTGGAGGGCCAATTGCCTCCATGTGCTGGCAGATCTCTCCATGCCTAGGACTGTCCGGAGATAGCGCCTCAATAGCCAGAAACATATCCTGCATCTTCTCCGGCGGTTGGCCGTCGAAAGTCTTGGAAAACAGCGCCTGCCGAGCCGCATGTGCCGACTTATCAACAACGCGCCTCGTATCGAAATCGATGAACGCAGACGCAATCAGCACAAGTGCGGCTGCATCGTCATAGCGCTTCTTCTTCACGCAATGTAGCGCACCTGCTGCGACGTCGGCAGCAGTCGATAGGCTGTAACATCTTCCGCTGCGATGCACTCAATCGGCCTCTCGGCACGCAGCGCGTCGGCGTTGCTGAAAGAGGTGATCTGCGCGGTAACCATCGCAGAGACGCTGAGAAAATCTGCAATGATAATCGGCTTCATCTAGTAACCCCCGAGCCAGTTAACGCCAAGTTTACCGGCGCGCGTAAGCGCGTCCGAGCAAGAAATCAGTTAGGTTCGGTGGTTGTTGATGTTTCGGCGGTGACTAGTGGTTTGGGCGGGTTTGAAACCCGCCCCTACGGGGTTTTTAACCGCTATTGACTTAAAATGGGATTGATTTGTCATCGACATCTTCATCATAGGGTACCATTTCACTCATTAAATTAAGAAATACTCCGAGTGATTCGCATAAATTTTTTACAGTTTCACTGTGCATCAATTTCTCTTCAGCCGTTTTTGCTTTTCCTAGTGCTTTTAAGGTGGCTTCTATTTCTTTTGAAATACCGGTCATTATTTTTTCAGGATCCATAATTCCTCCAGTTTATTGTGATTTGAATTATTCACCGAAATTCCTTTCGACAGTTACTGCCAATCTTTCTGACAGGGGTAAATCTTCCTACAAACCCGCTGAACAAGCAATCACTTATGTTAGCCGTATTGCTAATGACAACATTTTCTCAAGCTTTTCGGGGTATTGGCTTCAGAAGCATCAGTCGCAGAGATACATTTTCGGCGTCTTTTGAATGCAGGGCATTCTTTTCTTGTATACCAATTAGTGTGTACTAATAGTATTTTTTCTATTTTGTTATGGATTGGTGTCGTTTCAGTGGAGGCTGCTAGGTTTGTGTTAGTGCCGCTACTCGATGCTCCTATGTGCCGGAGCATTCGATTCCGCATTGCAATCAGCCTGCTGTCGTCGGTCGGTAGCGGTCGGGACGTGGGCACAAAATACGTGCCCACCCTACTCGTTATTATTGGGATATTGAGCCGGAGAGAGTCAATACTCACCCTAAGTTGTGCTTCGGGTGGCACGAAGTACAACTTAGGGTTAGCTCCACCGTTACTGGTTCTGCCCTTGTATGGCTATGATGTCAGAGATGGTAGATGCTTCTTTCTATGAGAAGGTCGGTCGCGGCTGAAACTGCTCCTACGGGTATTGCTATATTGTAGGGGCGTTGCCGTTTTTATATTTCCATCATCCCTTCTTTTTCATTTTTAGGCATCATGTCTTTTTTCATCATGTCTTCTTTTTTCATTTTGTCGTGTTTCATGTCTTTTTCTTTTGTGTCTTCATGTGTCATATTTTCTTGCATGGCTTCTTTCTTTTTTTCACTGCCGACTAACATGTCGCCGATGGAGTAGCGTTTATAGTCTTTGGGCAGGTCGAAGGTGCCTTCTGAGGCTTGCAGGTTTTCGCGGTAATCTTTCATGAAACGCTGGTAGCCGTGCCTGTCCCATTCTCGGATGGGTAAGCCGTGATCCATATGTTTGGTGGCGTAGAATACATTCAGTGACAGGTCACAGGCGTCCAGTAAGTCTTTGGGGGTGTTTAGTACGGTAGTGGCATGTTCGCCTGCCAGCACTTGGCGGAATTCACGCATTGCGGCCACTACGTCTGGCATGAAATCTTTGGGCATTGTGACGGCGTCATAACAATGTTTGCCGTTGGCGTTAAAGAGATAATGTGTGGCTGTTTTTCCTTCAATACTGGGTATGGCGGAGGAAGGTTGGGAGACTTCCTGATAATCCAGTACGATGGGTGACTCGATGGTGATAGGTTTTTTGCGGATAACCAGAATGGTTTTTTCTTCGGAGGTGACGTTGTATATGGTTTGCTCTGTGCGATTAAATACCATGAAGTCGGAGGGAGTGCGGGAATCCGACATATGAAGGTAACCTTCATTAATGAACAGGCGCGTGGTGAAGGAACCGTCATCGGCGCTTCGTTCTGTCATTATTAATAAGGTACCGGGCTCATTTTTTAATTCTTCTGCGGTCTTGGTGTTTGAGTTTTGCAGGGTGCTACAAGCTGTTATGCTAAGCACTGTGATTAAAGCTGCCGATTTTAGCAGCGCTGTTTTCCCTTGCTTTACTAACGTCATCATTCCACTGTTCCTTCCCAGGTTAATTTTTTATACCCTTTTCAAGCAGTATGTTTATTTGTCATTATTGAATATTGTTTTGTATGTGTTTTACGATGTGTACGTTTTTTTACAAATAGCCTTGTTATTTTTTATCTCTGCATACCTGACATCGGTGATCTGAGACTTGATCAATGTGTCTTTTTCGATTCTGTCATTTTCAGGCCAGTCGTTTTCGATGTTGCTAACCCGACCCTTCCAAAAATGCTATTTCATTCTCACTGAAGCCAGCGGCGATTCTGGCGTCACGATGTATGGCGCCGACGGCACGCCCTTTGCGTACTTTTCCCATGTGTAATTCAAACAGACCCCGAAATGTGGCGTCTGGTTCCAGATTTCGCTCGGCGCATAAGTAATGGAACCAGCGTGTGCCGATTTCGACGTGCCCTATTTCGTCCTGAAAGATGATTTCCAGTATGGCAACGGCTTCTTTGTCGCCGCGATCCGCTAACTTTTTACTGATACCCGGAGTAACGTCCAACCCCCGCGCTTCTAACACCCGAGGAACCAATGCCATACGCACCAAGGGGTCGTCGGCGGTTTTTTGGGCCATTTCCCACAGGCCATTATGGGCATCAAAATCACCGTAGTCATAATCCAGGGATTTCAAATGTGCGCATACCAGTTGGAAATGATAGGCCTCTTCTCCGGCGACTTGCATCCAGTCGTCGTAATACGCTGTTGGCATATCACGAAACCGGTATACGGCGTCCAGTGCGAGGTTGATGGCGTTAAATTCGATGTGAGCGATGGAATGGATGAGTGCGGCGTGGCCTTCCGGGGTGTGCAGGCTGCGGCGATGTAAATCCCGTGGGGAAACCAGCGCTGGTCGCTCGGGTCTGCCTGGGGTAGAAATCGGCGTTACTGGCGCACTGGGCAATACCGGGCCTGTGAAATTTTTCCACTGCGCGGCCAATTCGCGTGTACGTTTGGCCTTTATGTGGGCATCGCCTTCTGCGATGCATTCTTGTGCTAATGCTAGTAAATCCATACTAATGTTGGCTCAATGTTGTGACGGTTGTGTCCGTTGTGTCAGTGTTGGCGATTAACGGCATGGGGAAATACATAGGAAAAAATATAGCGGTCTGTTTGATCATTTTCCGTGGATGCGTGAAGCGAATCATCATAGTGGGCGGGATTATACCTTATTCATCCGTTTTTACCCCGAGTGACCCAATATCATTAAGTTACGCTGGTTATTCTATTTATTGTAGGCTGGGGTGAGTGTGCAAACCCCAGCACATCGCCAATTATGTTGGGGTTCCTGCGTCACCGCCAACCTACAAAACAACGCATTTTTGTTAACGTAATGACATTGCCGAGTGTACCCTTTCCCGAATAGCCACTATTGATTCACGACAGTGTGTTGTGAATGGTTATGCGTAATCCCGCAATTGTACGACCATGCGCCGGGCTCCCCACTGCCCTGCTGGGCCATCAAACACACCCGCACAGGGGTGGCCACAGGTTTTGCAATGCCCGTCGTCTGTTAGTTGCCATCCGGTTAGCACGTACCAGTCCCGGCCCATTAATCGCTCTCCGCACTGCGTACAATAAGTACTCCCGCCGGCGGAATCATGCACGTTTCCGGTATAGGCATAGTGAATGCCATTTTTCACGGCAATATCCCGTGCGCGGGTCAGTGTGGATGCCGGGGTCTGCGGTTTATCCATCATTTTCCAATCGGGATGGAAGGCCGTGAAGTGCAGTGGCACGTCTGGCCCGAGTTCGGTGAGAATCCATTGGGTCATTTCTTCAATTTCCTGCTCGGAATCATTTTCACCGGGGATTAATAAGGTGGTGATCTCAAACCAGACGTGGGTTTCATGCTTGAGGTATTTTAATGTGTCTAGCACGGGCGCTAGATGCCCACCGGTTATTTTGTGGTAAAAACGCTCGGTAAAGGCCTTGAGGTCAACATTGGCCGCGTCCATATGCTGATAAAATTCCACACGCGGTTCTTCGCAGATGTACCCTGCGGTGACTGCGACGGATTTGATGCCTTGCTCTCGGCAGGCTTGGGCAACATCGACGGCATATTCCAGGAAGATCACGGGGTCGTTATAGGTAAAGGCGACGCTGCGGCAGCCCAGCTCCCGCGCGGCTCTCGCGAGGGTTTCTGGCGCGGCACTGTCGGCCAGAGTGTCCATTTCCCGCGATTTGCTCATGTCCCAGTTTTGGCAAAATTTACAGGCCAAATTGCACCCTGCGGTGCCGAAAGATAATACCGAGCTGCCGGGTAAAAAGTGGTTGAGGGGTTTTTTTTCAATGGGGTCGACACAAAACCCGCTGGAGCGGCCGTAGGTGGTGAGTACCATTTGCTCACCCTGCCGGGCGCGCACAAAACACAGCCCCTGTTGCCCGTCGCGCAGCTTACAAAACCGCGGGCACAGATCGCATTGCAGGCGATCATCCTCCAAGCGATGCCAGTATCGCGCCGGCACGACTGAAGCCGCTGTGTTCATTTCCTTTCCTTTCCTTTTCATGAACGGTAAAGTCAATACTGCCCTGTTAACGAGTTATCGTCTTGCCGGGCCTGTCCTGGTATGACGAAAGAGAAAATGCAATTTCAGATATCGACTCGTTTCAATCCTACTATGTGCCATATAAGCCAGAGCACCAGAAGCCAGAGCACCAGAAGTACAGTTAAGTACGCTATGCCGTGCGAAACTTTATTAACGGAACAGCGCTGAAAGTCAGTCGTAAACCACTATACTTTTGATTATAGATAATCTGGAGGGTTCGGTAGAATTATCACCATGAACCACACACATTCGCTACAGGCACGCGAGCCCGCTGTGGCGGGTACCTTTTACCCGGACGATGCCAGGCAATTGCATGATGCCATTGTCGACTATCTTCATTCTGCATCTGTGGCTGAAGCGGCTGAAGCGGTATCGCTGCCAGTACATTCTGCCACAAGGTCAACGTCAAAGGTCAGCAATCCCAAGGCGATTATCGCTCCCCACGCGGGCTATATTTATTCTGGGCCGGTGGCGGCCAGTATCTACACGCGCTTACTCCCGGTTCGCGAGCAGGTAAAGCGTGTGGTCATTTTAGGGCCTTCTCACCGTGTTGCTTTTAGTGGCTTGGCCACCAGCAGTGCCGATGTCTTTACGACACCACTGGGCGACATTTCTCTGGATCGGGCGGCGTTGGATTCCTTGCTTGATTTACCACAGGTGCATTGTCGCGATGAGGCCCATCGGTTGGAACACAGCGTGGAAGTGCATCTGCCCTTTTTGCAGGAAATCTTCCAGGATTTTCAATTACTACCGTTGGTGGTCGGCGATGCCAGCCCTCCAGAAGTGGCCGAGGTTCTGGCCAGGCTGTGGGGCGGCCCGGAAACACTTATTGTGATCAGTTCAGACCTTAGCCATTTCCACGATTACAACACCGCCCAGCGCATGGATCCGCACACCTCAGATGCGATCGAAAACTTACAGGCCGAGGCTGTACACTCTGAAGATGCCTGTGGTTGTGTGCCCGTTTCCGGTTTGTTGTACCTGGCGCGGGAGCGACAGTTACAGGTTGAGACATTGGATTTGCGTAATTCTGGTGATACGGCTGGCCCTCGGGATCGAGTGGTGGGATATGGCGCTTATGCTTTTCACTAACGCCACTCTCTGACCATTTATCGAATAAAAGTGCATTAACAAAAGCAGGAATCGGTATGAACGCAACAAAACTATCCCCCTTCCATCTCTGCGAAGAGGAACACACCCTGCTTCGACATTTAGCGAAAGATGCTGTGGAATACGGCCTTGCGCACGCTATGCTTATTCCCGTGGAAATGGCGCGCTATCCTCGCCCGCTGCGCGAGACCGGCGCGTGTTTTGTGACGCTCAATTTACGCGGAGAACTACGCGGCTGTATTGGTACCTTATCGGCATACCAGCCATTAGTGGAGGATGTTGCACACAATGCTTATGCGGCGTCGTTTTCAGACCCGCGTTTTATGCCATTAACCGAAAAGGAATTTGCGGGTGTGGAGATTCACCTCTCTGTGCTAACGCCATATACCCCAATGCATTTCAATTCCGAGGCAGATTTACTCAGCCAGATAAGACCGGGAGTCGATGGGCTGTTATTGGAAGACGCCTATCATCGTGGTACTTTTTTACCGGCAGTATGGGAGTCTCTTCCTGAAGCAACGCAATTTTTGCAGCATCTCAAACAAAAAGCAGGTCTGCCCGCAAATTACTGGTCTAACACACTCAAGGTATCGCGCTATACCAGTGACTCATTTTAAAGTTTTTCAGTTTTCTAAAAAAACGTATAATCGTCATTTCGGCATGTTTTAAGCCGGAGTCCAGTATCGCTATAGCATTGATAATCTCGCAGAGGCGCAGAGTACGCAAAGGAATACAAAAAATCATCAATGTTTTCTCTGCGTTCTCTGCGCCTTGGCGAGAAAAAGTGTTTTATGTAAGCTCAACGTCACTGTATCCCGGCTAAGGGCCTGCCGGGAAGACGGATTTATTTACGTTTCATTTAGCATTTGGCGAGCATTAATTACTACCGGTTTTACGTGAACCTAAACCTCACATTAAAAAAACGTATAACCGTCATTTTTGCGGTCTTTGCAGCCGTTGCGACCTTTGCGCCTTAGCGTCTCTGCGTTTGGTTTTCTCTTTTGTCATACCAGCGCGCATTCTCTGGGGAACTTATGACCTTTAGATTACAAGTGCCAAATTCAGTGGCTTTAACAACATTCTGGATACTGGCCTACGCCAGTATGACGGACGGTGTATTTTGTTTATTGACACTGTCCTATTGACCCTCTGGCGCAGACTCTTCCATCCAACCAGATAGTCTGGTCCAGCTTGGCACCGGTTAATGTCGCGGTATCGAGAATGGCACCTTGCAAATCGGCGTTGGTGAAATCAACATCACTGAGATTTGCGTTACTCAGGTCTGCTTTTTGTAATATTGCATAACCTAGATTAGCACCAGAAAGGTCTGATCCTGCTAAGTCTGCTCCACGCAGGTTGGCGCCGAGTAAGGTGCTTTGAATCATAACGACGCCTGAAAGGTTGGCGCCCACCAGGTTCGCGTAAGCGATATCGGCACCACTAACCTGAGCGCCTCGCAGATCTGCACCTGCTAGATTGGTGTTGCGTAATTTCGCCCCGCGCAAATCAGCGGTGACCAGTTTTACGCCTTCCATCAGACAATTACTCCAATTCACCCAGGGGGTGGCGGGTGCGTTGCAATCGGCGGTTTCATCTAATTCCCACGGCTGAAAATACCACGCCGCTGAGATCAAACTACCGAGCAATATTGTTGAGAGCACACCCCGCAGAAAATAATGGTTTTTTCGCTGCACGGCGGCCTCGGCAATAGCCGTTTTGATTTCCCGGTGGCGAATCATCTTTTCTTCTTCGTGCTGACGACGGCCGTCATCACCGCCACGGCGTTCTTTAGGGGGCGTACTGGTATCAACATCTTCGTCACGACGGTCACGTGAATTACGTTCGTCTTCCCGCATACGGGCGATCATTAGGCGCTCGTAGGACTCGGGATCTTTCAGGTCAGCCTTGAGCTCTTCCGGGACAAGGATGGGAACATCGGATACTTTCTGCCAGTGATGCTGGTCGGTGCTTAATTCATCGGTATCATGAATTCTCCCCAACAGAATAAAACGTGAAATTTGAGGTGCTGGAAATGGCCCTCGAATTTCATCGCCTCTGCGAGTGTACCAGCGTTGTTTGGTCTGCATGTAAATCCCCTGATGACTATTCAGTGCTGCCTTGTACTGTCTTGTACTGTCTTGTACTGTCTTGTAATGCCTAGTAGCGCCTAGTACTACCCTGCATTACCCTGTTTGTGTCTAAAAAAATGCGTGAGCACTGATGATGTGCCACGTATACCGCCAGACAATGTAATTATTGATGGCACAGGTAACAGGTCGGCATTTTTGCCATTTTTTTTAACTTAATTTTTTAGCTTATCTTTTAGCTTATCTTTTAGCTTAAGCCTGCCCTTTTCTGCCTAAACTCCCGTATGTTACCCGTGACCAATGAATCAGTAGTAACCCTCTAACCATGGTTGCTAATAACATAGACAGCCACTAGGGTAGTAAAATAAAGGCTAATAGTTAAAGATAACTAAAAGGATAACTAAAGGATAACTAAAGAATAGTACCGAACACTCCGCCAGACAGACTAGCCTATGGACATTTCTCCCATTCAAAACTCGCTCAAGGTGGATTTGCTCGTCAAATCCCCCCAGTCGGTGGTCGATGCCTGGAAAGTCGGCCAGCTGATCAATGCTACTGCGATAACAGGACGAGAAAAGGGCCAAGCCACCATCAGCATCGGGGGTACTTTATTGCAGGCCCAGGCACCCTTTCCCTTGTCACCCGGCCAAAGCTTGACATTAGAGGTCTCTAGCCTCGCCGCCATGGCGGTATTAAAAGTGGTCAATGCGGCCAATTCAGCCGCCGGCAATACGCCTGCCATCACCGTGACGCTACCGGTGCAAGCCAACCTGTTGAATCAGCTATTATTACAACCTTTACAAGTAGGACAGCAGCTGCTTGCCCGCATACCCAGCAGCTCCATCCCTCATACTTCCATACCCAGCATTTCCGTCTCGCCACAAATTCAAACGATACTGGAGTTTGCGGGCAACCGCGTCAGCGTGCAATTATCACAAGCGTTACCGGGCAATATCGGCCAACAGCTCAAGCTGGAAGTGGTTACACCGGGAGCACTTGCCGCTTTAAAGATGCTTACGCCCTCTGGCCGTAGCGACAGCATTGCCTTGGCCTTACGCGCCACTTTACCGCAACAGCAACCTCTTCCTTCATTGTTGGCGAATTTGGCATGGGTTGCCACGAATGTTACTGCGAGCAAATCTCACCTTTCAGCAGCAGGTGCTGCGGGATTGACCACAACCGGCGCATCAGTAAATTCGCCATTACCATTACCATTACCGCAAACCGTCGTGGCGCTAACGCGCAGCATTATTGAACAACTGCCTACCAGCGCCTCTTTACGTACGAGTGATGGCGTCAAACAAGCCATCGCGCAGTCTGGTTTATTTCTTGAGTCCAGGCTGGCGCATTCCCTGACATCGCCTCTGCAAACAAGTGCGATTCCACTGAGTGCGCAACTTCCTGTTGATTTTAAAGGCGGATTGCTGGGTTTATTAGTGTCGCTTTTAGCCTTGATTAAAGCCCCGCCCAAATCCACCGCAACACCGCTGGCAACTCAAAACCCTTTAGCCACTAATACGCCTTATACGCCACTGCCCGCTCAGGTTCAAGCCGCGGCGCTGGCCACATTAACAGCGCAAATGAATACTCATCAAGCAATGGCCGAGCTATTACGCAGTGTCGAAAGCGGCCTGGCCCGTGTTCAACTGAATCAACTGGTGTCCAGCAGCCCGGACGAAGATGGCAAGCGCACCTGGGTAATGGAGTTGCCCGTGCGCGGCGACGGGCAACTCGATAATATTCAAATTTGCATTCAAAAAGAAACCCGCAAACAGGCAAAAAAAGAGGCCGCTTTATGGACGGTTAGTCTATCGATTGAACCGAAAGGCCTTGGCCCGATTCAAGTTCGCATCAGTCTTTCAGACGGTGTGATTAGTACCCACTTTTGGTCCGAAAACACAAAAACCACACAATTTATTCAAGAATATTTACCCGTGCTAAAAAAACGTTATAGTGAAGTTGGACTCTTTGTAGGGGCGATAAATGCTCACGAAGGCAGCGCGCCTGTGCAAACGTCGGCCGAAGATTTTTTGCACCATACCTTGTTGGATGAAAAGGCATAAGTTGGATGAAAAAACAGAGGTTGGATGAAAAAGCATGAGCGATAAACACCACACCCCCACGACTGCCGTTGCCCTGCATTATGACGGTAAAGAAGCCCCTCGCATTACTGCCAAGGGTAGCGGTGAACTTGCCGAAAAAATAATAGCACTGGCCAAAGAACATGGCATTCCACTTCAAGAAGATGCCGCACTCATCAACTTGTTATCCAAACTGGACCTCGGTGATGAAATCCCCCAACCGCTGTATACCGCTGTGGCTGAAGTGATTGCCTTTGCGTATATTTTAAGTGGAAAAATGCCAGAAGGGTTTGACCCTGCCGCAGAGCCAACGGAATAGAGCATCGGAATAAAGTACATAACCGTCATGAATAGCCAAAGGCTAAATGAACCGTAAATAAAACCGTCTTCCCGGCATGCCCTTAGCCGGGATACAGACACTTTGATCTGATAAAAAACCAAACGCAAAGACGCAGAGAAGCAAAGGTCGCAGAGATTTTTAAGTATTTCTTAGCGCGCTTTGCGTTGGATTGTAACGTTTCAAATCAACAAAAATCATTTCTGCTGAACAACTATTCCATAATCCGTCATACTGACGATAATGAAAACACGTTTTCTCGCCAAGGCACAGAGTACGCAGAGAAAACATGGGTAAATATTTGTATTCCTTGGCGTGCTCTGCAGCTCTGCGAGAGTATCAATACAGTCAAGTCACTGGATTCCGGCCTAAAACATGTCGGAATGACGGTTATACGTTTTTTATTGTTGGGTTTAGGTTCACGTATAAAGGGTAGTGATTAACGTGAATAAATTACTAAATGAATCTTATAATCACCCGTCATCCCGGCACGTCTTTAGCCGGGATCCAGCGATTCGAATCTAACAAAAGACACTATCTCTCGCCAAGACGCAAAGAACGCAGAGAAACCATTGATGAATTTTTGTATTCCTGTGCGTACTCTGCGCCTCTGCGAGATTATCTATACAGTAGCGTCATTGGATTCCGGCCTAAAACATGCCGGAATGACGGCTATACATTTTTTATTGTGGGTTTAGGTTCACGTATAAAGTGTAGTGATTAACGTGAATAAAAAACTAAACGAAATATAAAATCACCCGTCTTCCCGGCGTGCCTTTAGCCGGGATCCAGCGATTCGAATCTAACAAAAGACACTATCTCTCGCCAAGACGCAAAGAACGCAGAGAAAACATTGGTGTTTTTTTTAATTACTTTGCGTGCTCTGCGTCTCTGCGAGAGCATCAATATAGTCAAGCAACTAGATTCCGGCCTAAAACATCCCAGAATGACGGTTTTTTTGTTTGATTATTGTTTCTACTGAATCAGTAGTATGTTGTGCCAATATTTACAATTTTGAACGATTGTCAGGCAAAAGACGATCATTCTATGATGCTTTTTTAATCCGTCCGGCCAGGGCGACAAGTTCTGCTTCACCCCGCGCTATACCACAATCAGCCATCACTTCTTCTAGTTCAGCGCCTTTGTGCATCATTTTTTTAGCATGGCGAAAATTTTGTGGCCCCGTATTACTCATTTCCAATTGGTCTTGTCTACGGCCCAGGTGTTGCCAACGTTGTTCTAGGTGTGCCAAATGTTCTCCGAGATTAACCGCACCTGAGCACATTGCACTCACGTCGGCAGCTAAGGTCTGTAAAGAATTTTGCTGTTGATCCAGTTTTATACGCAATTGCTTATTGTGTTTATAGCCTATTAACAACGTCACCAACGCAAACCCCAATGCGGTTACCGCCACCATCGAAAATGCGTTAAAGGGTATGTTCATCATAGCGCTTACCTTTCTGTTGTCTTTCTGTTGTCTTTTTGTTGCAAGCTTTTAACACAATGCTATCCGTTAGATCATGTCAGACCATTCATCATCACTCAGTAGTTTATTCAAATCGACAAGAATCAATAACTCATTCTCATGGCTGGCGACACCTTGAATAAATTTGGCGCTCTCTTCATTTCCGACATTCGGTGCCGTTTCAACATCAGAGGCGTTCAGATCTACCACTTCAGCGACACTATCCACCAAAATGCCAACCACCTGTTCTTCGGCTTCGATAATAACGATTCGGGTAGCATCATCCATGTCAACCCCACCCAGGCCAAAACGGCTACGGGTATCGATCACGGTAACGACATTACCGCGCAAATTGATGATTCCCAATACATAACTCGGCGCACCGGGAACAGGGGCAATTTCGGTCACCCGCAATACTTCCTGTACTTGCATAACATTGATGCCGTATTTTTCATTTTCCAGACGAAACGTGACCCACCTGAGTTGTTCATCAGAATTTTTATCGGGTTTACTTGCTGTCGTGCTCATTTTGGTTTCCACCTTTAAGTCGGTTGGTTTTGTTCACATCCATTTGATGCATTCATTTTCCGTATTGACCGGTTACCTGCCATTGGCGGCAACCTTTCGCCAACAAATAACCCCGGCAATCAGTAACAAGAGACAAATGAATGTCAATTTGTCGTCATTTAATGGTCACTTATGGCAGTATGGTGGCTGGTTAACCCTTTTTACATCGAGATTTAACGTAGCTTTAACCATACAAATGCATGTTTCATACCAGTTAATCTTATCCATCCTGCGTTTTAAACATTTATTCTGGCTCAGTCAGTCCGGCTTTCAGTTGTAAACACAAACTGTCTATCTCTAATAAAGCACACATTTTATTAATGACAGTGCCTGCCAACCACGGGCGTCGGCTTTTTTGACTGCGCCAACGAACATCGTCGGACTCAAGTGTAAGAACTTGAGAAATACTGTCAGCAACGAGCCCATATTTTCCACCATCGATGAGCACCAAATAATTAACGCGCTCGAGAGCTGGCACCGTATCGACTTGTTTATTGTCCGGCATGATAATTTTGGCAATATCAACGACGTGTACGTTTTGTCCACGATTGGGTAACAAACCCAACGCCCACGGCGCGTAACCCGGTAATTCGGTTATTTGCTCAGTCAACTCCAAAATACCGTGCAATTTTTCCAATGGCGCGGCAAGAGTGACGCCTGCCACTTGGAAGCTTAAACATTGAAAACGGTTTTCAGCCCAGTCAGGTAGGTAAACTGTTGAATCGTCTTCACTATTTTTTTCAGCCGGCTCAGCAGACTCATTTTCGATAGTGGCAATGTGTGCCTTTTCAATATGAGGTTCAGCAGTGACGGTTGATCGTAATGCGTTCAATCTGGCGGTCGTTTTTACCGGCAGAGCAGGTGTTTTTGTTTCAGTCGTAACCGCTGTCTCAATGACTGGTTCAGGAGACACCGTCTGTTTTGTGTCATCACACGTGTCTGTTACTACATCAACGGTGGTTAAAAGCGTTTCTTCCGTAGCCGTTAACGTGGCTTCACATAATAGTGCATCGAGATAAACCCGTATTGCCCTTTTGGGCTCAAGCAAAGTATGTGTTTCATAAGGTTTTTTTTGCATGTGTATCACAAACCTTTATGAAGACAGACCTGATGCAATCACCGCTGGCAAGTGCCCTTGAGAAGTGGGCTCCAGTAAATCATTTAATAACTCAGTATAGGCGAGTGAGCCACGATCATTGGGGGCTTTAATGGTTAACGGTACGCCTAGCTGGCTGGCTTCTCGAAATTGGGTATCAATGGGAATCACAGAGCGCCATAAGCAGGCTGCATGTTTTTCACGCAGTGAGCGAAGTGTTTGAACAGAGGCGCGTGTACGTCGATCAAACATGGTGGGAAGAATAGTATATTCCGGCACATTGTGGTTGGCGTGCCCGATCATGCTTAACGTGCGCAGCATACGCTCAAGCCCTTTTACCGCTAGAAACTCAGTTTGAACCGGAATAATCAAATGTTCACAGGCGGCCAGTGCATTAATCATCAACACACCGAGCAACGGAGGGCAGTCGATTAAGGTAAAGTCAAAATCTGCATCCAGTGTTTCCAGTGTATTTTTTACTACCAGCCCCATGCCGTCACTCGCGCCGAGCTGTCTGTCGAGTGTCGCCATTGCAGTAGATGCCGGCAGCAAGGACAGATTTTTATACGGTGTAGGATGTATCAGGGAATGCGGTGAGACAAAATTTTGAGCTTGTTTGCCCTGAAATAATTGATACAAACTGTTATCAGTGCGGTCAGGGTCATGTTTAAAATAGGCAGACATTGAACCATGTGGGTCCATATCCAGCAATAAGGTACGGTAGCCTTTTTTGGCTAATAAACCGCCGAGACTCACCACCGTCGTGGTTTTACCAACGCCACCTTTTTGATTCGCGACTGACCATACCTTCACGTTAACGCCCCCCGGATGGGGAAGTTTGGCGAGCGGGTGGCAATAAGTTTATGGGGGGGGCACCTGAACGACTTCCCTGTGATGAACGCTGTTTTACGGCCTTGCGTTTAGCACTGATGGTTTGTTCAAGTTGCTCCGAACGGTTTGTTCGACGAGCAATGGCGTCGGATAATACGATTATTTTTACGCGACGATTTTTGCGTCGTCCCTGAGCGGTATTATTGGATGCACTGGGCTTGTATTGACCATAGCCCACGGCTGAAAGCCGACTGGGCTTGACACCCGCTTTTGAGAATAAGTGCACCACACTGGCCGCACGTGCAGCCGAAAGCTCCCAGTTAGACGGAAATTCGTCCGTATCAATGGGTATGTTGTCGGTAAACCCTTCAACCTGTACCTGATTCTCAAAGTCCCCGACAATTTCTGCTACTTTTCGTAACACGGGAACGGCTCGCGATTGAAGTTGTGCGACACCACTCGAAAACAAGATGCTGGATTTAATTTCTATTTCAATCCACAGGTCATTTTTTTTAATTTTTACTAACTTTTTATCAATCAATGGCGCGAGTTTTTTCTCAACACGAGAAGATATTTTCTTTAAATTTATTTTATCTTTTTCGCTGGCCTCTACTCCACCATTAACCGCTGGAGAACTCCCTTGTAATTTATTCTGGGTTTGCGAATCTGATAAAGCCGGCCGGGAAATTATTGGAGCTTTTAACGGACTGTTAAGTTTGATAGGAAGGCCGCTTGAGGTTGGGTCAAACGCCGATGAAATCGAATCGGAAAGTACGCGATATTTACCTTCATTAACGGAAGATATTGAATACATTACCACAAAAAATGCAAACAGCAGAGTAATGAAGTCGGCATAGGAAACCAGCCATCTTTCGTGGTTCACATGTTCTTCGGGTTTCTTTTTTCTGGCCATAAAAAACCACTCTGTATCGGAAACATAAATGCCTCCGATTACCCGATAAACCCTCGTAATTTGGTTTCAATATTTCTGGGGTTTTCTCCCTCCGCAATGGAGATAACACCTTCCACAATCATTTCATAGAGTTGAGTCTGAGCATGAACTTGAGATTTAAGTTTTCCGGCCATGGGTAGAAAGAGTAAATTGGCCAGGCCAACACCATATATCGTCGCGACGAAGGCCGTTGCAATGCCCGATCCCAGTTTGGAAGGATCAGCCAGGTTTTGCATAACATGGATCAACCCCATAACAGCACCAATGATACCAATGGTGGGACTGTACCCTCCCATGTTTTCAAAGACTTTGGCGGCTTCGTTGCCAAAATGCTCTTTTGCATCAAGCTCTACTTCCATCACTCGCCGAATAATTTCAGGCTCACTGCCATCAACTAAAAGCTGTAAGCCTTTTTGGGCGAAAGCATCCGTTTCATTTTCAGCAATATCTTCTAGGCCTAAAAGCCCTTCTTTGCGAGCAATATTACTCCATTCCATGATTTTTTCGATGGCTTCATCACTGCGTAATTTTGGTGGAAAAATAATCCACAGTGACATCTTCAGCGAAGACATAAAAACACTCAGCGGAGACTGAAGCATAACAGCCCCCACAGTACCGCCCACTACGATTAAACAGGCAGGGCCATTTATTAACGAGGTAACGTGGCCACCTTCAAGAAATTGACCACCCAAGATGGCACCGAAGCCGACGAGAAGACCAATGATGCTTAAAATATCCATGATTAAATGCTGGCTGCCAATGTTTTACCGACATCATCCAATGTGAGGATTTGATCCGCGAGCCCTGCATCCACTATAGCCGCGGGCATTCCATAGACAACACATGACGCTTCATCCTGAGCCCATATAGGTGCACCACCCTGTTTAATCAGCTTGGCACCTTCCCTGCCATCAGCCCCCATGCCCGTGAGGATGATGGCCAATGAGTTTCCGGGATAATTTTTAGCCACTGATGTAAAGGTAATATCGACACACGGCTTATAATTTTGGCCCGGCTCACTTTTCGTAATACGAACGATGCTTTTTGCGCCCCGTTTTTCAACAAACATTTGTTGCCCTCCCGGCGCTAACAACGCAGTGCCTGGTTCTAAAGCATCCCCATCTTTAGCTTCTCTGACTTTTATCGAACAGGTGTTATTGAGACGTTCGGCAAATGCCGTGGTAAAACTACCCGGCATATGTTGAATGAGAATGATCGGGACCGGAAAATTCGCCGGTAATTTTTTAAGGACATTTTGTAAGGCAACCGGGCCACCCGTCGATGTCCCAATGGCAACGATTTTTGTTTTTCCCTTGACTAAAGTTTTTGCCCCAGGACGCGCTAGACTGCCCGTCCTGGATGACGCTTTGTTGGCATCACCAGTACCTGGTGAAGTACCTGGTGAAGTACCTCGTAAAGTGCCACGTGAAGCACCGGGTCGGGCCACTGGCGAAGGATGTCTGGCTGCCGAAAATGCATTGACACGTTTGTTACCCACGGCACGTACGCGTTCGCACAACACACGTCGGGCTTCATCTCTGTCATTTGAAATATCTTCAAATCGTTTTGGTAGAAAATCCACAGCGCCGGCATCCAACGCATCAAAAGTCGCTTTGGCGCCATCCGTCGTCAATGACGAAAACATTAATATTGCGGTTGGGCTTGCCGCCATTATTTTCTTTGTCGCCGTGATTCCATCCATTACCGGCATTTCCACATCCATAGTGATGACATCGGGTTTTAATCGAGCCGCTTTGCTGACGGCTTCGACGCCATTTTCCGCACTGTCTATCACTTTTATTTGCGGATCTGATTCAAGCATTTCAGTAACGCGGCGACGAAAAAACCGTGAGTCATCGACGACAAGGACACGTACAGCCATTAGAGCATTCCTTTCATTACAATTTCGTCAATAGTCAACCAATGAATAATCATACGAGTGAAGGTATTACCGGGCTAAAAATCCATTGATTAACATTCAATAATCGATACACCATTCGTAGACTACTATTTTCGTGCATAGGTTTTCATTAAACCGGGAATATCCAGGATCAGAGAAATTCGACCATCTCCGGTAATGGTTGCGCCTGCAAGGCCGGTCATACCATGCAACAAAGCACCCAGAGGTTTAATAACCACTTCTTCCTGACCAATCAATTGATCAACGACAAATCCGACACGTTGAGCACCAATACTGACCACCACCACATGCCCTTGGTCAGGTAACGTCTCATTTTGCGATCCAGCAATTAGCCAGTGCCGTAAATAGAACAAGGGTAATGCTCTGTTACGCACCATCACAACCAATTGTCCGTCTACAACATTGGTATTGGTTAAATCCAGGTGGAAGATTTCATTCACACTGGCTAAGGGTAAGGCAAATACTTGATCAAGTAACTTCACCATCAACGTCGGCATTATGGCCAGAGTTAAAGGCACCTGAATACGAATAATGCTGCCTTTACCTTCTTGTGAATCGATATCGACAGTACCGTTTAATTGCTCAATGCGTGTTTTTACAACATCCATACCCACGCCACGCCCTGAGACATCGGAAATTTCTTTTTTCGTTGAAAACCCCGGTGCAAATATCAGGTTGTAACAATCTTTATCTTCCAGTCGACTGGCGGTTTCTTCATCCATCATTCCCTTATCGATGGCGGCCTGTCGAAGTACGTCAGGATTCATTCCTTTGCCATCATCCTGAATCATCAGTAAGATATGGTCGCCTTCTTGTTCCGCCGTTAAGATGACGGTCCCCAGGCGCGGTTTTCCCGATGCTTCACGTTTTTCAGGGGTTTCAATACCATGGTCAACGGCATTACGCACTAAATGCACCAGTGGGTCAGCCAGTGCTTCCACTAAGTTTTTATCAAGATCCGTTTCTTCACCTTGCAGTTCCAGGTTAACTTCTTTTTTAAGGCTTCTCGCCAGATCACGAACCACTCTGGGAAAACGACCAAATACTTTTTTAATGTGCTGCATGCGGGTTTTCATTACAGCCGCTTGAAGGTCTGAGGTTACTACATCCAGATTGGCAACAACTTTGGCCATTTCATCGTTATGGCCTGCCAAGCCCAATGTCGCCACGCGATTCCTGACCAGAACCAGTTCACCGACCATGTTCATAATATCGTCAAGTCGTTTTGTGTCTACCCGCACTGTGGTTTCGGCTTGTTGTGCCGGAGTATCTTTTGTCGCTGCGTCAGGTGCTTTTTTGACGGCAGGCGTTACTGTCTCTGGCTTTGCTTTTTCGGGTTTCGCTGGCTCTGATTTTTTCGCAACAGGTGCGGCTGATGATGTCGTCTTGCTATCAGCAGGCTTTGCGTTATCTGAGGATGCATCGGTACTTTTTTTCCCGGCTACCCCGCTACCACCACCGGCCTGAAGTTGGTCCAACAGCGCATCAAATTCATCTTCTGATATCTCTTCACCACCGGATTCTTCGACAACCGGTTTCTTATCTGCTGTGGTTCCAATGGGTTCATCAGCAGGTACTGCACTGTGTTTTCCATCTCCATGCAATTGGTCCAATAATGCTTCGAACTCGTCTTCACTAAATTCGTCATTAGCGCCAGGTGCCACAGAAGGTGTGGGAGCAGGTGTTTGTTTTGACGTCTGTGCAGCATCGATGATGGCATCAAACTCAGCATCAATATCGGTATCCTGTGTTTCTTCTGCCGCAGCTGCTTCGACAGAAGCAGGAGCAGCGTTAGTGACAAGTAAGGCATCCAATTGCGCCAATAACGCGGGTTCAGCTGCCGTAGGATCTTCACCTGCTCGTACCTGATCAAATTGGTCATTGACGACATCTAATACGGGCAAGATGACATCCATCAATTGTGAATCAACGGCGCGCTCACCATTGCGCAAGGCATTAAATACATCTTCTGCGCGATGGCACAATTCAACCAACGCATGAAGGCTCAGGAAACTTGCGCCTCCCTTTATGGTATGAAATCCCCGAAATACCGCGTTGAGTAATTCAGAATCATCAGGACGCTGCTCAAGGTCCACCAATTGTTCGCCAAGCAGCTCAAGGATTTCCCCGGCCTCAACCAGAAAATCTTGTAACAATTCAACATCGTCATCAATAGCCATACTTAACCTTTCCTACTCCGATGTAATGTTTCAATATATTCTTGAATTCCTGGTTTAATTATTTTTAAAACCTTTATATAATATTTTAAAAACCAAGACTGGATAGCAAATCGTCAACCTCATCCTGTCCACTAACGACATTATCCTTTCCAACCCCCGGCACTTGAGGGCCTTCCGCTTTTATCGCATCCTCTTTCGGTTTTTCATTATCATTGGTCATTTTTGAGCCCGTCAAACGGACTAATTCAATCAAATTTCCTTCCACTTCTTCTACTAATTCAATGACCCGTGTAATGATTTGCCCGGTTAAATCCTGAAAATCCTGCGCCATCATAATTTCATTTAACCCGGAGCGGATGGAGCTTGTATCCTGCTCAGCATCGACAAAAAAGGTTTCCAGTTTTGCACTTAATTCCCTAAACTGTTCGACGGACATTTCCCGGCGTTTGAAATTTTGCCAGGCCTCTCCCAACTCACTGATTCGACCTGACAAGGCATCGCATTTTGGCATGGTATTTTCTACCGCTGTCAATGATCGATCAGCCGATTTTTGCGTCATTTCTATAACGTATTTCAGACGGGAACGAGCATCGGGAATTTCATCTTCTGCTAATTCATCAATACGGGTATCTTCACAAAATGCATTCATAGAATCGTGTAATTGGCGGGTCATTTTTCCAACTTCATTATAAAGCCCTGTTTCACGAGCCTGCGAAATATAAGCCAACAATTCCGTCGCCTGCCTATCATTTCCTTCTTGTAGAGCACGTACCATGTCCTCGGCGTGCTCTAGAACATCGTCGTCAACATACTCCGATGAGTTTTTTTTATCGTCAGTCATATCAAGCTCCGCCATTAATGCGTTCGAAGATTTTATCGATTTTCTCTTTTAACGTTTGCGCTGTGAATGGTTTAACAATATAACCATTAACACCGGCTTCAGCGGCTTCAACAATTTGTTCCCGTTTTTGTTCAGCAGTCACCATCAGTACCGGAAGACTCGCCAGGCTATCATCGGCTCTCACTTCTTTAAGCAGTTCGATACCTTGCATTCCGGGCATATTCCAGTCGGTTACCAAAAAATCAAAATCTCCGCCTTTAAGCATTGGTAATGCTGTCAGACCATCATCTGCTTCCATGGTATTGGTGTAACCCAAATCACGAAGCAGATTTTTTATGATTCGCCGCATCGTAGAAAAATCATCCACTATGAGGATTTTCATGTTGTTATCCAAGGTGCTCTCCGATCTTTGGTTAGTTCATTACCTTAAGTACGCACTATGTTTTTAACAATTTGCGTTACTCACCGTTTACCCATTTTGTCATTCTTGACTGAAGACGAATCACTGCCTGACTATGAATCTGGCACACTCTGGATTCACTGACGCCCAGAATAGAACCAATTTCGCGTAAGTTAAGTTCTTCGTCGTAATACAGTGTCATCACTAAGCGTTCACGTTCTGGCAATCCGGCAATGGCATCGGCAAGGCTTCGTTTAAAATCAGCCGTTTGCAACCCTTCCAGTGGACCTTTTACTTTTTGTGTTAATGCTTCTGCTCCACCGTGAGACTCTACATCCAGCTCTTCATAACTGAAGACCCTATGACCACTCGCCTCTTGCAACAAACGGTGATAATCCTCTAAAGAAACATTGAGTTCTTTGGCAATTTCCTGGTCACGCGCATCCCGGCCCGTACTATTTTCGATATTGCGCACCACTTCTGCGACCATTCTCGCCTTACGATGTACCGAACGCGGTGCCCAGTCATTTTTTCTGATTTCATCCAACATTGCGCCACGTATACGGATTCTGGCATAAGTTTGGAAACTTGCACCCTGGCTGGCATCATAATTACGCAGTGCCTCAAGCAGCCCTATCATTCCAGCCTGAATCAGGTCATCCTGCTGCACGCTGGGTGGTAGTCGTGCCATTAGGTGATACGCAATGCGTTTCACTAATGGTGCATATTGTTTGACCTGTACGTCAAAATCGACCTCTTGATCAAAAGGTTGGTCATAGTTCTGTGCCTCCGCATACATCACCGCTCCACTCATATCGACGCTCCTGTTCCTTGCTGGCTGGCCATAATTAGCCGTTCCACAAAAAATTCCAATTGACCGCCAGCACTCGCCGGTACTGGCCAACTATCGACCTTGCTGGCAAGTTTCTTAAATGCCAGGGCCGATTTGCTGCGCGGGTAAGCTTCCACCACCGCTCTTTGTTTTTGTATTGCTTTCCGTAAAAATTCGTCTTGTGGAACAACACCCATAAAATCCAGTGCTGCATCCAGATAACGATCGGTTACTTTCACAATTTTGTTATACAGTGCTCTACCTTCTTGCGCGCTACCCACCATATTGGTGATAATACGGAATCGATAAATCCCATATTCGCGGTTGAGAAGCTTGATTAAGGCGTAGGCATCTGTGATGGAGGCCGGTTCATCGCAAACCACCACCACGACTTCCTGTGCCGCGCGAGAAAAGGTCACCACATTATCGGAGATACCCGCTGCGGTATCGACAATCAATACATCGGGTGCATTAGTAAGCTCGCTAAAAGCACTAATGACACCGGCGTGCTCTGCGGTGCTTAATTCCGCCATGGTCTGTAATCCGGAAGATGCGGGTACAACGCGGATGCCTTGTGGGCCAATACACACCACCTCTTCCAGAGTATGTTCACCCTTTAATACATGTGACAAATCATATTTAGGGTGCAGACCTAACATCACATCAACATTCGCCAATCCCAAATCGGCATCCATTAACATCACATTTTTTCCCTGACTGGACATGCTCACGCCAATATTAACGGAGACGTTGGTTTTACCCACACCACCTTTACCACTGGTTACTGCGATCACCCGTACCGGACGTGGCTTGGTCATTCGCCGAAGGCCCGCTGCTTGATCAATTGTTTCAGCCATGAGCATTCGCCACCATCCCACTAAACGCTAGATTTAAGGATTCATTTTCCAATGCCTGATTGGTCTCTTGTGCAATCTGTACCGCTCTGTTTATCAAGCTGTGACCTCTAGCAATATGGATATCTTCCGGAACACACTGACCATCACTCACATACGAGATTGCCAAATCATTTTCCATAACCGTCGACAATGCCCCCCCCAGACTGGTGGTTTCATCCAGTTTGGTGAGAATGCAACCATTGAGTTTGACCTCGCTGAAGGCTTTGGCAATTTCGCGCAAACCTGCGCGATGCGTATTAGTCGAAAGCACTAAGTAGGTTTTGATGGTGGGTGCGCTATTTTTGATGAGCTGAAATTGCTCAGTGAGACGGATATCGCGCTGACTCATGCCTGCGGTATCAATCAAAATAAGGTCTTTGTCCGATAATAATTTCAATGCCTCAACCAGTTCTTCATGGTTATTGGCGATACGGACGGGGATATCAAGGATTCGACCGTAGGTACGCAGCTGTTCGTGAGCCGCTATACGATAACCATCTGTGGTTACCATCGCGACCCGTTCACTACCGTGACGCAGCGCATATCGGGCGGCAAGTTTGGCGATGGTGGTGGTTTTGCCCACCCCTGTTGCGCCGATCAGTGCAATGATGCCACCCTGATCCAGAAAATCGCTACTATCAACAGGCAAGCTATTGGCTAAAATGGCCAATGCCTGACGCCAGGCATGATCAAACGTGTCGTGTTTACCGGTCGCATCCGCAATGCGTTCACAAATCGTCGGACTAACGCCCAACTCCAAAAGGCAGCGGGTCAATTTTGCACGCTGTGGGTCACGCCGATTTAAGTCTGCCCAGGCCAGGCTGGATAGCTGTTGCTCCAACAACCCTCGCATATCACGCATTTCATTTTTTAACGCCATAATCGCAGGGTCCTGCGACCATTCAATGGCATGATGGCTGTGAGTAAAAGATTCTTTATGGTGTGCTTCTGCAGCCGCTGTTGCCGGTTGCTCAGGTGAAGGTTTTTTTGTTGCGGTTTTTTTCTCACTGCGGGGGATTTCACCCTTCGCGCCATCCGCAAGCTTGGATAAATTCAATTCCGGTAACACCGCTTTGCTGATCGTGAGGGTATCTTCTGACAATACCTGCTCACTCATCAACGCTGCCTGTGGTGACAGACCGGGTGCAGGCGTATTTTTCTGGGTACTTAATACATCCTGACCCGCGGTTTCGGCCTGTAACAAGGATTCGTCATAATCAACAGCGGCGACAATTTCAATGCCTCCCTTTACGGGAGAATTGGATAATATAACGGCGTCGGGGCCCAGTGCTTCACGTACCTGTCGAATGCCTTGGCGCATCTCTTTTGCAAAAAAACGCTTAATCTTCATTTCAATTACCTCTCAACTACCTCTGAAACCGAACTTTTTCTGCCATTGATTCTTAAGGGCCATTCGCAAATATCATTATCGATTCTGCTCATGCACCTACTGTGGCCATAATTTTGACCTGTTTGTTGTCCGGTACTTCGTTAAAGGCCAACACATGCAAGCTAGGAATACTGTGTCTGACAAAACGAGCCATTAACGTACGTACTGCTTGTGATACCAAAAGTACCGCCGGACGACCAGCTGCTTCTTGACGTTGGGTTTCTTCGATCAAGGACTTGTGCAGGTTTTCTGCCAGTCCTGGTTCCAATCCACCGCCGCCTTCCACGCCGCCTTGTAGGGACTGATGCAATATCTGTTCCAGTGATGGATCCAAGGTAACAACAGACAGGTCAGCCCCCATTCCACTGATCTGCTGGACTATTGAACGCCCCAGTGCAACTCGTGATGCCGCCGTTAATACGCCAGCGTCTTGACTCATTGGTGCATGTTCCGCCAATGTTTCGGCGATGGTTCGCATATCCCGAATGGGAATTTTTTCCTGTAACAGACTTTGCAAAACTTTTAAAACTGTGGCAAGTGACAACTGTTTAGGCACTAAATCCTCAACCAGTTTCGGTGCCGATTTACTGAGTTTGTCCAACAACTGCTGTACTTCTTCGTGTCCGAGAAGCTCATCGGCATGTTCCTGCAAGATATGGCTGAGGTGGGTCGCGACCACGGTACTGGCATCCACAACGGTATATCCCAGGCTTTGCGCCTGATCATGCTGCGCCACATCAATCCACACGGCATCCAATCCAAACGCAGGGTCTTTAGTCGCTTGCCCTGGAATCGAACCAAACACCTGCCCTGGATTAATGGCCATATCCTTTTCCGGTTGAATGTCGGTTTCCCCTACGGGGACACCCATCAATGTAATCCGGTAGGCATTGGGAGACAGATCCAAATTGTCACGAATGTGAACCGAGGGAATGAGAAACCCCAGTTCCTGTGAGAGCTTTTTACGGACGCCTTTAATCCGCCCCATGAGTTGGCCACCTTGACTACGATCAACCATTGGAATGAGGCGATAACCCACCTCTAAACCAATCATATCGACGGCCTCTACGTCATCCCACGTCAGCTCCCGACTTTCTTTGCTCGGTTCAGGTGGCGGTGGAGCAACGGGTTTCTCGGCCGCCTTTTTATTACGTTGCGCCACCCAGTAAGCACCACCAGCGCATAAACCCGAAAATAACAGGAATACCACATTCGGCATGCCTGGAATCACACCCATGGTGCCCAAAATTACCGCCGTAACAGTCAAGGCACGAGGCTGGCTAAAGAGCTGGGACAATACAGCGCCCCCCATATCCGTAGACGTCGAAACGCGCGTTACCATCAAACCCGCAGCGGTTGATAGCAGCAAGGCCGGTATTTGCGCGACCAGGCCATCGCCAATCGTTAACAACGTGTAGTTATGGGTGGCGTCGGCAATAGACATATCATGCTGGGCCATTCCCACCGCCAAACCACCAATAATAGTAATCACCAAAATTAGGATACCGGCAACCGCATCACCCCGGACAAACTTGCCCGCACCATCCATTGAACCGTAAAAATCCGCCTCTTGTGCCACTTCTTCTCGACGTTGCTTGGCTTCTTCCTGAGTCACCAATCCGGCGTTGAGATCGGCATCAATAGCCATTTGCTTACCGGGCATAGAGTCCAAAGTGAATCGCGCGCTGACTTCAGCGACGCGAGTAGCACCTTTTGTGACAACAACAAAATTGATAATCACCAAAATAAGGAACACCACCAGACCCACAGCCGTATTACCACCCACAACAAACTCACCAAACGCACGAATAACTTCGCCCGCCGCTCCAGTGCCCGTATGTCCTTCCAGTAAAACCACACGCGTAGAAGCGATATTCAGCGCCAGACGCAATAATGTTGCCAATAATATTACCGTTGGGAATACTGCAAAATCTAACGGCCGATTGACATAAACTGCTGCTAACAAAATCACCAATGCCAGAGAAATATTGAAGGTAAAAAAGATGTCCAGCAGGAAGGGGGGCATAGGAATCACCATCATGCCCAAAATCATCATCAACAAAATGGGCGCACCTAAGCCATTTTTAAGCACTCGTTGAAATCCTGCCATAAGATCAGATGCATTCATGACTATTTATCTCTTTGTAAATCATCCGGGATTGGTACATCGGAATTAAAGGATGGAGAAATGCCACCTTCCAGTTCGTAATGATGTAATTGATAGACATAGGCAAGCACTTGTGCCACCGCGAGAAATAATCCCGCTGGAATTTCAGCATTTAACTCACAATTATGAAAAAGTGCACGCGCTAAAGGTGGGGCCGACAATATCGCTACGTCGTTGGCTTCAGCAATACGGCGAATGTGTCCGGCCATTTCATCGGCCCCCAGCGCGACGATAATCGGCGCTCCCATGGCGGTCTGGTCATAACGGATCGCGACAGCATAATGCGTTGGATTGGTAACCACTACGTCGGCTTTGGGGACTTCCTGCATCATCCGACGTTGAGAAATTTCACGTTGAGTCTGACGAATACGGCTTTTTAATTCCGGGTTTCCATCCGTTTCTTTTTGCTCATCTTTAATTTCTTGACGAGTCATTTTTTGTTTACGACTGTGGTCCCACATTTGAAAGGGAGCGTCAATGAGAGCCACAATCAACAACGCACTACTAAGTAGTATAAAAATCCAGACCAGCTCAGAACCCAATTGAGCGATACCTACCTCTAACTCCTGGCTCCCGAGTAAAATGAAATCATCTAATTTTTCCTGAAGTATCCAAATCCCAACTGAACCCACAAGGACAAGTTTCGCCAACGCTTTCGCGAGCTCCATTAAACCCTTTGCTGAAAATACGCGGCCAAGTCCTTTTATCGGGTCCATTTTTTTAATGTCCGGGCCCAGGGGTTTAAGACTGAATGACCACCCTCCCATCGCTAACGGTGCAATAATAGCGGTGATAACCAGTAGTAAAAAAAAGGGGAAAACAGCGGTCAATCCCGCTTCAACCATTTTCAGGAACACCAATGGAAACGTTTCAACAGCATAGATTTGTTCACGATCAAGGGTCAGACTATCACGTAATATTTGCATGAGTCCGGCAACCAGATCGCTGCCCATAAAAATCAATCCACTACCCGACACTACCAATAACAAAAATGTTGTTAGTTCTTTCGAACGGGGAATTTCGCCTTTATCACGCGACTCCTTTTTGCGTTTCTCGGTCGCTTCTTCACTGCGTTCTTGTCCATTTTCATTTTCAGCCATGAGGAATTCCCCTAAAACCCACCGGCAAGTGTACGCATAAATTCAAAAGACGCTGCTAATTGAATTTTAATCTGCGGTAAAATAACCGGTAGCGTGGCAATCATAATGAAAAACCCAGCCACCATGGTCACCGGGAAACCAATAGAGAAAATATTAAACTGGGGAGCCGCACGAGTGACGACACCAAATGTTAAATTGATAATCAACAGAGCGGCGATAGCTGGTAATGCAATTTGTACTGCACCCGCATACATATTACTGCCCCAGGTGACCAAGGCCCACATCCCTTCACGTGAAATGCCATTGGTACCGATGGGTAAACTCCTAAAGCTGTCAGCGACGACATCAATAAAAATCAAATGACCATCGAGTGCCAAAAATACCAGGGTTAATACGATAACGTAGAACTGACTAATCACAGGAACCTGCGTGCCTGAGCCTGGATCAACCATAGAAGCAAACCCTAATCCCATTTGGAACGCCATAATTTGTCCGCCAATAACAAACATGGCGAAAACTAATTGAAGCGCCAACCCCATCGCGGCACCAATCAATATTTGATTGATAACAATAAGAACAGCTTCTCCACTCAATGGGTCGACAACAGGGGATGGTGGTAACACCGGTGCCACAATAAGGGTGAGCGCAACAGCAAAAGCCAATTTTACATTTACCGGAACCGTTCGGGCACCAAAAATAGGTGCCGCAGCAACGAGCGCAGTAATTCGGAACAATGGCCACATAAAAGAACCGACCCATGACATTATATCTGAACTCGCCAGGGTTATCATTTCAGCATACTTCCTTAGGAATGGAAATTAAATAACTTGTACATCTTGCATCTCATCTTCAGCCCGTCTTGGCGCGTTTTTCCCTCACAAAAGCTCAAAATAGAACGGCTATTCCTGCGCTTTTGTTCAGTCAGAACGTGCCAATACAGACTAAATCTGAGCGCAATATATATAAGTTATTTAATTTCCATCCCTTACGTCTTTTTCCTAACCAATGATCATCGGGATGTCACCAATTAAACGTTTCGTAAACGTCATTAACATCTGTAACAACCAAGAACCACCCACTAACAATGTTAAAAATGTCACACCCAATTTTGGAATAAAACTCAATGTTTGTTCATTTAATTGGGTGGCAGCCTGAAACATACTGACAAGAAGACCCACGGCCAGTGCTGGCAGCAAAATGATTGCTGTCATTAACAGGACAAGTTCCAGAGCCTGTTTCGCGATTGTCATTACCATTTCAGGAGTCATTGTATTTACCTACCTATCGTTACTTAGTGCTCTGTTTAGCGCTATACATAATGCATTTATCGTTGTAAAAATTCATAGGTCTTTATTGGCCATTCAGTAACTAGCAGTAGTCATTTTTATCAGGTATAAAAACTGGCCGCTAGCGTACCCATTACCATCGCCCAACCATCAACCAGTACAAACAACATAATTTTAAAGGGCAAAGAAATGATCATTGGCGATAACATCATCATTCCCATTGCCATTAACACACTGGCAACCACCAGATCGATGATTAAAAATGGGATAAAAATTAAAAAGCCAATTTGATACGCTGTTTTTAACTCACTGGTGACAAAGGCCGGCATCAGCAAAGAAAATGGCACATCATTTAAGGTATCAATCTCACCCACATCGGCTATTTCAGCAAACAACGTCAAGTCTTTCTCGCGTGTTTGTGCCAACATAAATTCTTTCAACGGCACACTGGCGGTCAAAAATGCTTCTTTAGCGGGTATTTTTTCTTCAAGATAAGGGTTTACCGCTTCATCATATATTTTTGTAAAAACCGGTGACATCACAAAAAAAGTTAGAAACAATGAAAGGCCAATTAAAATTTGTCCGGATGGTGCCTGCGGCATACCCACGGCTTGCCGGACAATGGACAATACAATCACAATTCGTGTAAATGACGTCAGCATAATCAACGCTGCGGGTAAAAAACTGAATGCTGTCATTAACGCTAATACTTGCAAACCAACGGTATAGGTCTGCCCACCATCTTCACCCGTGGTGACGGACACTACCGGCATACCAAGGTCAGCAGACACCACCATAGAAGGAAAAAGTGCCATTACCATAATGACGCTCAGGAATGCCCAAAACCGTTCCTTATTTCTATTATTTGAGATATACGGCATAATAAATCACTTGTTATTATCAGAATAATTTGAGAAACGACTCGCCATCACAGACTGTAATTTTGCGGCGAAGCTAGGTTCATCCGAAATGTCGTTCGCTGTCTGCAAGGGTTCATCCAATACATGCAGGGTTTGAATTTGCCCTGGAGCCACACCGATGATCAATTGCTTTTCTCCAACCTGTAGCAAAACCACCCGTTCGCGTGCCCCTAAAGAAACCCCACCGACTACTTTTATTTTTCCTTGCACACTGGATTGAAGATGGCCAAAGCGTTTAAATGCCCATGCAGCCGCTGCTATCACGGCTAACACGACTAATAATCCTAACGTTGTCTGAATTAAATTCCCCGCCACATCAGGTTCAGAAAAACGACTACTGGGACTTCCTTTGCCGTCTTTCAAGCTTGATTGCGTTATTGTCGATTCGGGGTCAACAGGGTTTTCCGTGAGACCACCGAATGAAACACTACTGAAAATGATTCCGCACAGTAATGCTATCGTCATACACGCTACTTTATAGGTGTTTTTTGTCATTCCCGTTACCACTATTTTAATTTCTGAATTCTTTCAGCCGCGCTAATAACATCCGTTAATCGAATACCGTATTTTTCATTGACTACAACAACTTCACCATGGGCAATCAACGTACCATTCACGAGAACATCAAGCGGTTCGCCCGCTAATCTATCCAGCTCCACCACTGACCCTTGATTTAACTTCAGCAAATTACGGATACTTATTTTTGATGCGCCAATTTGCATTGAAATATTGATGGGAATATCAAGAATAACGTCAAGATTGGCATCACCCATGGTTGGGCCACTGCTTTCATCAACAAGATTTTGCATGGGAGCTTGTTCAACCTTATCTGCCGCTTCTTTTTCTGCCTGTTCATTCAAGGCATCTCCCCAATCTGCTCCAGCATCCGCGTCAGCGGCTTCTGCATCGCTTTGTTCACCCAGAGCTGCAGCCCAATCATCTTCGGCACCACCCTCTTTAGCACTATCTTTAGCGCCCTCTTCAGTATCGGTTGTGTCATTCATGAGGCACCTCGTTTTCTATTTGACTTATGTCTCTACTTGCGAACAAAATTTGCTCCTTAATCTTTACCGCCATACTGCCCCGTGAAACACCATATTTCCCACGAAATACCGGCACACTTTCTGCGTTTAGTGTTACCAGGTCAGGAATATCTAATGGGATGACATCACCCGGTTTCATTTCCACTATTTCACGTAGTGTCAATTCCGTCTCCGCCAATGTGCAAGTCAGGTCAACCGTTGAACTTTTAACTTCTTCCCGTAACGACTGAAGCCAGCGGTCATCGGTATCATCACGGTCACTTTGTACACCAGCGTCGAGTATTTCACGTATTGGTTCTAACATTGAATAAGGCATGGTGATGTGAAAATCCCCTCCGCCACCTTCAATCTCTACATGAAAGGTATTCACTACGACGACTTCACTAGGGCTAACAATGTTGGCGAATTGAGGATTTACTTCGGAGTTCTGTTTTTCAAATTCCAGTTTCATAACAGGTAACCAGGCTTCTTTTAGATCGATAAAAACCTGTTCGAGAATCATATCCACGACACGTAACTCCGTAGGAGTAAATTCCCGACCTTCAATCTTTGTATGAAAACGACCATCGCCCCCAAAAAAATTATCGACGATGATGAACACCAACCGAGGGTCTAATACAAATAATGCGGTACCCCGCAACGGGTGAATCCGCACCATATTCAGGCTGGTGGGTACAAACAGGCTATGTACATACTCTGAAAATTTGAGCATCTGCACACCGCCGACTGAAATTTCAGCGCTGCGGCGCAACATATTAAAAATACTGATTCTAAAGAGTCTTGCGTAGCGTTCGTTAATCATTTCCAAGGTGGGCATTCGCCCACGCACGATACGATCCTGTGTGGTGAAGTCATAATTTCTGGCTTCACCATCCGCTAATTCATCGACTTCCGTTTCGATGTCATTGCTGGACACACCATGCAACAATGCATCGATTTCGTCTTGCGATAAAAGATCATTTACAGCCATGTCAGATTCACATCTCTATATTTATAATTAAAACGGCTTATCAATTACGTTCGGGGTCTAAATAAGCCATACCGTTACTGCATCACAAAACTGGTGAAATACACAGCTTCCACTCCTGGGTCACCCGTTTCCTCTTCCAGTATTTGTTGCACGACTTCCAAGGCTTCTTCGCGCAATGACTCTTTACCTTCCAGGGTACTGACGGTGTCATAAGTCTGGTTACTAAACAGCAGCATTAAATTATTGCGAATGACCGGCATGTGCAGTATGACTTTATCCGGCACCGTCACATCACGCGTCATCACCTCTACGGTAATTTGCAAAAAGCGTGCTTTTCCCTGACTGGCAAAATTCACAACAAAGGCAGGATCAATGGGCAAATACACCGCTGGCTGTGTCTCACCGTCATCTTCTTCATCCGAATCCTCTTCATCCCCTTCTTCATCCTCTCCATCACCATCATCTTCACTGTGGTCTCCACCTTTATCGCCTCCACCCGGTAATACGCCCGCGACAAACAGACCGCCCACGACCAAAATCAACGCCGTCATCATTGGCAATACACCAAACAGGAGAACCTTGGTGACCATGGAGCCTTTTGGTTTTTCTTTCTCCGTGCTTTCATCTTCGGCCATAACTATTTCCTTTCATTTTTCGCTACCCGTAGACGTCGACGACTACTCTTTCGCTAAAGCAATTGCTATGCCAGCGCCGCCAACAATTAATTACCTAACAATATCAATAAGATAGATTTTCCGATTTTAGGGGTGTCATAAATTTGACCTTTATTTCCCACCATTGTGAACATCATGCTGACGACATACCGACACATCCGAATTGGCGTGCCACTGGACTCCCAAGACGGCTCGGGTAAAATGCGTGGCCCACATGAACCCGAACGAGTTGGAAAAACAATGGCAGAAGTAATAGCACAAATAATGAAGCAGTCTATGGTGACTACAGGGGTGAATACTGGGGTAGATACTGAAGTGAACACTAGGATACAAACGATGGAGTCACGCAACACTCAAAAGCCGATGCGCATGATTCATTTCTCTCGGCTGATGCTGACGGGCATTTTCTGTGCACTGCCGACCTTTGCGATGGGCTTTGACTACCTGCAAACATTGCCCGCCAAACCTCCTGTACCCCTTAACAACCCAATGACTGCCAGTAAGTCGGCCCTGGGCAAACAACTCTTTTTTGACCGCTCATTACTCGGCACCAACAGCCTGCTATCGTGTAATAGCTGCCATAATCTTAAACAAGGTGGTGACGACAACAAGGCACTGTCTCTTGGCCAAGGCGGGCAAAAAACCCTGCGCTCTGCGCCTAGTTTATGGAATATAGGATTTCAAACCGTGCTTTACTGGGATGGGCGTTCAACGAGCCTGGAAGCCCAAACCCTGGACCACTTACGTAATCCAACGATTTCTACCTGGCCCAATATTGGTGAACTGGTGCAAGCGCTTGGAAAGTCCTCACACTACCGTCAGGCTTTCAGTAAGGCTTTCCCTGCTGACAAGGAGAGTTTTTTTGGCATCAGTGGCGAAAATATCGCTCGTGCAATAACCAGCTTTGAACGTACCTTACAAGCGAGCAACAGTGCCTTTGATCAATATATTGCCGGTGATGAATCCGCTATTTCGGCGAGTGCCAAACGAGGTATTCAAGCCTTTAACGACGCGGGCTGTCTGGCCTGCCATTTCGGAGCGAATTTTGCCGGGCCAGCACCAGGGCCAGCCTTAAAAATGGGAGATGGGTTTTATGAACTGTTCCCAAACAATCTGGGATCTTCCTACGATCAGCAATATCATTTGCTCGTTGATTTAGGCCGTTTCGCCTATACCGGTGATCCTACCGAACGCTATATGTGGCGTGTGCCCCCATTGAGAAATATTGCCGTAACAGCACCTTATTTCCACAATGGCGCAGTAGCCTCTCTGGAAGAGGCCATACGAGTGATGGGAAAAACACAATTTAATAAGCAATTATCGGATAAGAACGTCAACGATATCGCCGCTTTTCTGCACAGTCTTACCGGCGAAATGCCCGACAAGATCCTCCGCTGACAGCATTTACCCTAACGTTGCATGAAATAGCGTACTTTGAACATGCCTCAGAAGTGGTGCGGTTGCTTATGATTTGAGGCCGTCAGCGACATGGATGTCGCTGACGAGTTTACAGGGATTCATTTATTAAGGAGTACGCGTGCCTCAA
>NVUB02000191.1 GCA_002401775.2 Ectothiorhodospiraceae bacterium
GAAAATTAACGTATTTCTGGATATCACCCGTAGTGAATTCCAGAAACAGACAAATAATGATCGTTTTACACCTTATTGGTAGCCTATTTAGCGATTTTTCCACTCGGTTTATGCAACTGTAAGGTTAAATGTGCAATATCACGCAAAGTAATAGGTGGCCTGTGAATGAATAGCCTGCACCACTGTTGAGAATAATCGTAGGGTGGCCCCCGCCTAGGTGAGCGAACTTTTATGTATGCCTGGCGACTTTGTTAGGGCTACTACGGCTACACCTGAAAGGTACTTTGTGTGTAAAGGTGCCGTAAAACTATCATTGTAGGCTCAACAGCCGTATTCACGCGGCTAACGCCTCTACGCACAGGGTATCCTTTTCAGCGGATTCATGAGTACCTCCCATCCGCCAGTCTACAAATCAATGTCCACTACCTGTCTATATGTATCCATGCTGTAGGAGCGGTTTCAGCCGCGATAGACGGCGGCACAGCATTTGCGGTAGAAGCCGCTCCAACTAGGACTGAAGATTGAACCTGTTTTCGTAGATACACGTTGCGCCGCTACGTGACGCGATGGTTGAATCGAGCACGAGTATTTTCGAATGAAGATAATCGTCACGCAGTTTGCAGCGTAACTTTCAGGGCTGTGGATAGTACTAAATTCATAGTGCTAAGTTTATAGTGCTAAGTGCTGAGGACTTGTTACGTGTTAGCTACTCTTAATCTTAGGCATTGTGCTCGAATGGGGATTGGCGTCACGTAGCTTCGCAACGTGACTTACGGGGTTGAATGCTGAGTGTTGAGGACTAAAGGTCTGAGGTCTGACATGTAAGGAGCGGCTTTAACCGCGATCAGTACCTTCTAAGCCTGGTTGCTTAGGGTAAAGAAACAGAGTGTTAGCCGACAATACCGCTAGGGCGTACTGATACTTCAGTATTACTGTTGGCGAGGTGGTTGGGCGACTAACAAGGCTTCAGGTACGCGCGATTTGATTGCCGTCGGTAATTCCAGGCATATACCGGGTATGGGCTTAACGCTCACCCATAGCACGTTGAGCCGTAAGTTGAGATCGACAAAAACGATGTATTGTTGGTAATCGTTGATGACATTTTGAAGGTGTTGCAACGTTTGCGCGATTTGGTGCTTCGGGCGCCGCCCCAACTTGGGAATAAGCATCATAAAATCACTAAGAGGGTGGCCGTCAGCATCATGAGTCGGTGCACGTTGCCACAAAGGCTCGGCAGGGGACATGCTCGCACTGCGCGTGAGACTTAGCTCATCTGATTCAGTATTTAATAGGGTGCTTGATTCACTCATGGATGATTTCCCGACGATGACTGGCTATCGGTTCTGTTGTAAATGGGCATTAATTTGACGATAAGTTGAAACAGATACCGTTACAAAATAAGTAAATGCGCCCATAAACATTAATATAACCTATTAATATTTATGGGTGGACTCTGTATCACTCTATAAAAAAATTACCGTGTTGAAAGACGTGATTCTGTGGCAATAGCCATGTCTGTATCGCCGATGGCTTTGTAAAGCATCGCAAGCTCTGAAAGGACTACGTCAAGTGTTGGTCCGTTTGTATTTTGCTCAGTATCCAAAATTTCTGCCGCTTTTTTGTAAAGTGGCAACGCCTGGGCAAGTAACGTTGTGTTTTCAAGAGCGCCCATACTGCTTGATACGGCGTTATTTTCACTCGTAAGAGAGACATTTTTCTGATGACTGACGGAGTCGTGAATTTCTGTCATTCTTGCTTGCATATGATAAATATTGGCAAGTGTGTACATTAATAATGCCAACTGAGGGTCGGATGATGCCAAAACATGTTGGGCGATATCCAGGGCTTCGGAATAGGCAGCGCCTGCGGACCCATATTTTCCTTGCTCCAGAAACGCAGTACCCAGGCTAATAAGGGTTTGTGCGACTTCTTCATGTTGACTGCCAAAAACTGTTTTTTTGTAGGTGACCGTACGCTGTAAAACTTGTTCGGCGTCCTGATATTTCTCTTGCGCGGCATAGACATTCGTCAGATTATTCAGGGCACTGCCAATGTAAGGGTGGGATGTCCCGACACTTTGTGACCACAGGTTAATGGCCTGGGTATAATACGATTCCGCTTTAGGATAATTGCTTTCGTGTTCATAAAGGATGGCGAGATTATAGGTTGATTGCGCAACAACAGGATTGGCATCACCGAAGGCATTACGACGAATTTGTAATGCTGCTTTGTGATACTTTTCTGATTCTCGAATGCGTCCCATTTCAAAATAAACATTGCCAAGGTTTGTTGATGTCACGGCAACGTCAGGGTGGTCAGGACTGAGCTGTTCTTCCAAAATGACAAGTGATCCTAGAAGATGGTCTTCGGCCACGGACAATTTTCCAATGGTCTGGCTGATAATACCGAGCTTCAATAAGGCATCTGCGGTATTAACATCGTTTAATCCAAAATTATTCAAGGCGATATCGAAGGCGCGTTGCGCAACTTTGTGTGCGGCTTCATAGTCACCCTGTTCATACAGTTCAACAAAATGGTTTGTTAAATTTGCCCAAATGCCCTGGGAAAGCGTGTTGGTTTCGTTGAAAGATTGGATGGTCGCGTTGGTTTCATAGTCATGTGTACTGTTGGGAATGGTATTGGTCGCTGCAAAACTACTACCCACTGTCAACAGAGCGCTCAGTGACGAAACCAATAATAAGGATAACGTAGGCCGTGTAATGGAGGCAGTAAACCGGGTGACTTGATACCTTAATAAGTGCGGTGTTTTTATGTGGCTGTTTGCAGTCATTGTTCTATAGCCCTTCCATTTTTTGATACTTCTCAAACAGTGTTTATGTTGTTTTGGAGAAGCAAAGCACCTTGTGAATAATGTCAGCAATTATCTAATCTGATCTTGCATATTAGTGTTGCTTAATATTCCCCCCTACACTTGAGTATCGTCCATTGGGATAGAATGCTTTACCTTTAATTATTGATTTGTTGAGGTAAAAGGACATCATGGTGGGTCACACAAATAGGTCAGCGGTGTTCGGGTGTGGGCCGTTCTTGAGGGGATACAGAGCAGGGAAGGATGGGCTGAATAACTTACAGTGGTATGAGTAGTGGTATGAGCAATGGTGTGAGGATAAAGTATCCGCTCGTCAGACTTGGCACCCTGAAATGCAATAGAAACCCCTGTGAATATGGGCTGGGGCCTTTCGATTTTTATGCCGCGAAAAGCATAAAGATAACACTGGGGGACGACACCAATGTCATTAAGTTAACAAAAATGCGTTGTATTGTAGGTTGGCGGTGACGCAGGAACCCCAACAAAATGTGCGATGTTCTGGAATATGCGCACTCACATCAGCCTACAACAAATAGAATAGGCGGCTTAACTTACTGACATTGGGGGCGACACCCTGGAATCAGGACGTTTGTCGAAACAGTGAAAATACGTTATTTGGAATCAACTGAAATTTCAGTTTATATAGTAAGTTACTGATTAAGCTGGCGTTTGCTTGTTTATCTTATTGTTTTTTAGTGTTTTGTTGGTAATGGGTTTGTGTAAAGCACTTAACACACGTTGGGCTTCAATAATGTCAGTACAAGGTTTGTCTTCCGGAAATTTTTCGAGCAGAATCTGGAGACGATTTCGTGATTCAAGTAGCGGGGTTTGTGGGATGAAGCTTATGTTGTCATCGTTAGCCACAGTGCTGAGTAGGCGTGTCAGACTGGTTGAGGCGCGAAGGGAAAGGGCATCGGCGTGCTGTTTGCAGGCTTGAGCATCAGCATGAATAAAAAGTGTTTCGGCAGTGACATAGTCCGGCATGTTTTGCCCAAGTGCCAGTTCCCCTTTCAGTCGTAATAACTCAGCGGTAAAGATTCCCTCACCGGTACTGGCTGATTCTCGCAATGAAGCCTCAATAACCTGTTGGGCATTTTCGAGCTGCCCAGCATTTTTGTATAAATCAACCAAAACGGCTTGGAAGTATGGACGAGCCAGTCGATTGCCCGAGCGTTTGTAATCATTCAGTGCTTGTTGGAAGGTTTCGCAAGTGACTTCTGGAGGGTGGTTGCTGGAATCTGCCCAGGCTTTCAGCATTCTTCCCGTTGCCGCCCAAAATGAAAAGCCATAGGTTTCGCTAAGGGCTATTTGTGCATCGGCATACTGGCCTGTTAACACATGATCCCCACATAATTGAGACACTGTGCCTAGAAAGTTCAATGCATATGCCTGACTGAAAGGATGAGACAATCGTTTGGCTAATTCAAGTGCGTGTTGGCCACGTTCTATGGCTTGTTTGGGTTTTCCTAATAACCAAAGTGCACAACAAGCGTTTGCATGGGCCGCAACCTGGGCATCCTGGCTATAAGAAACGAGTGTGGCTGGCGATGTATTATTTTCGGACTCTGAATCAATTGGCAGATCAAGGTTTACCAATGCTTCAGAAAACTCACCTTTCCAAAACTGGGTGGTGCCCAGTGCGCGTCGGGCTTCTTGTGAGAAATTGCTCACCTTGGAACGTGCAGCGACGTGTAATAATTCATCGGCGAGTTTGCTGGCAATGTTCAAGTCTGAGCGGACTACATGAAATTCCCATAGACCATATAGCACTGGAAAGACGGTGTTTTCGTCAGAAATGTTTTTACACAAGTCGTATGCCCGTGCGTAGGCCTTTTCGACTTCGGGGGCCGCGTAACCCTTGCTCATCATTACGGCGAGGCCCAGCGTGGTCTGTAAGGCGAGTTCGCGTAAGTTGGTTTGCAGGGTGGCCGGAATTTTTTTGAGAATAGTTAGGCCATTATTGAGATGGGCAGCAGCTTCAATGTTAGCCGAACGCTGAATGGCGTAACGGCCGGCGGCAAGCCAGTAATTGAGTGCATCACTATAATTGCCCGCTTCCGTGCAGTGATGGGCCAAAATCTCCGGATTGTCAGTGGCAATGTGTGGAAATTTTGTTTTAATCAGCGTTGCTATTCGCTGGTGATATTGTTGGCGAGTGCTTTTTAATAATGAATGATAGGCCGCTTCGCGTAATAAGGCGTGTTGGAACCGGTATTGCGCTTTTGGTGGCTGTCCTCGTTGCAATAAAAGTTCGGCATTAACCAATCGGTTTATGCTCAGACACAATCCTGATTCATCCTGGGATGACGCTGCACTTAGCAATTCATGGTTAAACTCTCGCCCCAGTGTGGCTCCGAGCTGCGCCAGTTTTTTATCTTCACCCAGATTGTCCAGCCTCGACATGAGAGAGTCCTGAAGCGTCGCAGGTATACCCAGTTGAGACATGGTAGAACTCAGCTCGAAGTGTTCTTCTTTTTCAATCAACAAAGAGGAACGCAATACGGTGTGAGTCAGTTCTTCGACAAAAAAGGGTATGCCATCCGTTTTGTTGATGATTTCGGTGAAAACTTCCAGAGGCAGCATTTTCCCCCGGCAAATTTGCCGAATCATACTACCTGACTGTTTTTGCGTTAGTCGATTAAGCGTTATTTGAGTCAGGTTAGCGCGAGGCTGCCAGGGCGTAGGTAGCTCATTTCGGAAAGTGAAAATAGCGAAAATATTATTTAAGCCTGGTTGTTTTACCAACTGTGAAAGCAGTTCAACTGTGGAAGGGTCGACCCATTGCAAGTCCTCCACGATTAATAAAACGAACCGTTGCTGTGCCAGCGTTTTGAGCAGCTCGACGAGTGTATCCAGAGTTTGTCGTTTTTTCTGTAACGGCGTAAAGCTGGCATTATGTAAGTGATATTTTTCAGTATTATCCAGCGGAACAGACAGTAACTCAGCCAGTATGGGAGTGACTACTTGGGGGTTCATGCCTAAAGCGGCAATGGATTGTTCAATGAGGGACAGTTGTTCAGAATCATTGGTAATGTCATTTAATCCGAGAATGCGCCGCACCATGTCCATGATGGGGAATAAAAAGCTGTTTTTGTAATAAGGTGCGCCACAGCACTCCAGAATAATGCATTGATCCCCCGTCGTTTGTTCGCAGAGCATATGTACCAGGCGTGTTTTCCCCAGCCCTGGCTCACCATTTAACAGTACAATTTGTCCAACCCCTTTACGAGCCTGGGTGTACCGCTCCAGTAACAAATCAGTTTCCTGTGCGCGACCGACCAATTTGGTTTTTGCCAGGTGCGATTTTCCGGAATATCGATCCTGTTGTGTGCGCACTTGTTGGACGCACAATAATGTCATGGGTTGGGAAAATCCTTTGAGTGTATGGGTGCCGAGGGCCTTACATTCAAAATGCTCACCCAGGAGCTGATAAGTATTATCGCTGATCACCACGGTATTCTGTTCGGCATGGCCCTGTATACGGGCCGCAATATTGGGTGTTTCTCCTAGTGCCATGGAGCATTTATCACCACCGCCAATCCCACCCACGACGACCAGGCCAGTATGTACACCGACACGCACCGCTAACTGAACATCATCACTCTGCTGTACCGGGTATGTTTGCTGAGGAATTCTGTGGGCAATTTCCAATGCCGCATGTGCGGCACGACGGGCATCATCTTCGTGCGCATGGGGGAAACCGAAATAGACTAATATTCCATCGCCAAGATACTGGGCCACATAACCGTCATAGCGATTAACTATATCTGAGCAAATACTGCGGTAGTCGCTCATGATGTCACGTAATTCTTCCGGGTCGATTCGTTCTGATAACGCAGAAGAGCCCACCATATCGCAAAAAAGAACAGTGAGCTGGCGGCGTTCAGCATTGCCAGGTTTAGCGCCAGGGGTAGTTTGTATTGAAGCGTATTCAGTTGTTTTGGTTTCTGAAATTACCGGGGGGGTAGTTTCCGATACTGTCGTAGCCTGATTGGTTGCCTGGGTGGATGTCTGAGAAGTTCCCTGTGAATTTCCCTGATAAGTTCCCTTATAAGGAGGCGTCGACGTTACATCAGCCGGGCTAAGGGGGGACTGTGGAAAATCATCAGTAGAAGCCGACTGGTTTTTAGATAAGTTTGTGGCGCATTGTCCACAAAAGCGAAAGTCAAAGGGGTTTTCAAAGCCGCAACTGGGACACTGGAGATTAAGAGGTGCAGCGCATTGCCCACAAAATCGCATATTATCAGGATTATTAGCCCCACATTTTTGGCAGTCCATGGCAGTATTATCTTCTCAATATATCAATGGAAATGGATTTAAAAACAGCCATCGAGCATACCCAGCCAGACTGTTTTGAGCAAGACCGGAAAATTGACACTTGAACCCAGCAACGGGTTTGAGTTAATAGGAGACATAATATTGTCTATGAGTATCGCTCGGCAGCATTTATTACTGATGTATCAGCAAGCGTTGGCGGCTGTACAGGGAGACGTTTGTACACGCAACGCCTTGAATGAGATTGGCCTGACAGGCCCACAGGCCGTTATTGCTATCGGTAAGGCGGCACAAAGTATGATGCAGGGGGCTATTTGCGAGCTGGGCGAGCAGATTGTTGCGGGCCTGATTATCAGCAAACCAGGACACATCAACCGCGAAGGCCAGGATAATACTTCATGCGAAAATACGGCGGGCATTTTTGACGATAGCCGGTTTATCACGATAACGTCTGGGCATCCTGTGCCTGACGAACACAGCTTGCGGGCAGGCATGACGCTGTTGTCGTTCATGGAAAAACAAGCGGCAAAAACAGACCTTATTTTTCTGATTTCAGGCGGAGCTTCTTCACTGGTTGAGGTATTGCCTGAGGGGATGAATCTATCGCAGTTACAGAGCGTCAATCGGTGGTTGCTTTCCAGTGGATTGGATATTCATGACATGAACCATCTGCGCAGGGCGTTTTCATGCATTAAGGGAGGGCGTCTGGCAGCGTATTTACAAGGAAGGCCAACACGGTGCCTGATGATCTCCGATGTGCCAGGAGACCACCAGCATATTATTGGCTCCGGATTACTGTTTTCACCCGATATAGATTCACCGCTGGAAGACTCTTTAGAAAGCGCTTCACTGGAGGAATCTTTCTCAACATCAACCTTTCCGGGTATGAATGTGCCAGCATGGATAAAGCAATTACCGCAGGCACCTCCTGCTCCTGTGAGAGAGGCATTTTGTTACCAATCAGTAAAAGCAAAAATTATTGCCACAATGGCGCAAGCTAAACAGGCAGCAATGAATGAGGCACTGGCTTTGGGTTATTCCGTGATTCGACACGATGAGGTCATTACCGGAGACGCGCTAACCGTTGGTCGACAACTGGCAAAACAACTGCTTGTCGGCCCACCTGGGGTTCACGTGTGGGGCGGAGAGACTACCGTTAAACTACCCGATCATCCAGGGCGTGGAGGCCGTAATCAACACCTGGCATTGGCCGTGGCAGACGTGATTGCCGGACACACCGGTTATTGCTTCATGGCAGCCGGCACCGATGGTTCTGATGGGCCAACCTTGGATGCCGGCGCGCTGATTGATGCAGAAACAACTGCTCGTGCTAAAAAGTATCGTTTTGACGTAACGTCAACATTACAAAGTGCCAACGCCGGAAGCTTTCTAACCGCGAGTGGTGACGTGGTCCATACTGGGCCAACGGGGACAAATGTAATGGACATCATGCTGGGCTTGAAACCCTGATAAAGGTGGGTGATCACGGTTTATGCTATGGATATTTACCAGGGTTAACAATCACCGTTAACCCTCTAGACTGGCACACTTTACCGTCCGAAAGTGACCGTATTTCTGGATATCACCCGCAGTGAATTCCAGAAATAGACAGATAATCATCATTTTACACTCGATTTATGCAACTGTAAGGTTAACAACTAAGGTTAACGGTATCTGGCCGATAAATGAAAACATATCCTTTCAAAAATGCAGTAGTTCGCGATCTCGCCTGGGTAATGCTTTCACCAGGTTTGATGGTATCAAACAGAAAACAGAAGCGCCTGGTTTCTGATGACGACTGCCAAAAATACTATGAAGCACAATTCAACCCATTAAAACGGTTGGATGAAGACCCCAGTCCATTGCTTGAGTATCTTTCACCGCTGAAAAGTCATCGTTTGGGCTTTTATTTCGAAGCCCTGTTGGCCTATTGGATTGAACACTTGCTGCCATCAGCTCTGTTTAAAAAAAATATTGCCGTTTTTCAAAAGCTCGATAAAACAGGACGCCGTACTATCGGTGAGTTTGATTTTCTTTTTAATCTGCAAGGTGAAAGTCTACAAGGCAAAAGAGAAATACGACACTGGGAGGCAACCGTAAAATTTTACCTGCTCTACGAAAATAAAATGGGCAAGGTGCAATGGATAGGGCCAGGCGGGCGTGATCGTCTGGATATAAAATTGGCACGATTATTTGAACATCAACTCAAGCTTGCAAATACCGTAGAAGGGAGGGGGATACTGAAAATGCTTTCTGAGGCTCATTCGCCGTCACCTCACATGAATAACCGTTTTCCCACGATACTGTCAGCAGCCTTTATAAAAGGGTATTTATTTTATCCTGCAGGTGAAGAGAATGAAATGAATGTCGAGGTCAACGATCATTCATGGTATCCCGGACTCACTTTGTCACCGGTACATTTGAAGGGCTGGTGGATACGACACGGTGAAAAAAAATTACTCCAAAGAGGGGAGGGTATCCGCTGGTTATTATTGCCAAAGTTACGTTGGCTATCTTCAGCTGGAATCACGACACAAAGCCATCAGAGTGCCGATGAGTTAATGGATGACACTGCGATGACTCGGTATTGTGATCATCATTTTACTAATGGGCATTCCTCGTTATTGTTTGCAGAAATGCAGCGCACGGGTAATGGATGGGTTGAGATGTCCCGTGGTTTCGTATTGCATCATTCGTGGCCAGAAATTATTGATTCTCGAAGATAATGTCAACAGATCCCGGTAAAATTTCAGGTATTACAGATAAATAGACTAAAAACATCAAAAATGTGATGTGCATCACAAACATTTTGTGCAGTAGGTCTCAATGGCATTACCACTCATTTACGACATTATAGTTACACCAGGACGTAATACACCCGGCTAATTGTGCAGTGAAAGTAAAATGCGAATTATCTCAGCAGAAAAGAACAAAACTGAATTTATTGCACTGACTGAGGACCTGCAAGCTGATGCCAGGAAGGTGATCCAACGTAATGATTGTCTGGTGGGGATAATGTGTTTTTTAAGATAGGGGTTCAGGAAAATGAAGTGGTCAAAACTAGATCCAATGACAGTGCTAATGTTGGTTGTCGCCGTCGGTGTTGTGATAACAATGAGTGTGCAAACGAGTGTTGCTTCCATAAACATAACATCGGTCGATAAAATCACTGCAACAGTGGTGGTCGTTGGAATGCATAAATCAACTAAAGTCCCAATCCAGAATCAATAAATACTGACGGTATTTAGCCCATACACCCTCGGTATCATTGAATATTTTATCGACTGCGATGACAATCACAAGCGTCATGGATGTTGTGATTAAGAGCCTATAAATGATAACCACACATAGCTAAAGGTCTATATCTGTTTTTATTGTTCCGCGCCCATTGTAAATCACTGTATGCCTTTCAGGTAATGTTTAATTCATATTCGCTCCCCAGTTATTCGCTTACCAATTACCCGCTTACCAATTACCGCTATATCAGTGATATACGGTTTTGTGGGATGACAGCTACTGGTAGTCATTAAATAGATCAGCTGTTCTTTTAAAATGATCTGTTTAAAAAAATAGTATAAGTATCAACAGCTTGTGGGTGATTTTTAACCGTCCTTACTCTCTTTTTATTCCAGACGTCTTCTATCCCGGTCGTATTCTATTCAATAATCAGATTGTATTCATTTTTTATAGAGTTTTTACATAGTTATTATTTGAGCAATAACACACATTTTAATGCATGTGTTTGTGGTTTTTTCCATAAATATTGTATGTTTTACTGTTTTTAATGCCAATGTCACAAACTTTTTAATGATGTTATTAAAGTTAAAAATACAGACACCGCTATGTGTAGTTATCGTTATTTTGTGCACAAAAATAATGAAAAATATTTCGTTAAACATAGGTGAGTTATCGTTATTTTAATAGAAAATCCTAGCAATTGATTGAATATTGATCAATCGTGTTAATTTTTTTAAAAGCTATTTTTAATCACAATTTTGAAGAACTATATTAACGTTTTATTGTTATGTGTCGAGTTGAACAGTAGCGAATCCGTACAATAATTTTTTTGGCCTGAGGCCAATATAAAATGCGTGGGACTAATGCTTGCTAAGCGTGGGCCTAACATGGACCCAGCATGGTTCTAACATGGAATATAAAGGAATGGTAAAATGCATTTAAATTATCGGGAAAAAAGTCCTGAAAATATTAATGAATATAAATGCCCATCATTAATATCGGTCATTAGTTTTATCGTCGTTAGTTTTTTTATTGTCAGCAATGCACTTGCATCGTCTGAAATGAACTATGAAAAACTATTGAAAGATCTTAAGGACAATAAAGTCCTAATCGATGCTCAGAATGAACGTATTGAACAAATAGAAGAAATGATTGAAGAAATGGATGAGCAAGTAGGGAGTAGAGCACTAGCACATGCCTTTGAGGCTAAAGAATTAACGGTTGGTGGGTTTTTGCATAGTACATTCACCTCAATAGAGGGGGAGGATGGATCAGCAAGCAGTTTTAATAGACTTATATTTGAGTTGTTGGTTCGAGCAAAGTTCAATGAAGATTGGTCGGCTTTTGCGGCGCAAGCCTTTATTCGGGAATCCGACGATGCGTTTGGAAATCCATTTAATGCTTCTGCAAGTCGGACTGATCCGGCGTTTAATCAACGCAGTAAAGCCCCACTTGTTATTGCTTGGGTGAACTATCAAAATAGTGATTTGTTGAATATACAGCTGGGACGGTATATTACCCCTCACGGTATTATTAATATTGAACATTTTCCAGCGACATTGTTGGATACCGAGCAGCCATTATTTTTGCGGCCATTTTCAGGTAATACTTTGTTTCCAAATTTTATGACCGGTGTCAATATGCATGGTCGAAAATTTGTTGGTACCAATCAAGAAAGTATCCTGTCGTATAATTTATTCACGGGCAATTTTGCAGGTAACCCGGGAGAGTTAGTGACAGGTGGACGCGTTTCCTATGAGTTTGGAAAGAGTGGATTTACGGTGGGTGGTAATGCATCAACGGGTGATCGTGGGGTGGCCAACTCCGATTATAATCTTGTTGGTATTGACGTACTGATTAAAAAGGGGAAATTCCTTTGGAAATCTGAAGTTTTTAGCAGTAGTGAGGATTTTGGTGAAGATAGACTTGGTTGGTATGTACAACCAGGCTGGCATGTTACGCCAAAATGGACCATTTTTTATCGGTATGATTTTCTTGATAATGGACGTAACAGTGACCAAACGGAAAATATGTTAGGTATCAACCACCTTCCGTATCCCAATATTCGTCTGCGTGCAACACTAACAGCAAAGGATTTTGACGTTTCAACAGCTATTCCTTCGCCTGCAACCGATGCCACGGTTTTACAATTCTCTGGCACATTTAGCTTTTAAAAGATAATGCAAGGTCAAGGAGACAAACATGTTTAATTTATTTGTTAATATTAGCTCAAAAAAAGTTTTAAAGGCTGTTGCCATTTCATGTTTACTTTTGTTTTCATGCTTTCCGGTATTTGCAGGGTCATATGCGGTCATTATCAATGCAGATAACACTTTTTCTGGTGATAAACAATCAGCGATAAATACGGTAAAACGTCTTTATTTAAAGATTCAAAGCAGCTGGCCATCTGGTAGTAAAGTGAAATTACTTGCGCGTAAAGACAGTAGTTCGATACAGAAGGCATTCATTAAATCTATACTGGGAATGACTGATGCCGAACTTGCTGCTCACTGGATAAGCGTAAAGCAAAAAACAGGTGAAACACCTCCCCGTTCAGTGCGGTCGGGAAGAATAGTAATAAAGCTTGTGGAAAAAAATTCCGGTGGCGTGTCTTTTATTGAAAGTAAAGATATACCCGGTTTGACAAATAAGGCAAAAGTATTATTCACATTTTAATGGTTGACATTCTGACTATATAAATAACAATTATGTCCATTCGCCACAAAATAATTTTCATGTTATCAGTTGGAGCTATTTTACTGATTTTTCAAGCGGTTACCGTCAGTTATTTTATTATTAAAAATCAGGATGAAGTAGCGGTAGTGGGCTATTCAATCGTGGCTAAAAATAATGCATCTGCGGGTAATTCATTGCTTTTTGATCTGGATAACATACTGGGTAATACGACAACGGTAAAAGAGCTTAGGGAAAATATTGATACTATCAAAGTTTATCATAAAGAATTAGATAGCTCTCTAAATGTGCTAATGGATGTTTCTCTTAAGGTTAATGTCGATACTGATAAAACAGATACGGCAATTCAGGCGATAAAGGATTTCAGGGTTGAAATGGAGAAGCTTTACCCCCTGGTATCGGGTAGTGACGAACAAACTGAGGAGCAGGTAATATATGTTCAGGATGTCGTTGCTAGCTTAGGGGATGTCGTCGGAGTGATGACGATGAATCTCGGTAAGGTTCAAAAAGTTGCACTTGCAACGGAAAGTAAAAATAGAAATCAACCGATTATAGCGGCAATGAGTATCTGCGTAATTGCCGTTGTTTTGTTTACCATTTTCGGAATAATATTTACACGTCAATTAATGATACCGCTTAAATTATTGTCCAGCCGGTTGAACAATATTTCTAAGGGAGATCTCAGTAATGCACCTTTAGACATAAAGGGTGAGGATGAGCTGGCTCGTTTAGGCAGTAGTGCCGATGCAATGCAAAAGGATTTGAGAATAATTTTGAAAGAAGTCACCAAAGTGGCCAGTTTTTTAGAGTCTCTTTCCAGTCAAGCAGTCATTACTAGTAAAGAAACTGAGAAACTATCAAATGAACAACATGGGCAGGTTGAGTTAACCGTTGCTGCAATTACCGAAATGTCTGCCAATGCCGGAGAAGTTGCCAACAATGTGGCAGAAGTGAAAGCAGCAACCTTAAAAGCAAATGAGGAAACTCATATTGGTAACAATAATGTTACTGAAGTCATTGATAAAATAAACGGTTTGGTTGTTGAGTCGATAAAGTCGGGTGAAATCATTCAAAAACTAGAGTCAGACAGTGTTGAAATTGGCTCAGTTCTGGATGTGATTCGTGGAGTAGCGGATCAAACTAATCTGCTGGCATTAAACGCGGCGATTGAAGCCGCACGTGCTGGAGACCAGGGGCGTGGATTTGCGGTCGTTGCCGATGAAGTTAGAACACTTGCGAAACGTACACAGTTGTCCACGACTGAAATTAAAAGTATGATAGAAAAACTGCAAAGCCAAACAGCTCAGGCTGTTACGGCTATTAATGCAAGCCAATGCAACGCATTGGAAACAAAAGAAAAAGCGGCCATTGCAGGCGAGTCGTTGGCTAAAATTTCCAACGCAGTTACTATTATTACTGATATGAATATTCAAATAGCGAATGCAACAGAAGAGCAGCGAAATGTATCTGAAAGTATGGAACAAAATGTAGTGATGATTAACACGCTATCTGAAGAATCATATGCGGCATCAAAGAAGTCTACTAATTCCATTGCCGAGATGAGTAAGCAGGCACAAAATCTGAAAAGTGTGGTTGAAAAATTTAAATTATAATATTGAGTTAATACAAACATTCCAAGTATTGGACACCATGCATGCCCCGGTAGAATCAGCAGAATCCAGTCAGTTTCAGTGAGACACTTAAATTTACAGTACAGGGCTAATTTCCAGGGCTCATTTCCAAGGCTCATTTACAAAATCTGGGCTCGTCTGCTGTACAGCGCTACTTTATCAGTGGTGTTAACCAGCGCCTGTATAACCCATCTGCGGTATGTTGCAGTTCCTTCATTTTGAATTCCAAATTTTCGGTCA
>NVUB02000192.1 GCA_002401775.2 Ectothiorhodospiraceae bacterium
CATAGCGAGGTTTTGGCACGGTTAACTCCTTTAACCACTATTGAATCCATTGGCCGAAGATGCTCTGCTTAATTGAATTTAATGTCAACAGGTAAAATGGGTGTCTAGTTACCACTGGTTAGCTCAAGAAGCTTATCTTCAACCCACTGACGCCGGTGCTCATAACTATTGCCTGATAGTTTATCAGTGCCACAAAGAAAGGCCCGACGGACGCAACGAGAAACACAGTGGTAGTAGGGGGTAGCCTCCAGAGAGACTTGAGCATAGCGAGGTTTTGGCACGGTTAACTCCTTTAACCACTATTGAATCCATTGGCCGAAGATGCTCTGCTTAATTGAATTTAATGTCAACAGGTAAAATGGGTGTCTAGTTACCATCTAGTTACCATCTAGTTACCATTTCTTAAAGCGAATGCTGAAGTGTTGGACACTGATCGGGTATTGATTATTGATATCGATGCCCATCACGGAAACGGTAATGCGCTGGTTTATATGAAGGATAAGTCGGTTTGCTTATTGGATATTTACAACTACGAAATTTATCCTAGTACACAATTTACCAAAGACAGAATTGATATTAACGTTCCGTTACGTTTTGGTACAAAAGGTGATGAATACCTGAGTCGTCTCGATGCCGCTTTGAATGCTCTTGAAGGTGATTTTAAGCTGGCTTATGTGGTTGCAGGTACCGATGTGCTTGCGAGTGATCCTTTGGGTGGTTTGTCGCTTACGGTGAAAGAGTGTGCCGAAAGGGATGCCTTGGTCGCAAAAAAATTGAACACGCTTTCTGTGCCTTTTGTGTTTCTAGGCGGAGGGGGGTATTCCAGTGAGAGTGCTGATGCCATTGCGGCAGGAATCAGGAGTGTGTGTTCGTTGTAGGGCAGTAGGGTACTGGTGAGCGGGAGTGAACCGCACCATTTTAATTCCGCGTGATGCGATTCGCTTATGCTCACCGGCATCCTACGGGTTTTAGGGTATTGTCACCTGGTTGGGCCTGGGGGAGTGAGTAACCCGAAGTTGTACTTCGGGTACAAACTCAAGGCCTTATAATCAGTCTTGTAAAAATCTACGCATGACATTTCTTGTTGTGTTATCCCCATAACATCAACAAGAGGAATGCTATGAGTAGCATTGTCGGTTGGGGCAAAGGAGCTTCAGCGACGTGCCTAATGTGCTGCGGTGATTGTTGGGCACGCTGCGCTTTGCCCAACCTACTTGACTGCGTAGATACGGTAGGAATAGACGAAGAAATCATACGTCAGTATGTTAAATTTCAAGAGAAGGAAGAGATGAGGCAGGAAGGCCTACGGTTTCAATGAATTTATGAATAATGGGATAATGTTAGCAACCTTCTAAGAGGGTTGCTTTTCATCCCCCTTCAAGGGGGTACGGTCAAAACCCCCTTCTTAGAAGGTGGATGTTTTTTCATAAATGCTTGATCAAGGACGAATGATAATAATCTATTCTTTATCGGAGAATATGAATGAGATAGTTATTATGCAAGTCAGGATGTTCACCATCGCTCATGGCCGATATAAATAGCCAAGAGACGTCGCGCCTTTACAGGCACCTGGATTAAAATGTAAAAAAATGTGGAATTGCTTCCGATGATGACGTTGTACCTTCGTGAGAGTTGGAGGTAATTATATTCACCAAAAAAATGATTGACTCTTCTGCTTACGAAGACCACACTCACTGACATGAATATTCACTGCATATCAATTCGACGAGCCATGCCTCACGCCAAGATTTGGCTACCTCTGCCGGTAGTTAAGGTCCGAGCCTGTCTGCGTGTGCTGGAGAATTCGATAAGGTAGTTTATTTTTATCCCCGAATTTAAAAGGCCGCAGATCGAAAGACTGCGGCCTTTTTCGTTTTTTGGGATTTAGGTTTTTATAGAAAAGCGTGAGTTTTAACATAAGAGGATTGTGTCATGTCGGTGCCCGCGGCATTTTTGGGAGTGGTTTTGATTTGGTCAACAACACCGTTGGCTATTCAGTGGAGCAGCGAAGGCTGGGGGTTTCTGTTTGGAATCACCGGGCGCATGATGCTGGGCGCTTTGGTGTGCGCTGTGTTGCTGCAAATAATCAAACCCGGTCTGCCGTGGCATCGTGAAGCCCGTAACACTTATTTTGCCGCCGCGATTGCTATTTATGGTGCGATGTTGAGTGTGTACTGGGGTGCGCAGTTTATTCCGTCGGGCTTAATTGCCGTGTTATATGGTCTTAATCCGTTGTTGACGGGGTTAACGGCTGCGGTTTTGTTGGGTGAAAAAAGCTTTACGCCCGGTAAATTAATGGGCATGGGTTTGGCGTTTGCGGGTTTGCTGAGTATTTTTTCGGCGGATATTATGCTTGATGAAAATGCCTGGAAAGGTGTGTTGGCGGTGTTGTTTTCGGTGGCTTTGCACAGTATTAGTGGCGTATGGGTAAAACGTGTCGGTGGTGGTTTGCCGGGGTTAACGGTGACCAGTGGTGGGTTGTTTGTGGTGGCACCGTTATTCTTTTTGACGTGGTTAATATTTGATGGACACGTGCCTACGGAAATGAGTGCGCAAGCAGGTTGGTCGATGCTTTATTTAGGTGTATTTGGTTCGGCATTGGGATTCACTATGTACTTTTATTTACTGAAAAAAATGGAAGCTAATCGTGTGTCGCTTATTACCTTGTTAACGCCAGTATTGGCATTAATATTAGGCACCAGCCTGAATGGCGAAAGTATACCCGTGGAGGTTTTGTTCGGTAGCTGCCTGATTGTATCTGGCCTGGTATTGCACCTGTGGGGTGACCGATGGGTGGCCAAGTTAATACCTGCGCGGGCTTGATGGGCTATTTTTTTATGGGTGATTCGGTTAAAACCTAACGCAAAGTCGCAAAGGTGCTGAGAACGCAAAGGAAAACCTTTTACATTAATTCCGCGTGGGCACATAAGCGTGCCTTTATGCCCCAGAGGGTACACCCTACGGGTTTAATCGTGTATCCGACGCAGGGAGCACACAGGATAGCTTTTATTTAAATTGTCTTTCTTTGCGTTCTTCGCGCCTTAGCATCTTTGCGTTGGGTTTTTATTTAAAAGAGCGACGTGCTGTTTTGCTAGATCAGTTACGGTCTATTAATTAAGGTCTATTAATTAAGGTCTACCGCAAATTTTTTCAGTAAATCAATAGTGATAATTTCCAGGGCTTTTTTGTGCGTTTTGGTTAAGTACACACGCGGTGCCATGTCGTCTTCATAGGCTTCCAGCCAGCGTGCGGCGCACAGGCACCAACTGTTGCCTGGACGTAAGCCTTTAAAGTTGGCTTCCGGTATGGGCGTTGACAGGTCATTGCCTTTAAATCGCGTATATTCCAGAAATTCTTTACTGACCTCAATGCAAACGGTATGTGAGCCGACGTCTTGTTCACAGGTGTTACAGCTACCGTCTCTGAAAAAACCTGTTATGGGGTCGTTTCCGCACATGACCAGTGGTTCGTCGAGTACGCTGAGTGATTCATCCATTTCCATTATATTTTGCCTTTGTGAAAGTTGTTATTCAATTTGTAAGGGGCAGAGAACGCAAAGAAAAACATTTCTTCGGTCGCTTTTCGCAGCGTACTTGGCGTCTCTGCGTCTTTGCGTTGGATTTTAGCCCGCCGTTTCGCTAAACCGGTGAGCAGTGTCTTTTATGCCGTGGCTACACCTTACGGTTATTTATTTGATTGTTGTTCAAGTGCCCATATTACATGTTCTCTCACCAGTGGTGAGGCATGTTGTTGCTGGTTTTTTAATGCGGTAATCACTGCTTCACTTCGTGGTGCATTGCCTAATGCAACGGCGATGTTACGCATCCAGCATTCGTGCCCAATGCGACGAATTGGGCTGCCTTCGGTGCGTTTGAGAAATTGTGCTTCACTCCAGGCGAACAGTTCAAGCAGAGAAATGTCATCCAGGGCGTGGCGGGGCAGAAAGTCGGTTTCCGGCGTGGGCTGTGCAAAACGATTCCAGGGGCAGACCAGTTGGCAATCGTCGCAGCCATAGATACGGTTGCCGATGAGCGGTCGCAATTCCACGGGAATGGCTTCTCGTAATTCGATAGTGAGGTATGAAATACACAAACGCGCATCGACCTTGTAGGGGGCAATAATGGCGCGTGTTGGGCAGGCGTCGATGCAGGCGGTACAGGTACCGCAGTGATTGGTGGTCTTGGTGTTTGCCGGTAATGATGTCGGCAGCGGTAAATCCGTATAAATTTCGCCGAGAAAAAACCACGAGCCAGTTTGCTCTGCGAGTAAATTACTGTGTTTGCCGATCCAGCCTAGTCCGGCTTTTTCCGCCAGCGCCTTTTCCAGCACTGGCGCACTGTCGGTAAATACTCGGTAACCAAACGGGCCGATGGCCTGCTCAATGCGCGTGGCCAGTTTTTGCATACGGTGTCGCAATACTTTGTGGTAATCGCGCCCCAGAGCATAACGAGAAATATAAGCTTTGTCCGGGTCGGCCAAAATAGCGTCCGGGTCGGCGCTTTGGGGGGGCAGGTAATCCAGCCGTGCACTGATCACACTGACGGTTCCAGGCTCCAGCTCGTCCGGGCGGCTGCGCTTGGTGCCGTGCCTGGCCATATAATCCATACGCCCGTGTTTACCCTCGCGCAGCCAGTTGAGCAGGTGCGCTTCGGCCTCATCCAGGTGAGTATCGCTAATCCCCAGCTTCTGGAAGCCCAGTTCCTGGCCCCATTGGAGGATATCGGCAGCTAGATTGGCCCAGTTTGGTGTTTTTTTTGCAATGTTGGTCATGTTTGCGAGGCTATAAAATGTGGTCGGCTAGTAATGTGATGGTGTTTCATTTTCCTTGATTTCTTTAAATACTGCGAGCCACTATACTCATGGTGTTTGTTATGAAGGTGATTTTGAAAGCAATTATAAAGGGAATCGTCCTATGTCCACAGCAAAAGATCAGATTAAACAAATACTCGAAGAGCAGCCTGATGACAGTTCCTATGATGAAATTCTGAAAGAGCTGGCTTTTAATAGAATGATTGACCGTGGTTTAGCTGATGTTGATTCCGGCAATACTATCACTAATGAGGAAATGGGCCGTCGCATCAGATCATGGCAAGAGTAACCTGGACCCGTGAAGCTGACCGGTGGTTAAGGGATATTTTTGATTATATTTCTCTAGAAGACCCAATTGCTGCAAATAATGTTGTTGAGGGTATCTACCAAAAATCACAAATACTAGAAGAATTTCCGCAAATTGGTTATCAATACGAACATCAATCTAAACGTAATGTTCGGATTTTGTTGTATGGGCACTACCGCATTGCTTATGAGATAGCTGACACGCAAGAGTTATTTATTTTGGGTGTGTTTCACGGTTCTATTAAAATAGAAAATTACTTATTTTAAAATGGAAAATGGTGCAATTTTCGCTATTAGTCTAAAAGGGTTTTATGTCTGACCTAATTCTAAATCAACCACCTTTCTCGCTTTTGCCGTTGTCTTTATACACAGCGGCCCAGGTACGCGAACTGGATCGAATGGCCATTGACGATCACGGTATTCCTGGTGCAAGCCTGATGGCGCGTGCCGGGCAGGCGGCGTTTGAGGTGTTGCAACGGCGCTGGCCGCGTTGCCGTTCGCTGGGGGTGCTGTGTGGTGTTGGCAATAATGGGGGGGACGGTTTTATCGTCGCGCGTCTGGCCCATGAAGCGGGTTATTCCGTGCGTGTTTGGCAGGTGGGGGATGTGGCTAAAATTCGCGGTGATGCCCTGAATGCGCGCCAGCAAATGCAAGCCGCAGGCCTTGGGGTTGAACCTTTTACGGGTAATGATTTTGGTGATGCCGATGCCGATGCCTATGCCGAGGTACTGGTAGATAGTTTGCTGGGTACCGGGCTCAATGGCGAGGTAGAAGGTGACTGGCGGCAGGCCATCGAGGCCATTAATACTGCCCACGATAATGGGGTTAATATCCTCGCGCTGGATATACCTTCGGGGTTACAGGCCGATACCGGCCGTATTTTGGGTGATGCCGTGCACGCTGATGCCTGTATCAGCTTTATTGGCCTGAAAGCAGGGATGATGACAGGGCAGGGGCCAGCATTGTGTGGAGCGTTATCGTTTTCAGATCTCGAAGTACCCGAACCGGTTTATGCGCGAATGAAAGCAGTAGCTAGGCGAATAGACTGGTCTCAGATGAGTTTGCCCGCCCGAAACCAGTCGGCCCACAAAGGTGATTTTGGCCACGTACTGATCGTGGGCGGTGACCACGGCATGGCCGGTGAAGCCGCATTACGCACCGGCGCCGGATTGGTGAGCGTTGCGACAAGAGCGGAACATGCGGCCAGTATCAGTGCTGCACGACCGGAAATTATGTCGCTGGGCATTGAAACCGACTCGGCATCCTTTTCAGTATTGGCGCGGCTGCTTAAGCGCGCCACCGTGCTGGCAGTAGGGCCGGGGCTTGGTCAGGGTATATGGGGCCGAAAACTGTTTTCCGCGCTCATGGAAAGCACATTGCCGATGGTTGTCGATGCCGATGCGCTTAATTTGCTGGCTGCTGAACCAGTGAAACGAGATAACTGGATTCTCACCCCTCATCCTGGAGAAGCCGCTCGCCTGTTAGATCAAACCATTGCACAAGTTGAAACTGACCGCATTGCCGCCGCTCTTGCGATACAACAAAAATACGGTGGCGTCGTTGTACTTAAGGGTGCAGGTACCATTGTAGTTAATTCCTCTGGTGATATAGCGATTTGCAGCGAAGGAAACCCTGGTATGGCCAGTGGGGGTATGGGGGATGTATTAACCGGTGTTATCGCCAGTCTGTTAGCGCAAAGTGCGCAAGGATCTTTACACTCATCAGTTGCATTGTTCATGGCAGCCCAGCAAGGAGTGAGTTTACAGGCTCATGCGGCAGATATAGCCGCACAGGATGGCCAACGTGGGTTGTTGGCATCGGATCTTTTTCCGGTTATGCGAAGGTTGTTGGGGTAAGTGTCGAGTAGCTGGAAATAATAGGTGGCTTATTTATAATAATCGAAAGTCAAAGTAACCCAAATTTGACGGATGGCTATAGTAAACAGGTGTGGTTTCAGTTGGGGGAATCATGGATTATCCCCGTCCTCTATTGACTGATTTTGGCGTAGTGCAGCGTGTTGTTGGAGCGGCTTTAGCCGGCATTGGGGACAGAGTAAAAACTCTTTTGCTGCTCACTAAGGGACGGTGCACTAATTCAAACAAGACAATTATCAAGGATGAACAATGGCCCGCTTACCCAGAATTTGTCTACTCGGTATACCCCAACACATTATTCAGCGTGGGAATAATCTCCAAATCTGCTTTGCTTCTGATGAGGGTTTTCCGCCTATGCCTACTGGTTTGATGAATACGCCCGAAAATATCGGGTAGCAATTCATACCTGGGTATTTATGACTAACCATGTACACCTATTAACCACTCCAGAATCAGGCGATGGAATCTCTCGTTTAATGCAGACTCTGGGCCGGCATTACGTACGCTATTTTAATTTTACCTCTACCTATAAGAAAACAGGGATGCTCTGGGAAGGCTGCTTCAAATCCTGCGTGGTGGATGAGGAAAACTATTTTCTGATTTGTCAGCGGTATATTGAGCTAAATCCAGTTCGAGCAGCTATGGTGGCGAGACTCGAGGACTATAAGTGGTTAAGTTATCAGGCGAACGGGCTTGGTAAAACAATGAAGCTTTGGACTCCCCATCGCATCTATCGTCAGTTTGGAGCTATCATCGTTGAGCGCACTCATGCATATCGCGAGATGTTTCGAGAACACCTTGATGAAAAAGTGGTCCATAAAATTCGACAAACGACTCATATTACTTTCAGTTATTGATGCCATATAATGTTTTTAGCTTAGCCATAAAAAATCGCTTACTCCAAAGCGATAAACTTTTCCGTTCTACTGGTTTCATAAACCGTTCAACATCATCAGCCGCTGTTTTCCATGTTATTGAGTTGATTTTTTTACCTAAAGTCTTAACAAGCCAATTTTGGTCAATGTTAAGGTTTTCTTCTTGCCATGGCCCATATTGAATCAGTGCGTTTTCCAGTAATAACAAATTTGGCCTGACACCTTGAGCGATATACCAGGAAAAGTCATACCAGTCTCGCCCTTTTAAATATTTTCTGCACAATATGGCGTGAATTTTTAATGCGAAGTTACTGCTAACATCTTGATGGCATACTTCAAAATCTACCGGGAAATCGAGGTAACTATAATCAAAATCGGAACCTGTTGGTGGATTGCAATCTATTTCTAATTTGAGTGTTAACTTACGCCCATTTAAGTCATCCATAAAACGCATGGTTAGCTGATTTGCAATGGAGGTATCTTTAACGATAGCTTTTTTAATGCGCTGATCCATACGGGCTTTGTCTAGCGCCTCTGGTTGAATTCCAAATTGCTTGCACGTCTCTGTCAATTTTTCCAGGTAAGGCTTCCATGAAAATGCTGAATCTGGCGTTAATAAAATAAAATCCATATCTTCTGAAAAGCGCGGTAATTTGTGCAGAATCCTTAAACTGGTACCTCCTTGAAATGCAGCCACTCCAAAAAAATCCGCCTGCCACAATGAAAATAGCATTATTTCCTGGATAATTTCCTTGAGCGCATTTTCCTCTTCAAGGGGGCCTGCTACTTTATATTCGGATAATCGCTTTTGAATTAAATCAATCATAAATCCCGTTCTGTAATGACAATTATATAGGTTTACCGATCAAGTGATTTTAGTAGTTTTTTAATGAAGTTTTTTTCCCGCTGACCTTTATAAACACTCAGTAACTTTTTAATGTTTGCTACAGGCACCGATCTTAGTAATTGTTCATCAATCCGCAGACCTTCGAGTAAATATTCCAGTCCCTGCCAGGGTGATTTGCGTAAATACACTAGGTCAATGAGTGCCCGTATAGGCTCGGCTACCAGTGCTACCTGCTGTTTAACATCATGACGAGTTACGGTTTGAAGGAAAAAGCCAGGATTTGTGGCGATACTGCGAAAAGTAAATTGTCCCAATGCATCATGAGAGAATTCCAACGATTTTCCACCACAGGTCAAACTAGCGGTGACATGCACTGCCTCGGGAATCCAGCCATGAAAACTCAGCGCCGTCTCTACTGAAACATAACTGCCTGGCACCATTTGCTGTGCAAGCGCAAAGGGTTGCACCGGTGTTTTGCGGTCGTCATGTGACAACACGTATAGGCCTCGGCGTACCTTGAGTAACTCACCCGCTTTAAGTGCGCGATTGACCATCCCGTATCGGCGGGCATTACTGCCCCCGAGCAAGCGCTCTAATTGCCGCGAAGACAAAACGCGATGCTCATTGCCGGATTTAGTAATGAGTTTTGTTAAAGGGGTCATGGTTATAATTTACAGAAACTTCCAGGTAATGCAAGTTTCTAGAAATTAATTCAGGTGTGGCTTTATTTTTCTGTTTGAGTTTGATAAAGACTACATCCTGTAAAATATTTCAACTTACTGATTTATTTAAATTTAATTTTGGGTTTTGGGGTGGACTTTATTGCCTGGCTATTGTGTGTTGTAGGAGTGGCTTAAGTCGCGATAGTGAGGTGTTGGTTCATTCGCGGCTAAAGCCGATCCTACAAATCCGAAACGTCTTTTTGTGAAGGGTTGCAGGGGGGCAGGGTTGTCTCGTGTTGTTTGGTGTTGTCAAAAGTTGTTCGCAGTAGTTAGTCGCTGTCAAAATTCACCGGTTAAATTTGAACCGGCGGCGGTGCTTTTTGATGTAGAGTGCGGGGTTCTTCTTATTTCAATGGTAAATGATTTCATGGCCAAGCCTACCAGCCATCCACAGTTTACGTGTTCTTTTGCGGTTCCTGATGAGCCAGGAATGTTGGCGCTTGGCGATGAAATGGCTAAGGCCTTGGCGGTTGTACCTGATTCGGGCTGCATTATCTATTTGCACGGGGATCTTGGGGCGGGGAAGACGACGCTGACGCGCGCTATTTTGCAGGGGTTGGGGGTGAACGAGCGGATTAAGAGCCCGACTTATACGTTGGTTGAGCCTTATGTGCTGGTGAATGAATCGGCGGATGATTCGGTGGATGGCGATTCATCTGGCCGCATGGCTTATCATTTTGATCTTTACCGGTTGGGTGACCCTGAGGAGTTAGAGTATTTGGGGATTCGTGACTATTGCTCGGAGAGTGCAATTTTATTGGTGGAGTGGCCTTCGCGTGGGGAGGGGGTGTTGCCGGCGGCGGATGTGCATTTGTATCTTGAATATGCGGAGCCGGGTCGGCTGGTGCGAATGGAGTCTGCAGGATCACTACGTGGCCAGTGGCTAAAAAACATCCAGTTTTGACTATGAATGTCGCTATTGATGATTATTTGTGATGGAAATCTCTAATCAAGAATAGGAAATCTCTCTATCTTGATGTAAGTAAAGAAAAAACTTGCATTTTTCTGAATTATTAGCACAATAAGTCACTATGGCGAATTCTGTTATGAAAATTCGAACGATTTGGGTGTCTTTGACTTCTGTTCAGTCGGCGTTGCCGCTGACGTTGTTGATGATGTTACTGATGGCATTGTTGATGACGTCAGTCACGCTGAATGCTCAAGCGGCATCGGTGGATGGTGTGCGTATGTGGGCTGGGCCTGACAGTACGCGCCTGGTGTTTGATATCAGTGGCCCCATTGATCACTCTGTCTTTATGCTGCGCTCACCCAACCGGGTGGTGCTGGATCTCAAAAACGTGCGTCTTACTCAGTCTTTCCGAGGGCTGGAGTTCAACAAAAGCCTGTTGTCGGGGCTGCGCAGTGCCAAGCGTAATGGTAAGGATCTGCGTTTGGTATTGGACTTGAAAACCAATGTACAACCCAAAAGCTTTCTGCTAAAACCCACTAAACAGTACGGCCACCGATTGGTGATTGATTTACAAAGCCTATCGGTAAAGCCTGTGGCCAAGGTGGCGCACACGGTGACTAAAGCGCCGAAGGGTGCGCCGCGTGATGTGATTATCGCCATTGATGCGGGGCACGGCGGTGATGATCCCGGTGCTTCCGGCCAGCGTGGTACGCGCGAAAAAGTTGTTGTGTTGGCCATTGCGCGGGAGTTGGAAAAACTCATTAAGAAAGAACCCGGTATGACGCCGCTGATGATTCGTACTGGCGATTATTATCTGGGCTTGCGTAAACGTATGCAGAAGGCGCGGGAGAATCAGGCGGATCTGTTTATTTCAATCCATGCGGATGCTTTCCGTAATGGCAGGGCCAGTGGTGCTTCGGTGTATGTGCTGTCTTCTGGTGGTGCCTCCAGTGAGGCGGCGCGCTGGTTGGCGGAGAGTGAAAATAGCTCGGATTTAATTGGCGGTGTCAGTCTGGATAACAAAGACGACCTGCTGCGCTCTGTGTTGTTAGATTTGTCGCAAAACGCCACTATAGCGGCGAGTTTGGATGTGGGCGGTCATGTGCTCAAAGAATTGCGCGGTATTGGCAAGGTGCATAAAAAACGTGTTGAGCAGGCCAGCTTTGTGGTGCTGAAATCCCCCGATATCCCCTCGATATTGGTAGAAACAGGTTACATCTCCAATAAACGTGAAGAACGTAATTTGCGCAATAAGCATTACCAGCGCAAATTGGCCACGGCCATGCTCAAGGGTGTGCGCAGTTACTTTGCCCAAAATGCTCCACCGGGGACACGACTTGCCATGCGCGGGAACCAGAATCACGTGATTCGCTCCGGCGAGACATTGAGCGGCATTGCCCAGCGTTATAGCGTGACTCAATTGGCGTTGCGTAGCGCAAATAGTCTTCGCAACAGCCGTTTGAGAATTGGTCAAATTTTGCGCATTCCGGTTCTATAAGAACAGAGGAAAGAGACCCGCAGGTGTGAAGGAGATGGCGTCAAGAATTGTCAACGCCATTCTTAGTTGATTCTTGTCTCTTTTCACTTTCCCCTGTCCTCTACCTTGAGTCCCTGATGGTACCTCCCGTTTTGGACAAGGGAACAGAGACACCATTCCTGCCTTCTCTTTTTTCTTGTCTCTTTCCCCTTTTACCTTTCCCCTACCTTTATAATGCGCGCATGAGTAATATTCCCGAATTGCCCCGCATACAAAAACTGTCCACTCAACTTGCCAATCAAATTGCGGCGGGTGAGGTGGTTGAACGTCCATCGTCGGTGGTTAAGGAGCTGATTGAGAATAGTCTGGACGCGGGCGCGCGGGCGATTGAGGTGGAGGTGGAGCAGGGCGGTGCCCGACTGATTCGTTTGCGGGATGATGGCTGCGGTATTGATAAGGATGACCTTGGTTTGGCTCTGAGCCGCCACGCGACCAGTAAGATATTGAGTTTTGACGACTTGGAAGGCGTTGCCAGTCTGGGTTTTCGTGGTGAGGCCTTGCCGAGTATTAGCTCTGTGTCGCGTTTGGAGATGCGCTCTCGGGCGCGTGGCAGTGAACATGCCTGGCGTGTGACGGGGGATGGCAGCGATGAAATCAGTGAGCTGGAGCCCATCGCTCACCCGGAAGGCACCACCATTGAAGTGCGGGATTTGTTTTTTAATACTCCGGCGCGGCGCAAGTTTATGCGGTCCGAAAAAACCGAATTTACTCATTTGGAAAAAGTCGTTAAGCGTATTGCCCTGAGCCGTTTTGACGTGGGTATTACTTTGAGCCATAACCAACGTGTGGTGCAAAAGTGGCGGCCGGTAACTGAGCGGGTTGATCAGTTGATGAGGGTTGCACAGGTATGCGGGCAGGCCTTTGCCGAGCAAACGCTGGAGATTGAATTTCAGGGTGGCGGTATGCGCTTGTGGGGCTGGGTGGCGTTGCCGACGTTTTCGCGCTCACAGGCCGATTTGCAATACTTTTTTGTTAACGGCCGTATGGTGCGCGACAAGCTGGTGACTCATGCTATTCGGCAGTCGTATCAGGATGTGTTGTTTCACGGACGGCATCCAGCTTATGTGCTTTATCTGGAAATTGACCCGACGGTAGTGGACGTGAATGTACACCCCACCAAGCATGAGGTACGTTTTCGGGAAGGACGCATGGTGCATGATTTTCTGTTTCGCAGTTTGCACAAGGCTTTGGCGGATGCACGGCCGGGGGCGGCTGCTGAGGGAAGCGCAACCATTGCCACATCCTCGATACCGGCCTTTTCAAACCCGTCTGTTGCAAATGGTATGCCGGGGGGAGTCACGAACGGTATGCCTACCCAGCCTGTGCAGCAATTTGGCATGTCTTATCCTCGGCCTGCCTCATCAGGTATTTCCCCTCAGGCGGTACAAGACCAGATGCAAGGTTACCAGTCTATGGCCCAGGCGGCTTCCGACATGGACTCGATGGGCGCAACGACAGCTATGGATGCTGAACCGTCCGATATTCCCATATTAGGCTTTGCCATTGCCCAGCTGCATGGTGTGTTTATTCTGGCCGAAAACCAGCATGGGCTGATTGTGGTAGATATGCATGCTGCTCATGAACGCATAACATATGAACGCATGAAGGGAGCATTGGAGGGTGACGGCGTAAAGTCCCAACCGCTGTTAGTTCCCTTGAGCATTAACGTGAGTGAGGCCGAGGCCAAATTGCCTGCCAGTTTTGCTGAGGTGTTTGAAGAACTGGGTTTTGCCGTAGAAGCCAATGGCCCGGAAAGTATTGTAGTGCGTCAAGTACCGAGCCTGTTGCGCGAGGCCGATATCGAAGGGCTGGTGCGAGATGTGTTGTCGGATCTGGCGACTCATGGCACCACACGCCGGGTGCGTGAGGCGATTAATGAGCTGCTTGGCACCATGGCCTGTCATGGCTCGGTGCGCGCTAACCGCCGCCTGAGTGTGCCGGAAATGAATGCGTTGTTGCGTGACATGGAAACCACAGAACGCAGCGGCCAGTGTAACCACGGTCGGCCGACCTGGGTGCAAATGAAGTTGGATCAGTTGGATAAACTGTTCATGCGCGGGCAGTAAATTGCACCGATGAGCTATGCACTAATGAACTATCCACCAATGAACTATGCACCAATGAACTATGCACCAATGAACAATGCACCAATGAACAATGCACCATGAGCTATGCATCATGAACAAAGATGGGCTTGTAGCCGGTCATTCAGCGGTGGATGAAAAACCGGATTCGGTGTCAGCCCCGGTTATGCCTCCTATCATGTCTCCTATCATGTCTCCTATCATGCCTACAGAGATGCCTTCTATAGAAGCAGAGGGTGAGGAAGCAGAGGGAGAATCTGAAGTCAGAATCCCCGACGAGGGTTATAACTGGAAGTATATTGTCGACATTGCCCGTGAGCATAAACGTGTGCTGACCGTGGCGAATATCGTGGCGTTAGTGTCGGTACTGGCGAGTATTCCCATTCCGCTGCTATTTCCACTGCTGGTCGATGAAGTGCTGTTAAACCAGCCGGGCGTGTTAGTGGCCTGGGTGAATAGCGTATTTCCCGTAGAGTGGGCTGGGCCAACGCTGTATATCCTGTTTGTATTGATGATCACGGTGTTATTGCGCGTGGTGGCGCTGGCACTGAGTATTTGGCAGGTGCGTGAGTTTACGGTCATCGCCAAGGATATTACCTTTCGTATTCGTGCTTCGTTGCTGGGGCGCTTAAAACGCATTTCCATGTCGGAATACGAAACGTTGGGCAGCGGCGCGGTGGCTTCGCATTTTGTCACTGACCTCAACGCGATTGATGAATTTATCGGGCAATCCGTTGCCAAGAGTATTATCTCGGCACTCACCGTCGTCGGCATTTCTGTTGTGCTGTTGTGGATGCATTGGCAACTGGCCTTGTTTATTATGTTGCTAAACCCGGTGGTGATTTATTTCACCATGGTGTTGGGCAAGCGGGTTAAGCACCTTAAAAAATACGAAAATTCCGCGTTTGAGGTTTTTCAGCAGGCGCTGACGGAAACCCTGGACGCCATACAGCAAATTCGTGCCAGTAACCGGGAAGGCTATTATCTGCGCGATGTTATTGGTAAAGCGCAAAAAATAAAGACGCATTCGGCGGAGTTTTCCTGGAAAAGCGATGCCGCGACGCGGTTTTCCTTTGGGGTGTTTTTACTGGGCTTTGACGTTTTTCGCGCCGTCACCATGTTAATGGTGGTGTTTTCTGATTTAAGCGTGGGCCAGATGATGGCAGTGTTTGGCTATCTCTGGTTTATGATGGGGCCAGTGCAGGAATTGCTGAATATCCAGTATTCCTTTTATGCGGCAAAGGCGGCTCTGTCGCGTATTAATCGCCTGCTGGTGTTGAAGCTGGAACCACAGTACCCGCACACGCATAATCCCTTTGTGGGCAAAAAAACCGTGGGGCTGCGTGTTGAGGGTTTGCATTTTCGTTATGCCACGGAAAATGGTGGCAGCGATAACGATAACGTCAACGACAGCCCACTGGTGCTCAATAACGTCAATCTTGAGGTGCGGGCCGGCGAAAAGGTGGCGTTGGTGGGGGCCAGTGGCGGTGGTAAGTCTACTTTAGTGCAGGTGGTATTAGGTATGTATGCGCCGCAAAGCGGTATGTTGTACTTTGACGACGTGTCGGTATCGGAGATTGGCCTGGACGTGGTGCGTGAAAATGTCGCAACGGTATTGCAGCACCCGGCCATGTTCAACGACACCATCCGTATGAACTTGTCACTGGGACAACGATTCAGTGATGAGCAATTGTGGCAGGCGCTGGAAGTGGCGCAGCTGCGTGATGTAGTAGAATCTACCCCGGCGAAATTGGATACCATCGTCGGCAAACAGGGCATTCGGCTTTCCGGTGGGCAGCGACAACGCCTGGCCATTGCGCGTATGGTGCTGTCTGACCCTAAAGTGGTGATTCTCGATGAAGCGACCTCGGCGCTGGATAGCGAGACCGAAGCAAAGCTGCATCAGGCCCTGCGCGTGTTTTTAGAAGAGCGCACCACCTTGATTATTGCCCATCGCCTGAGTGCGGTGAAACAGGCGGACCGAGTGTATGTGTTTGACGATGGCCAAATTATAGAAGAAGGACATCATGAAGAGCTGCTGCAAAACGACGGGCTCTACGCGCGGCTATATGGACAATTACAACATTAAACATTATCAATATTAAGGAAGGGAAGTGTCATGCCAAAGGCAAGTGATTTAAAAAGAGGGAATGTGGTCGAGATTAATGGCGCGCCATATGTGGTTAAAAAAATAGAATCACGCAGTCCTTCGTCTCGTGGTGCGCAAACCATTTATAAAATCCGCTTTAATAATGCGCAAACAGGACAAAAGCTGGATGAGAGCTGCAAGGCTGATGACATGTTTACCGAGATTGACCTCATTAAGCGGCAAGTGCAGTTTTTATATCAAGACGGTGATATGTTCACCTTCATGGATATCGAAGATTACACACAGTACACCCTTGGCAAAAGTGAACTAGAAGATGACCTCGGTTACCTCGTCGATGGCTTGGAAGGTATTTACGTGCTGTTGGTTGATGACCGCACACTGGGTATTGAATTGCCACAAACTGTTGCCCTGGAAATAAAAGAAACTGCGCCAGCATTAAAAGGTGCTACCGCGGCGGGACGTACCAAGACCGCTGTATTGGTGACCGGGCTGGAAGTACAAGTGCCAGAATATATCGAGACCGGTGAAGTGATTAAAATTAATACCGATGGCAATAAATTTATGTCGCGGGCCTAACTCGAATGGCACGAAGTTGAGTCAGAAAATCCACCCCATTCGTCATTCCGGCGAAGGCCGGAATCCAGAGGAATGGCGATAATGGTGGGTTCTGTATCCCGGCCTTTATAACCAAAGGTCACAAGTGCCCCAGAGGGTATTCGCCGGGATGACGGCAGTATTCGGCTTATCTTCGTGCTCTTTGGGTACACCCTACAAATTTTAAACAACAGTGTTAAAAAAAAATGAATAAAGAACCTGACGTGATTGAAGAAAATGAAACCCCAAAAATGATGGCTGAGGATACTGATATTCAACAAAAGACCTCAGAAGAACCGATGGCCACGGTGATGATCGGCGAAAGCCGTATTACATTGCTAGGCACTGCCCATGTGTCGCGCACCAGTGCCGAAAAAGTCAAAGAACTGATCGAAACGGGCGACTATGATGCGGTAGCCGTAGAGCTGTGTCCTAGTCGTTATAATTCCATCGTTAATCCTGATGCGCTGGCCAAGATGGATCTATTTCAGGTTATTCGCGAAGGCAAGGCATCCATGGTTGCCGCGAGTCTGGCATTGGGGGCATTCCAGCAAAAAGCTGCCGAGCAAATGGGCATTCAGCCCGGTGCTGAAATGCGTGAAGCGATTGATTGCGCCAAGGTGGCCAAGTTGCCGGTATTGTTGGTCGATCGTGAAGTGGGAACAACACTGAAGCGCATTTATCGTAATGTGCCGTGGTGGCGGCGTATGAATTTGATTACGGGCCTTATTGCCAGTGTGGTGTCCAGTGAAAAAGTCAGCGAAGAAGAAATCGAACGTCTGAAAGAAGGCGATATTCTAGAATCCACCTTTTCTCAATTTGCAGAACAGGAACAGGATTTGTTTCTGCCGTTGATCGGTGAGCGTGACCATTACATGGTGGCGCGGCTGCAACAGGAAGTCGCCAAGCATCCCCATGAAAATATACTGGTCGTGATTGGTGCAGGCCATTTGGCGGGCATGGTGAAACGATTTGCCGAGGTGGCTGGTGGTGAAATATCAAACGGCAATGTTAACGGCAATGTTAAAGACAATGTTAAAGACAATACTAAAACCAATGCCCAAGACACTTCCAAGACACTTGAGCAGGATTATGGCGCTGACGAAGTGGTCAGCCGATTAGATACCATCCCGAAAGGCGCTCAGTGGCTGAAGTATTTCCCGTGGCTAATCGTAGCGCTGGTGTTTGTGGGTTTTGGTATCGGTTTCTCCCGCAGTCCGGAAATGGGCTGGGATTTAGTGATGGACTGGGTGCTGATTAATGGTGGACTGGCTGCGTTAGGCGCATTGCTTGCCGCTGCACATCCCTTGACCGTTGTCGGTGCCTTCCTGGCGGCTCCGCTGACTTCTCTCAATCCTACGATTGGTGCGGGGATGGTAACAGCCGGTATTGAAGTCTATTTCCGCCGACCCAAAGTGGGAGATTTCAGCAAGCTACGTAACGACACAACAACAATTCGTGGCTGGTGGAGAAACCGGGTTACCCGTACCTTGTTAGTGTTTATGTTCAGTACCATTGGTTCAGCTATTGGCACTTATGTGGCTGGATTTAGAATATTTGGGAAGTTAACGGGGTAGTAGGGCGTTTCGTGTTGTAAACGCAAAGTTCGCAAAGGCGCTGAGGCCGCAAAGAAAACCCTTTCTATAGGTATTCTCTGCGTTCTTTGCGCCCTCTGCGTTAAATACTAGAGTGTAATGTAAACCACTGGAAATCGTTTGGTATAAATGCCTGCTGGTGTCGTAGGTCACGTTGCGAAGCTATGTGACATTTTTTCCAATGAAATAGTGCCGATGAGGTACGGTTAACAAAACCGTACGGATGGCATATTGTTGTTGAAAGCTACAAATATCGGTTTAACGATTTCTGTTATTCGTGAATTAACATCGTTTGTAAGTACGCGACGACGTCTGTAATCTCTTGATCAGTGAGTTGATCACCCCATGGCGGCATGAATTCCGAGCGTCCCATTGCTTTTCCACCAAGTGTGATAATCAAGGTTTTGTAATCATCATTTTTATCGCTTTTTGTTAAATTTGCGGGAGGTGGGTCGTACATTTTTGCTGCGCGACCTTTACCGTCGGCCTTGATGCCATGGCAGAGTATGCAGTTGGTTTTAAAAACCACTTCGCCACGGCTGGAGCCACTGGTGACTATTTGGAGGTAGGCAACGACATCGTTTATCTGTTCTTCCGATAATTCAGCTTCCCAGGGCGGCATAAACTCTGATTTTTTAACGGCTTTTCCGCCTCCTCGAATGATCTTGAAATAATAATCGGGTGTGCCCGGACTGATGGCAAGGTTAGCCATGCTATAAAGTTTTGCGGCGCGGGCCATGCCGTCACCACGTTCACCGTGGCACAGTTTGCAATAGTTCTTAAATACAATGCCGCCTCGTACCACCGGTTTAGATAATGTCTTGTTGACGGCCTTACGGCTCTCGGCTAGCACGGGGGGTGATAGTAAAGAAAATGCCACAAGACTTGTCAAAAATGCTGTGACGAGCATCTTGGCAGGTGATGTTTTCATTGTACGATGATTTCCATGAACATTTCCGGGTGAATGGCGCATTCCACTTCTGCCGTGCCCGCTTTGTCAAAAACGACGGTTTTAGACTGGCCTTTAGGAAAAGAGCCCAGATCAAACGTCTTTAAATCTGACAGGGAAAAAATGTTATGAAAAAAGGGGTCTTCGTTTTTAAAACGAATGGTGTCTCCCACTTTAATGGTAATGGCTTCGACTTTGCTACCACTTAATTGGAAACTTTTGCTGTTTTGCGCAATGAGGTGCTCCTCGGCTAAGGCCGTTGTGCTAAACATAATGATTACAGTGAACAAGATACTGTTGGCTAAGTGTTTTGGGTTCATGTTGGCATCCTTATTCTTGATGTTAAAAACGATGTTAAAACGATGTTAAAAACGATTATTCAGCGGGTAAGACAGGATAGGTGACTGGCGTTATTTCACCGGTCAGTGATTTCATGAACTCAACCAGGTCTGTTTTTTCGGTAGCGGTGAGGTTCAGCTTTTTAATATTGGGTGAAAGGTTTTCCGTAGCGTGCCCACCGAGATTATAATGCTCAACCACTTCCGCTAATGTTGAGTAAGCACCGTTGTGCATGTAGGGAGCCGTCAATGCGACGTCGCGTAAGGTAGGGGTTTTAAAGGCACCGATGAGAATTTTTACTTTACGTATCGCGTAACGGCCGGCGTCAGTGGCGTCTTCCAGGCCGATGTTGTGGAAGCCATTGTCGGTGAAATTAAAGCCGCTATGGCATTTTACGCAACTGGCTTTGCCTTCAAACAGTGTAAAACCGCGTAGGGCTGCATTGCTCATCGTTTGTTTTTCACCTTTTATCCACAGGTCGAAAGGGGCATCGCTGGAAACAATGCTGCGTTCAAAGCTGGAAAGGGCCTTGGCGATGGTTTTTTTGGTAATACCTTCGCCGGGATAAGCTACCTCAAAGGCATCTCGATAACCCTTTAGTGCCTTTAGCTCAGCCAGAAGGCTGATAAGTTTTCCATTATCGTTATCTATACTTTGGGCCATTTCTCCTTCATTTTCTATAGGGCCCAGTGCCTGTTTTTCTAAACTGCGGGCGTGACCATCCCACATGAATAAGGGTTGATACGCACTGTTAAGAATCGTTGGCGTTGATCGCCCGAGAATTTTTTGCCCGTGGCCAATGGCGGTAGGCAATCCATCGGACCAGCCCATTGCGGGGTTGTGGCAGGTCGCACAACTGATCCAGTTGGAACCGGAAAGTCGAGGATCAAAGAATAACATTTTACCCAGCTTAACGCGGTTTGGCGTCATGAGATTATTACTGGGCTGAGGAATGGCGCCCGGGCGCAGATATGTATTCAGCTCGGCGGCAGTGCTGGCGCCTGTCATCAGTATGAAGGCCAGGCCTATCCAAACACCCCTACGCCAGTGCTGTGGGGAGAAAATGTATTTCATGATGATTGCTCCAATCGTCGTACAGTGAATAATGTTGTTCAAGATGTATACCTTAGAGTTTGAATCTGTCCACCGCAGTGTTCAGGTCGGTAGCAGACCTATCCAGACTTTGTGATAGCACGTTAAGTTTGTCGGTCTCGATATTGGCATCACCAGAGACTTCCAGTAATTGGGTTATGGCTGAGGTAATGTTGTTTACAGATTGGGTTTGCGAACTCATGAGCTCTTCGACCTGAAGCATGCAGACACGCATTTCTTGCACCCGTGTGCTGCTTTCGTTGGCCTCACCCGCAAGCCGGGTAAGACGCTCGATATTTTCTTTGGCGTCTGTAACGCTGGTTTCCAGGGCGCTTACTGTGGAACTAACACTACTGGAGATACCTTCAACCAGACCGGATATCTCCGAAGTTGCTTCTTCGGTGCGTTTAGCCAGTTGCCGCACTTCATCGGCCACCACAGCAAAACCACGTCCATGATCTCCCGCGCGTGCAGCCTCAATGGCTGCATTGAGCGCCAATAGGTTCGTTTGAGATGAAATGTTACTAATGGTGTCGGTGATGGAGGTGACTTTATCGGCAGCGTCGGACAGGGCGCGAGTCGCTTCTGCGGTTTGTTCCATGTCAGCCTGAAACCGCTCGAACTCTTTTACACTGAGCATCAATTGCTGTGCAGAAGAGTGGGAGGCATCCGCCGTTTGTTGTGCACCTTTGGCGGCCTGTTCCAGTTGTTCCGATACGGTTTGGGTCACGGAATGAACAGTGTTGGTGTCATCCTGAATGGCTTCAACGCTGTCGTGCAGTTTAATGGACACATTTTTAACGACATGTGCAGCCTCGCCAACTTCTGTGGACTGTTGGGTAAGCAATACTGAGTGGCCCCGGATTTGAGAAATAAGTTGATGCAGATTGGTAACGGTGCGAGACATGGCACTTACAGTCCGGCCAATTTCATCACTACCGGCATTGTCCAGTGTTATCCGTAAATCACCTTCTGCCAGGGACGTCATGGATGATTCCACCATGCTTAATGGTTTGGTAAGCAGGTAGGCGGCAAGAAAACTCGTCGCGACGCCGATTAATAGACCGATACTAACCACCCAAACCATGATGAGAATCGCCATTTCACCTTGCGCATAGGACTTTTTTTGAATATTAGTGAGTAGCTCGCGTTCTTTCTCGACCAATTGCTGTGAAAGTTCATCAACGCGTTTGGCGTCACCGGTGAGCGAGCCGACGATCTTCATTGCGCCACTGTCATCATTTTTCTTGGCGGCTTTGATCGCTTGCATTTGGGTTGGGCGCATACGTTTTATCAATGTGGCAATTTCTTTGACTTCTTTGCTGTCGATGAGAGTTTCACCCAACACCTGGATTTGTTCATCCAGGGTCGACAGGGCACGAATGGCTCCAACGGCATGCAGGCGAATAGTGCGACGTTCTTCTGCCGCTACCACAGTGGCCAGGGCACGGCCCATTTCCACGACGGCGACACGCGCATTGTAGGCGCCGTTAACCCGTTGTTGTGAGCCTTGCACAATTTCGGCCATGGCATGGTTTTGATGATTGATAGTGACAGCACCGTATATCCCAACCCCCAGCACCAGTAATATATAAAGGGCTGAATAACCGAGTATTTTTTTGCGCCAGCCGATATGAGACAGGATTTTTGTGATAGCGGTTAGCAAAATGGACCTCCTGGATTACTTGATTGGGGTGACTGGGTTTGTGGCAAAAACGTGGTTATTTTTCCGGGCTGAAACCATGTAATTCAGGTGTTCGTTTTATAAAATGTACCAGATTGTCTATTTGTTCCTGAGACAATTCTTCACCAAAGGGGGGCATATATTGGCTCATGGCACTTGCCGCACCACCTTTGCTAATGACTTCTCGCAAGTAAATGTCAGGGCGGCTCAGGTATACCCCAATGGTGAAATTACTGGGCAGTTGAGTCTGTAGTTTGCGATATAGGCGAGCCATGCGGCCTTCGCCATCGGCTCCTTTACCATGGCATTTGGCGCAATAACGGCCAAAAGTTTTTTTACCGGCCTGGAATGTTGGATCAGCACCCGGTTCTACACGGGAGCCTGTTGCCGCAATAGCGTTGAGCGGAAGGACTAGATTTACGGTTATCAGGCAAGCTGCCAGTACTGAAAACGATGAAAGTGTTGATATTTTTTTCATGTAACAGGGTTCCCGTTTGTTTGCGGTGAATAATGGGGGACGGGTGAGGGTGTAGAATTTGAATGTCTGCTCGTCCAGTCGGCTACGTATCACAAGACACTTGTTTATATCGTCTGAGAATATGCGTAACGTAGGTAATAACGGCCACCGGAGATGATTCTTTAAGTTAAACAAACCTTGCCAGAATGCGTCTATTTTTTAAAGGGATTTACAAATACGAAATCCTGAAACTTGATATTTGAACCAACGGACATCTGTGGCTACCCGGTATACAGGGTGTCTTTTTTTAATGAGTCATTCATCGATAATGGTAATTACGCGGGTAGGCCACTATAGTGTGCGCTTTGTGAGACATCGTGCGACAGATCCGCCGCCGTCTGCACTCCAGTGACTACAGGCAAATCCATGACACCACGTTTTCGTTATACCGCTGCGCCTTCTGAAAATCGCAAGGATTGGGCTAATATCCGCGCCTTGTTACCCTATCTTTGGGAGTACCGGGGCAGGGTGTTGTTGGCGCTCAGTAGCCTGATACTGGCCAAAGTTGCCAATGTCGGTGTGCCGTTGGTGTTAAAAGGTCTAGTCGATGACCTGGGTCTGGAAGTGGATTTAATGCTGGTATTACCTGTGGCTTTATTATTGGCTTACGGTGCTTTGCGTTTGAGCGCGTCGCTGTTTAATGAATTGCGTGATGTGTTGTTCACCCGGGTGCGCTATCGCGCTATGCGCCGTCTTACGCTGCGTACGTTGGAACATCTGCATAATCTGGCGCTACGCTTTCATCTGGAGCGCAAAACCGGCGCTATCAGCCGGGACTTATCACGAGGGGCTGCCAGTCTCAGTAGCCTGTTGAATTATCTGACCTTTAGCATCCTGCCCATTATGGTGGAGTTTATATTAGTGGCAGGCATTCTGGTGACGCAATACGACATCGTGTTTACGCTGATTATCTTTGGCAGCGTCGTGGCTTATGTGGCATTCACCTTTGCGGTGACCAATTGGCGTATGGAGTATCGACTGGCCATGAACCGGTACGAATCTCAGGCGAACAATGAAGCCATTGAAGGTCTTATAAATTATGAAACCGTGAAATATTTTGGCAATGAAGCACTGGAGTTAAAGCGTTGCGACGCTACCCTCGACAAGTGGGAAAACAATGCCGTCATCAGCCAGTCTTCCATGTCGGCGTTGAATTTTGGTCAGGCGGTGATTATTGCCATGGGTGTGACCTTGATTATGTTCTTTGCAGCTGATGAAGTCCGCAATGGCGACATGAGCATTGGCGATTTTGTGCTTGTTAATGCTTTTTTATTACAGTTGTTTATTCCCCTGGGGTTTTTGGGCATCGTCTACCGACAGATGAAACACTCTCTGACGGACATGGATCAGTTGGTTAAGTTGTTAGAGGAAGTGCCAGAAATCAAGGACAAACCTGATGCGCCTGATCTTAAAGTATCTCACGGTGAAATTCGTTTTGAACACATTGCTTTTTCCTATCAGGAAGATCGACCGATTCTTCACGATATTGATTTCACCATTGCGCCGGGAAAAAAGGTCGCGGTTGTGGGGGCCAGTGGTGCAGGGAAGTCGACGTTGGCGCGGTTACTGTTTCGCTTCTATGAAGTGGGGCAGGGGCGTGTACTGATAGATGGGCAAGACATTAGCGAAGTCACACAAGCCAGCCTGCGTGCAGCCATTGGTATTGTGCCGCAGGACACGGTGTTATTTAACGAAAGCCTGCAATACAACCTCGCCTATGCGAGACCGGACGCCACGCAAGCCGAAATAGAAAAAGCGATAGAAATGTCGCAGTTATCCAGTTTTGTGAAGAGTCTGCCGGACGGACTGGATACCGTGGTGGGAGAGCGAGGTTTGAAGTTGTCGGGTGGTGAGAAGCAACGTGTGGCTATTGCGCGGGCGATTCTTAAACGGCCCCGAATTTTGGTGTTTGATGAAGCCACTTCAGCGCTGGACAGTGAATCTGAACAGGCCATTCTCAGTGCCTTGAAACTGGCCAGTGCGGAACATACCACCCTGGTGATCGCTCACCGGCTATCAACTATTGTTGATGCAGATCAAATACTGGTGATGGATCAAGGCCGTATCGTAGAGCAAGGCGATCACAAGTCTCTTCTCAGCCAGACCGGTATTTATGAGAAGTTATGGACGTTACAGCAGGCAGAGCGGACAGCGGTGTGAACGGGTTTTAAGGCGTCTAAATGGAAGGTATTTTCCAAATGGTTATGTGCTAGTTTTTGAGCAATCGCTGAGGCGTAACTGAGGGGGGGTGAAGCTAAAGGTAAAGTCGCCGGCTTTTTTTAGCGCATTCAATCCGAGAATGTGGCGGGTGTTGCCGGGAAACACGGCGGCTTCTACATTGTGCAGTACACAGTTTTCGCCCAAACGGATAGAGGCGAGCCGGTAAACCGGATAAATTTTACGCTCGCCGTTGGCCAATATTCCCGTGAGTTCTTTAACGTAGGTGGCTTCGCCTTTTTCTTGCAGTATATCCAATGTGTTTTGGTTGATGGTCATGTAGCCGGAACCGGTATCGACCATGAATTCTGTTACCCCCAGTCCCTGAATGTTGCCATTGATATAGAAGGTATTGGCTCCCTTGTCATACATGGGGATAGTCTCAGCCGCCAATATCGTAGAGGGCACGATAATGAGCATGGCCATGAACAAGACCCCTGACAGACTCATGCGGCGAGCTTGTGTGGTTTTGTTATGCTGCTTCTGCTTCTGCATACAGCCTCTTTGACATGCTGACGATTTTGATGCGAGGCGTGTTGTCATAAGGATACCGTTGGGTTGTTTGACGATAGTGCGGATGCAATGCTTTGGGGTTACTAGCCACGTTTTGCAGCGTGTTTCAACACAATGTTTAACGTCCACATAAGGGTATTCTTGAATGGCAACCCGGTAAAATGCTTAAAAGCCTCATCGTTTATTCAGGTTTTTTCAGTGAATATGAACGGGCGCACATTGTTCGGGTAAGCGCAGGCAATCTTTGGATAGTAAGACGGTTGAGAAAAATGAGCGGATTGTAAATTAAGGTCACGATGAACTCTCGCAAAGCCGCTAAGCAGACAAAAGAATGCACAACAAAACCATCAACAGCGAGAATGGTTTATCGCCATTGACCGTATCGTTTGTTCAATAAGATAAGTGCTTATAGGATATTTTTGAGCACTTATCATCGTACTATTGTCAGCTTATCGACCCTGAGTGAGCACATCTGGATCGTCGTCCGGAAATAGCTCTATTAACTCCTCGTTAGTGTTTCGATTTAAGGTTCGGTAGGGTATCCTGCCCATCTCAAAGGCCGAAAATTCCGACCTTGTGGCTGGCATGGTGTGCCAGCCTTGTACTAGAACGTCTGGGTCATCGTCGGACATTAATTCGATATATTGGCGATCACTTATGCTCATTTCTCCCGCCAGTACAGCACCTGAAAATAGCGCTGCAACACCGCAGGCGAGAACCACTGAAGTTTTCATGACGTTAACTCCTGTCATACCCTGCGTTAAGACATTTATCGCAGTTATAACGTTAGTGTAGAACCCCGTGTAAGGCTTTGAGCTTATTGTTCCATTGAATGTTTTTGGGTTTTATATAACCAAATTAATGCGTGTGACTGGCATGTCTTTCTGTAAAAAAATGCGTGAAAAATGCGTGAAAAATGCCTGAAAAATGCCTGAAAAAGGAGAGGTGAGTTCTTAAACCCGTTAGCAACCGGCGGTGGCTAACGCTGACCTTCCGTGATTGTTATTGTTGCGTTTTTTAGTAACTCGATATTCTGGATTTACTAATGCCTGTCCAGCGCATCTTTCCTTTATGATATTGGTCGGCGTGTTGTTCGGCTTCCGCTTGAGCCGCTGATTTTTCGACATAGCAACCTTTACCGAACCAGCCTTCCAGGCTGTGTAAACTGTGCGTGCATATTGCGAAATAGGGTTTTTCGGGGGTGCAGGAGCCTGCTTGCGGGTGATTTCCGGATGCGAAGGCCGTGCTTGATAGAAGGGTGGCGACACTTCCGAGAAGCAGTGTTCCACAAAAGATAATTCGTTTAACGTTTTTTATAACCACTGTATTTATTACCACTTATTATTAATCGGTTTTTTCAGTGCTGTCCCGTGAATACACTTTCCCACGTTGTACTGCACTCGTTTATAGGGCATGTAACAGGAGTGATCTTATTAGAAGCCTGGAGTTGCCCCCCCTCTAGCTCGTTATTCCGGGCTTGACCCGGAATCCAGTAGCCTCAACACAATAATGAGATAACGGGGCAGCATTGATGCCGTTTAATATATGATTTTTTAAAAAATTATTGTCACTAAGAAGAAAGGTGATTCACTGCGATGCTTTATCATGGAATCATAAATGCAAACGCCGTAATTCAGGTTCTGGCTGACTGCGTTCCCAGGCATCATTGAAGGTTTTGGTTAACAGGCGGGCTTCGGGTGGGTTATTGAATTCTGCCAGCCCGGCGAAGCGGTCATTGTGAGCGCGGTGGATTATGCCGATATTGTCAACAATCATAAAGGTGTCAACACGATCCTGATCTTCGTCATCGGCACGGTGAATAAATATTCGGCTGCTAATGCGACGTGCCAGTTCAACAATGCGGTGGCCGCGTGACACCACATCGGAAGGATCCAGTATCAGGATGTTAACTTTGGCCCGTGGGTTGCCGATGGCGAGTTGCTTCACGGCATCAATGAAACCTTCATTATTGAATATGCGCGGGTCAAGATTGGGGGTAAACAAATTTAGTGAACGTGTGGCTTGGCTGACCATATGTATTGCTGTCATTTGATTATCATCACGCCCTTTGAGATCGATATAACCGCGAGTTTCTCCCAGTATTTGTTTTGGCAGGTCATTGATGTTGATGTGTACATCAAGGGGCGGTAATGAGCGTGTCATGTGTTGATGGGGAATGCCCGCATCCATGAATGTTCCGCCTTGGGGAATAAAGTCATGGCGTTGGTAAAATTCTACCGCATGGGTTTGCGCATCGAGTTGCACGCGGCTTAACTGGCGGGCTCTGGCAATGGTGACCAGTGCCGTAAGCATATCGCTGCCCACGCCACGATTACGCCAGGCCCGTAAAACCGCCATGCGGCCAATATGGCCTTCAGTAGTCATGCGAGCGGTACCGATGCCCCGGCCTTTTTTGTCCTGGGCAAGGATGTGTACGCATTGCTCATCCTTGCCATCCCATTCCAGTTCTACCGGTACGTTTTGTTCACCGATAAAAACAAATTCACGCAGGATGCGCAGATCCGTTTCGGCATCTTGCCAAGTAACCCGTTTAACGGTGTAGGCTTTATTTCTGTCAGGCATCTTCAAAGTAGACATAAGACAGGTTGTACAGGGTGTGGAGCAAATTTGCAAAGGCTGGTTGATTTAATAATGTTTGCATTTGCGGGTAATTTAATTCGTCATGGTTGCATAAAAGCGTTGCCGCGAAGGCCACTTCGCTATTCAGGGCGAAACAATGGCCATCTATATACAGTGTTGCCGATTCGGATGGCGACGGTGCCGAATAGGCAAAGCGCAAGTCTTCGTTGCGGAACAGGGTGCCTGCTTGCTTATAATGTTGTAAAAATTGTTGAAGCGAAAGAGGTTCGTTTTCCACTGTGTGTGGCTGTGTACTTTTGGCTTCGGTAATGTATTGCCCAAACCATTGGGTAATGGCGGCATCGTCGGCGAGGGTGCTGTGTATAATATCGCGCACTTGTTTAAGCGCCGCTGGTGAAATTTCTGCGGCGTCTTTTTGCAGGATTAGGTGTGGGTCACTGTAACGCTGTGAGGCATCAAGCTGCTCGGCCATAAAGTCGCTGAAGCTTGTGATTATTTCAGCATGACTGGGGGCTCGAAAACCGATAGATAATGTTATGCAATCTTCTTGAGCTACGCCGTGGTGTGCGACCCCGGGCGGCAGGTAAAGCATGTCCCCTGGTTGCAATAGCCATTCCTGTTCCGCGATAAACTCGCGCATAATGCAAAGGTCCAGTCCGGGCAATTGATTGTCAGGGGTGACAGGAGCCTGGCTGATTTGCCAGCGCCGTGTCCCAAAGGCTTGCAATAAAAACACATCGTATTGATCCGTATGGGGGCCAACCGAGCCCTGTGCCGGGGCGTAACTTGCCATAACATCATCCACACGCCAATGCGGGATAAAGTTAAATTGCTTGAGAAGCGCTGCAAGCTCCGGTACGTAACGATTACATTCCTGCACCAGCAAGGTCCAGTGGGTTTCGGGCAAGTCACTGAACCGGTTTTCATCCAGAGGGCCATGTTCGACTGACCAGGGGGAGGGCCCCGAGTGTTCTTGAATGAGGCGAGACTCCACATCATCTTCACAGGCGAGCCCCGCCAGCTCGTCAGGCGTAATAGGGCATTGAAACCCCGGAATGGCATTTTGTATGAGTAAAGGGCGCTTTTGCCAATAATCTTTCAGGAAGACTTCAGCAGAACGTTCTCCCAGTAATGTGAGTGTTTTTTCCATGGGGCTAGTGTACGTGATGTCACTGCCGGTATGGCGTTAAGGGGTTTAAAAACGACGTTGTTGTGAGTGAGAGCCGGCGTAAATTCGTACTGATTGGTGGTTATTAATTGATTCGTCAGATACACCACGCAAAAAAAAGCCGCACAAAGAAGTGTGCGGCCAAGTAAGGAGGAGATTGCAACGACATTCTGCATGGGAGGGAGGAGGTGCCGTTGCTTCCTTCATGTCTAATTATGCAGATGCGTGGCCGGATTTCTGTGAACCCGGTCACACATTAAGCGCAAAACAGGCGTGTAGCCGCATTAATGGTTTCATCGTGTGGGATTGACTGAAGCAACCCTAAAAAAAAAGGGGCGCTTGCGCGCCCCTTTAAAGGGAGAGTAATCATACAACCAGTCCGGGGGGGGTGGAATTGGCTGCACATATAATACATAGCAGGTAGTGTGCCAACTTTATATTTGGTCGTGTTTCGGTAAATTTTTGCTATTTTTTGGCGGTTTTTAAGGGTATTTACTGAGTTTTTCGTCGAAAATAGATCCGTTGGTCACTTTTTAAAAGCCGAGTGACAACTTTCCGTTATTCTAGCGTCTGATTTTTGTCGGTTATTGCCTGCTTCGTCAAAAAAATGAAAAAATCATCGCTCGTGGTGGCTGATGGGTAGATGGTTTCAGGCCCGCCCAAACCATCAGCCACCACCTATGCCTCAGAAAACCCAAAAGGGCAGTTTCGTAGGTCATGTTGCGCAGCTACGAGACGCAACAGTCTACTCGAGCGAGGATATTCTAGAATAATAAAAAAATGCCACGCAGCATTCCTCAGCTCTCAGCAAAGACCATAACATTCACCGTAGATACCATCTCTCAATACCAATCTCAAGGCATACGTGCCTTTATGCCCCAGAGGGTACACCCTACATTACCCATTGAATTACCCTGTAAAAGGCGGGTTTCAGGCCCGCCCAAACCATCAGCCACCACCTATGCCTCAGAAAACCCAAAAGGGTAGTTTCGTTGTCTTCTGCACAGTTTTCGGACCTCCGCCTTCTCCATTGCCAAACCGACTACGCCGGAGCGACAACAGAGGTCAGCAGATTGTGGTTCACCCGCTGCCAGGCCGAAGCCCAGCAACAGGATCACCACAACCGCGACACAGCAGAGGGACCAAACATCCCGGCAGGTCAATAAGAGTTCAAGAGTCTTCGCCTCATCGCTGAAACTTGATGCGTACTTTTGATAGTTCATTTGGTTCCTGATGTTTGGTTTCTTGTTTGGCTGTCGTGTTGATTACTTTGTCCAATGGTACCTTCTCTAGCGGCTGCTTCTACACACGGTGACGTGATGCGCTCTTTTTTGCCGCATGAGGGTTGGGCTGGTGGTTCCAACAATTCCTCTCTTGCTCTCTTCTGGACCAAAATGTGCGCTGCTGAACCAAAATGCCTTGAGTTGGAACTTGTCCGACGGATCTGCCAATGCTGGTGTCGGTGGAAAATCTTGGACGAGAGCCTCCACGCAACCATCAGATGGTTCCCGGCCACTACGCGCCATTGGAACGAGAGTGCAGCTTCTATTGCTGGCGCTGTGGCGCGGACATGATTCAAATTTTCTGTGCGTTTCAACCTGTGGCGACAAATTCGAAGCCGTTCGCAAGTTGTTTTCTCCCTTGGGAGATGGGAGTTGACTATGCCAGTCTGTGCTTGTGCCTGGTTTTGTGTTTTATCCAGCGTGCACGTCCTGCTGTGGTTGTTTCATCTTGTTCAGGGTAAGGCATCGATGGCATATCAACAACCAGCGTATGGATACCAAGGTGGTTACCCACCGCAACAAGGTGGCTACCCGCCCCAGCAAGGTGGGTA
>NVUB02000193.1 GCA_002401775.2 Ectothiorhodospiraceae bacterium
CACTACGCTCGACCGTCCAGGCGATCATATCCAACCCTGCTGCCCTGGCATTTTCAGCGTATTCCGACGGCACGATCTGTTGATGGCTGTTTTGGCCGTCGATGAGGTAGTCGATGGTCATGCCGCCCGGCAGGGTGGTTTGCAGGAGGTTACCCAGTACGTCGTAACTGTAGTTAGTCGTTAAGCCTGTGTCGGTTTTGGATTTTAGCTCACCATTGGCGGTGTAGGTATAACTGGCGGTTCCCCAAGTTTGCAGGCGGTCTTGTGCATCGTATGTGCCTTCTGCTCGATTGCCGTTGGTGTCGTAACCATAAGTGGCGGTGATGGCGCCACCGGTTTTGACTTCGATGAGCCGTCCGGTTGGGTCGTAATCGTAATCATAAGTAACAGCAGTGCCTTCAATGGTTTCCTGTTTGGTGGTGATACGTCCCAGCAGGTCACGGGTATAGGTTGCTCCGTATTGGGTGGTAGCACCATAAGCGGCTGTTTCGGTGTCCAGTTCTCCGAAGGTGTTGTAGGTGGTGCTGGTGGTGGCACTGCCTATTGTTGTACCAGTGAGCAGACCGTTTTGCACATCACGCGTGAGGGTGAGCGTACCGGCTCCGGTCAGTAGGCCATCGTTGTCGTAGCTGTTGGTGATGGTGTCTGCTCCGACACTGATACCGGTTACCTGGAAGTCGTTATTGTAGGTGCGGCTGACAGTACCGGCTATGGTGCCACTCCAGGTGATGCTAGTGGGCAAGAAGCCATCATAAGCAAGGGCAAGGCTGCCGCCATCCGGGGCGGTGATGCTGTTCAGTTGACCACTGATGGCGTTATAACCGTAACCATAGTTGCCACGAGGAATGGTTAGCGTGGTGAGCTGACCTTTCACGGGGTCATAGTTGAGCGTTACAGTTTGACCATCGGGACGTATAACATTAGTGAGCTGTTTGTCCAAGTTATAGGTGTAGTTCGTTGCTGGTAAAGCAACGTCTGCCAGTGTCGGAGGTGTGTAGATGTCTTTTTGATCACCCGCAGTGTAGTTGAAGTAATGCGCCGTGCGCCCCGGTGGAGTGAGGCTAGTGAGGTTGCCATTAGGATCATAAGTGAAGTTGATTTCACGGCCATCGGACAAGGTCTGCCGTGTGGCGCGACCTAACAGATCTCGATTAAAGGTCGTTATTCGACCCATTGGATCCGTGAGAGAGTCGAGGTATCCATTAATATCGTAAGTCAGTTGTACGTTACGGGCATCTACACCAGTGCCTATATCAATGTCACTCAGGCGACCACGAGGATCGTAGGCATAGTTTATGGCTGTCAAACCCTCTGCCTGCATTGAGGCAATTTTGCCTTGTGCATTTAATACACGGGTCAGTGTTCTGCTTTCTGGCGTGGTCAGGGTTGTGGTTTGCGTTGCTGTGTCATAACTACTGACCATTGCTTTGCCGTTTACCGCTACAGTTTCTGTAATATTTGTGTGGCTTAGCAAATCATTTGGATCAGACAAAATAACTTGGCGAGCAAATGAAGAAACACGTGTTAAACCACCAAGTGTAGTAACAGTAGTTTGTTGAGGAATAGGGTTTTGCATTCCAAAGCGTGGGTCAGGCCCAACCATTGTGGTTGTTATCGTTCCATCCGGAAGCGTTTTTGTTGTTAAAGGACCATCATATTCTGTGATGCTGACCCCACCATCCGGCGCAGTATTAATATGCCGACTAATGTCACGCGAAAAGCTATTCACGATACGCTCTACCTGGAAACTATAGACCCTGCTCTCTCCACTAGTCATATTCACTACATAACCATTTTCCGTGGAATCTTTCTGCAGCACCCAGCCTCCTCCAATTGGGTTAAGATCCTGCAACAAACGACCATCATCACCAAACGTATAAACGGATTGGTTGCCGTTCTTGTCAGTAAATGACGTCATAAGACCATTAACGCTGTATTCTACGAAATACTGATCACCCATTGGGTCATATATGTCGCTTAAATACCCATTGATATCTAACGTTAGCCCTGTTCGTTGACCCTCTGGCGCAACAATTGCCAATGGCTCACCCAAGCCATCACGTTCAATGTAGGTGATTTTGCCGTCCACATCTTCAATTTCTGTTAGCTGGCCCACAAAGTTATAACGGAATTGGAGTAAAACAGCGTTTGAAATTGCATCCAACGTGCGTAAATGACGACCATTAGGGCCAAAGTGAAAAATATTTTTTCCGTCACTGGATGCAATCAATTTGTCGGCAAACTCTATACTAGGTAAGCCTGAACTTACTCTACGTACACGCTCACCACTGCCGTTCGTAAAATATAAATTACCATCTGGGCCAATGGTGAGACCGCTCACGCCACCATCTGCTTGAGTCGCAGGAATGCCATCACATCCTTCGAAATTAACACGACAATCCCCTCCGCCAACCATTGTAGTAATAAGTCCATCAGGACCAATGCGTCGAATACGATCAGAGTCCGAAATATAAAGGCTTCCATCGGAAGCAATATTAAGTTGTGTAGGATAATAAAGGACAGCCTGGTTTGCAGGGCCGCCATCGCCAGACGGGGCGCGAGCTCCTGATACATACTGAGCGCGATTACCCGTTCCAGCTATTGTCGTTATAATGCCATTAGACCCTATTCGACGTACAACAAAATTATCAGCTTCCCCCACATAAATACTTCCATCTGGGCCAATGTCAATTCCATAAGGCGTAAAGAAACTGGCCTCAATAGCTAAACCACCGTCTCCTGAATATCCGCTGACACCATTGCCCGCAATAGTCTCGATGATGCCATCCGGCCCAACACGACGAATACGTTCATTACCGGTATCAGCAATATAAATACTCCCATCATCACCTACGGCGACATCACCAGGAAAATACAATTGCGATTCAATCGCCGAACCACCATCACCAGAAAAGCCACCGATACCATTTCCTGCAACAGTCGTAATAATACCATCAGGACTAATGCGACGAATACGATGATATCCAGCATCAGTTATATATAAACTACCATCAGGGCCAAGCACAATTCCTTCTGAACCTACAATTTGCGCGTCAACGGCTAAGCCACCATCACCAGAAAAGCCACTGATACCATTTCCTGCAACAGTAGTACTAATACCACCTGTATCGACATAACGTATGCGACTACCACCTGATATATAGAAACCACCAACGGGGGAAAATGCAACATCAAAGGTATGTCCTAACCGAGTCTCAATGGCGGGCATGCCATCATCACGAGAAGCGAGACCAGCTAATGTGCCAGCGATTGTTGTAACAATGCTACCAATGTCCGCTGCTGACCTGATCGACCCATCTCCTCTGTAAAGAGTGTTTGTTGCAGAATCATAGAGATGATGAGCATTCAGCCCCCACCCACCCAACACACTATGAGGACCAGCTCCAGCAGCCGTTAAGGCTTGTGACCAACGCCTCCAAAGCGTTATATCCTCTCTTGCTGGATCACCAGTAATCGGAATCCCATTTCCGTTATATCCAAAGCGAGTAGTCTGCTCATAAACAGCGTCATATTTCGCACCAACATTTATCTTAGCGGTAGCTATGCGTATAGGCCGACCGTAGACATCCTTACCGTCCCAAAAAAAAGCATATTTTTGGTTAGGCATTGCAGGGAATGACTGCCTGATACGCTGGCCAGCAATCTCAATAATGAGCTCTATGCCTTTCAAACTACCCGGAATACTATTACCTGAAATAGGAATAGTGATTGCACGTGCCCCACCATATCCTGGCATCCGCTCGCTTTGGTAGCTTATCTGAAATGGTGTTCCTGTAATTGATACCTGTTCACCTAGTGACTGACTTTGCGGTTGGATAATGCACCCGCTGCAATCATCTTCACTTGCGTCTGTTGGGGGAACATCCGCTGGCAGTTGTGGTGGTGACTGCTCTGCGTCTTCTGGTGGGCCGTAGGGCAAATTACAATCCCAAGGCGTAAAGTGAGTGATGGGTGTCCGCCAGAGGCTTTTTCCTACAGAGTACAAACCTGCAAGTCGAGTACGCTCGGCATCAGTAATACCCAACCCAGCAAGTTGACCCGCATCGGCTGCAAGACCACCACCATCAATATCAATGCTTGCCATACCTGCATTGATGGCCAGTATACTGATGACGCGGCCGTTGTCAGATGCTATCCACGCAACTTTTTCTCGGTCGTACCAACCCGCAGGAATAATTTCACCTACAGGGAAATTGAGGAAATTGTCGATATAGAATGGTATAGGTTGATCAAAATCTACACGTGTAGCACCGGCGGCGATGGCTTCGTCTACAGAGAGTTCTACGGCGTAGGTGTATGCACTGGTGGCAGGTAAGTCACCGGGCATGGCTTGTGGGCCATTGTCGCCAACGGTGTATTCACTGGCGCGTACGTTGAGTGTGGTGAGTGCCTGGGTGCTGCCGTCTGGCAGGGTCATGGTGGCGGTGGTGCCTTGCGGGAACAACATAGTGGCTTGTCGTGTGCCGTCACTATCGGTAACGATACTGCCTTGTGCGACCTGGAAGGCTTGCGTGGTATCGGTAAGGTCCACCGTGGTGACCAGTGCGTCCAGCGGGATCATCACCACGGTGTCGGCGATAGCGTAATCTGCCCAAGGGGTGTTGAGCTGGCGCTGTACAGATAAGAATCCAGCTTTACGGTAGTTGATGGTAAGCAACCCGCCGCCATTAACTACCATGTCAAACATGCCGTCGACACGTGACAGTGTTTGCCCGAATTCCGGGTGATTATGAATACTGACAGTGACGCCGGATATCGGGCTGTTATCTCTGCCTGTTATTTGCCCACGCAGTACAGCGGCACGATTGTCTTCAATGGTACCAGCAATAACTCCTGTTTGGATGGGACTAACTCCGGTATAGAGGAATGCTGTTGCACTAGCCAATGTGGTGACGACGGTGGGGTCAAGTGCTGGTGCTATTGTTGCGGGGTCAGGCGGTATGGTGCCGGTTTGTTGTGAAGCAGAGCAGCCGTTGATATCAGAGGCTTCACCGATCGAGGTGCCAGGGCACTGATCTGTTGCATCGGAGACACCATCGCTATCGGTATCCAGCTGTGACAATGCACAACCGTTTCCGTTAACGGTTTCACCAGCGGGTGTGCTTGAGCACTGGTCAATGGCGTCGGATATGCCGTCGCTGTCAGAATCTAGTTGTGATAATGCACAACCATTGGCATCTACCGTTGTACCCACAGCAGTTCCGGGACACAGATCGTTAACGTCTAGCACTCCGTCGCTATCGGTATCAGGTGCGGCTTGCACGAAGGTCACCTGCGCAGTGGTGGCATTACCGGCGATATCGCTCACAGTGACTTGCAATGTATGGGAACCGGTGGTGAAATTTGTCCCTGACAAACAATTCGCGCTAGTTGCAGTTTTGCTACACACCACACTCAAAGGCAGGGTATCCAGCTGTATAGTTAGGGTGTTGATATCCACACCGTTGGCATCACTATATTGGACATCAATTGACGGTGGGTTCACAGTCTGTGTGCTACCAGATGCAGGTGCGCTGATCGCCAGGCCGGGTAGTGTTTTGTCGATATTCAGCGATACGCTCGTGGTGGCAGTATTCCCCGCTCCGTCAATGACGGTACCACTAATTATTTGTGATGTACCTTCCGTTGTGACTGTGGTGGGGGCTGGACATGTTGTTACATCACCATCGGGATCACTACAGGTAAAACTCACCGTTACATCCGTTTTATGCCAGCCTGCCGCATTGGCTACGGGTGAAACTATCGCCGTTACTGTGGGTGGTGCTGTGCCTGTATTGGCTATTATTGAAATTGTTACCGTTGATGTATCCGTATCACCGTCGTCATCGGTAATGGTCAACAGAAATTTCACTACGGTGTAGATATTGGGTCCCGGTATGAACGCCGGGGCAGTAAAATTCGGTGCAATACTGACAGCATTACTCAGTACGACACTTGGGCCGACTGTTTGAGTCCAGCTGTAGGACGTAATTGTGCCGTCGGCATCGCTTGACGCTATGCCGGTAAGATTAACTGTGCTGCCTTCCGTGACGATTTGATCTACGCCAGCATTGGCAACTGGCGCTAGGTTAACGCTCCCGCCTCCCCCACCACTACTGCCATCAGGGCCGGCAGTAAAATTTTGACTGACTTCTGCGATACTCAGAGCACGATCAAAAATCGCCACCAGATGCAGCTCTCCCAGCCAGGGGCGGTCGCCGGTCAGCTCATTGGCCAACCCCAGACGGTAACCGTCGTCCCATTTATTCCAGGTGGTTAAATTGCCGCTGATTGTTGCGCTGGCTTGCGCGACACCATCAACATAAAGGGAGGCGAGCCCTGAGGCGTTGCGCGTATAGATAACATGAGTTAATGCCGTGGTTGCAAAGCCACTATTAGTGGTGACTGAAGGTGTGCCATTGGTGCTGGTGGAAGAGCTGCGTAAACGGAAATCATATTTTGACTGTGATTGCCCAAGGGTAAAATTACGATTTGAGGGGTCTAATGAGAGACTGATGATTCGCGCAGGGCCATTCTGAGTAGTATTCGCGGGAATTAACCAGGCTTCGACAGTCAGAGCATTACTCGCTTTCACCGCCGTAATGACTTTACCCGCCGCACCAGCACTAGCAATGACGGCACTGCTATTAACAGATAGACCGCCAGTTACCCAATTTGTGGCCGCTGGGGATTCAATCGTAAGATTTAGTGGGGTACCAACACCGCTGGTATCAGTGACGATATTGCCACTGCCTTCCTCAAATGTGTAGAGTGCCTGTAGGCCAGTCGTAACACGGGGAGCTGCTGATGCTGACAATGTCGCCAAACATAAAGCGATACCAATCCAGAAATGTACGCCGAAGTGTTGGGTAAAGGACGTTGTCGAAGGAAGTAAAAATGCTGAAAACTTTACTCGTAAATTATTTTTAAAACCAATGCCATACCACATCTTACCACTCCCGTACTTTCTGAATCACCCAAGATCGTTATCTATAAACGGCAAGGAAGTCGAAATAACTGGAAGTAATAGGAGTGACTTGCCCAAGGGCAGTGCACAGCTGATCGCCTCCATGCGTTTATACTAATTTTCTTATTGTATGTTCTTATACAGTAAAACGTCTCATTGAGAGCTGAAGCTGACAATAGCACATCATAATACAGAATATGTACCAAATATTCTTTATTCAGGTTTATGGTTATCTTTTTGTGTATCTACATTTAGTCTTTGTGGTTCCGGTTTCTTTTTATCTGGAACAGTGTCTTGGTTTTCTGTTTTATGTGATGTTTTATTTTTTGTGGTATTTCCTTTTACTACATTCATACCGGTATTTTTTGGCACATCTTTCCAAAGACCTTCGGTGGTAAAACATTGCCAAGACCATTTCAACCAACCCAGCAATGCAAAGGCTAACCACAAGCTCCACACGAGCATCAAAGCGCGATACAACCACATGGGCACTGAGATGACCGTTGCCATGGGTAATATTTCAGCGGAATGATCGGCATACCATTTCAGGGAAAAAGAAGTCGAACCGTTGCCGGTAATTTGCATATCCGGGTGCCCCAATAATCCTGCACCAACAGCACCTACCAACCCGATTAATGCGGCAACCGTTAATATTACCAAACCGCTTTGGCTAGCATTAAACAGTTGGGGTTTCATGTGCGGTGCTAACCGCTTGCGCCATTCCATGGCATATAACCAGGCGACCACCAATATGGCCACACCAAGCAAGGCCTGTGACAGGCCGATACCCAACAATATCCAGTGCCGTGTTTTTAAGGGGGTTTGTTTGATACGACCCAGTCCAATGGCAATAACAATAACCACAATCAATACGCCCCAAAAAAGAACCGCAGGCCCTAATTGCGGCCCACTGGCCAGCAAAGTCCATCGACTCCTGGGAATTTGCACATTGATATTGGCATTCACACTGGGTACTCCAATGTCAACACTGGGGGACTTAAATACGGTTCCAATCGCCGTTTCCATCTGCCAATTAATGGTAATGTGCTGTTCACCTGGCGCTATGGGTAAGCGCACCACGCCCTGTGCTTCAAGGCGTATTGGCTGTGAGCGCCCATTGATTTCAACGGTACCCAGAGTTGCACCTTCGGGAAGTGTCACAATATGCTGACCGGCCTGGCTACTGCGCAATCGCATCGTTAGCGTATTGTCTGTTGCTCGCCGTCCAGGTTTTACCCGAAGTTGCGTACGATCAATGGTTTTTGTTTTGCCTTCAATTCCCACTGGGCGACTAACGCCAATCGTCAGCACCTCACCCGGCCATGGCCGCCATTGCGGGAACCACGCCCCACGTTCATTTTGATGATGAATTTGTGGAATACCACTCAGCGTTAGGTGCCAAATCGGACTGACATCCAACCGCCATAGCTCAACCCAGTCCAGTGTATCGGTCGCCTCAAGTGAAACTGATTCTGCCTCCGCCATCACTGACTGCCAGCGAATGGTACGTTGCTGTGGCGCGAACTGAATATTTGCGCTTCCCTTTGATACACGAATGCCATCAGTGGTCACTGACTCACCCGCTACCAGGGGAATATCCAGAGCGATGGCGCTGCCTAATGGAGAAATACGTGTCACAACGGTTTCGACACGCCACTCCAGCCCAAGTCGCAGCGTTCGAGATACTTTTACAAAGGGAGGTAATACCGTTTGTTCCAGTTCTTTCGGCTCTTCTCCTTTGGCAAGCACACGTTCTAATTGTAATGACTTTTCGATACCACCGTCTTTATGAACTCCTTTTACCACCCAGCCATTGGCGACCACATCAATATGTTTAGGCTGAAGTGGTAGTGGTAACTGCAACACACGAACAGGCCGAATGGGGCCACTAAGATGGATGTTGTGCGTACCTTTTGGCACATGCACCCACAGCGCATTTTGAGGCCCACGAACTGCCTGGCTCGGTTTTCCATTGAGCATAATTTGTGTTGGTAACCAGCCATCGATTTGGCCAGGTACCGGTAGCGCCACAATTTCACTGGCATGTACTTCTAACATCAACCGTAATGTATTTGATTGAATATCCAGTTTCATACGAGAAATTTGTGCGCACTGCGGCAGGCACTTTGCGGGTGCCAGCAAACGTTGTTTGAGTTCCTTTAACAGTGCTGTTGATGGAATATCGGCAGAAACAAGGCTGGGGGTGATACTGAGCGTACTACCCAACAACAGTCCAAATAGTCCAAACTTGGCGATCTCCAGTGATAATCTTTTGCCCTTCAGCGATACACCCGCTAACCGTAACCCCAATAAAAGAATCAACACGACACTGGCAATCTTGAAAAAGGCGTTGAGTGCAGGAGGTATTAACGTTAAACCTAATTCTTGCCCTTTCGTTACGGGCCCGTTCCAACGTATTGGGACAATCGACCACGACCATTCTGGTAACCCAGGCCCAGTTTGTACTTTGGCACGAGGATCGACTTTATCGCTATAGAGAGAAATTGAGGACAAAACACGGCTGCGCTTTAGTTTCCGGGGGGCATTCTTTAACTCTTGTCGAAGAAACTGACCACTATCAGAAAATGCCTGTGGCGCAGCCATTTCTTCTTGCGTACCTTTTAATGTATCGTTTAACGTACCATTTCGCAGAGTAACGTCCAAAACACTCGAAGGGTATGCCGAAATATGTGGGCGTTCCAATTGTGGATAAAGCGACATGCGTACCGTATCAATCATGTACGGTAACGCCGTTATTACCAGTAAAAATAAACTCACATAACGGGCAATCACCACGGCCTTACGCAAGCGACCTTCCGGGGCGACTCGTACCAGTGCAATCGAGGCAATCACCAGCAACCAGATATATTGGGGTGCCCCGCTCTCATGCCACGAAAGAATAAAGCAGGCAAGTGCAATACCTCCCCATAGCCCGCCAAACAACCGAAACACCGCCAGCGCCACGATCAAGACCAGAAAAATATCCAACAATGACCAACGGTCGACCCAACTGGCACCTCCGACGGAATCAGCACCCGATGCCGCAAATAAACGCCATCCCGGAGGCAAATGTAATGTCGCGCTTACAGAAGTAAAATCATCTAACCAGCCCACGGCCGGTATTGTCGAAATATCGCCTTCATAACGACCATCCGCCTTTATAGAAACACCCCCCTGACGAACCTCAACCCCCTGTTCACCCTGCTTTCCTGTGTCATCACCAATGGCGGGTAACCGTGTCACCAACTGATCAACACCATTTACCACCGCACGGCCAAGTATCATTTCAGGTGTCATATTGAGACGCCAGCCCTGGCGCATTTGCCCGGAAATAGCATCCGTAAAGGTATAACCACCCCCATCAAAATCCAGCCAAAGACTCCGATTCATCGATAGTTCATTGGCAGCCGGGTCAGGGTCACCACGGCGTTTCGTCACAATATCTAATCTTTCAGGTTTTGAAATACGATAAGCCGGTAGATGTTGCCATTCCGCTGGCAAGCGTGTTTGTCGTGGGTCAACGGAAGAAACCCCTTCAATCTCTACCAAACGTAACGAAGGCTTAGTTTCAAACACCCATATTTCGGAATCCGGTAAATCAGAAGGTGTTAATAATAAACTGTCCACAAGCCCTTTCTGCCGAGACTCTATCTGCACTACCCAATGTCCCGGTCTGACTTGCATGCGTAATTTTCCATCGACTTCCAGTCGAGCAGGTAACGGAGTCGATACAGAGAGCGGCACATCGTTATCAGACATCAGAGGGCCTAAAACCACTTCACGCGGTTGCCCTACCACATTCAAATCCAGCCGAGTGATTATCCGCATAGGGACTTCATCTATAATTTTTCGAAATACATCAATCTGTAACCGGTCTTCCACTGTTGCAGAGCTTTGGTCAACAGTATCGTTCAACCACAAACGCCCATCCGTTTCCAGACGTGGGAAATCGATATTTTTCTGGTTAATCACCAAATCAACCAGACCCGTTGCTTTAGGTAAACGGATGGATTCTGGTAATTGGCTCCACACAAAAGAACCTGTGATCAGGAAGTTTCCTTTTGACAGATAAATTGAAGGTACATTCTCTCGATCAACGACGACATAAGGATTTCCGTTGACCGATAACGCTTGAGGCCAGTGTTTTTTATTACCCGGCAACCGAACCCAGCTTTCCCCATAAACTTGCCAGCGTTGACTAAAGCTACCGCCGTTAGATTGAAGCTTTAAAATCAGCGGTTCCGGCCAGACACATTGATGACTATCGCCATTTTTGAATTCGAAAGGACAATTAATACTTTCACTTCCTTCCAACACCCAAGGAACCCAACTTTCTAATTCAGGTGGAATAGCGATCTTTTGAGAAGCTTGCGCAGTAAAACACAACAACAAAAGAACGATAATAAGAATACGATTTACCATGAAGTATTTCCCTTTACCTGTTTCTTTAATATCTGATTATCACTAAGGAGTACCGACTTAGGAGTACCAACTTAAGAGTACAAAACACTCGAAATCTAATGACCACAATGCTCCGACTGCTTGAATGATTCATTAACGGAATACATCTCACGTTGTTGTAAATAATCCATAACACTATCAGCAGTCAGCTTAAAGGTTGTCGATATATCCATGCCTGCACTCTTTAAGCCCTTGGCCGTCCACTTATTGCAGGTATTCATTAAATAAAAATCCCCTTCCCCTTTATAAAACTGGCTATTGCCATAAATACCTTTTTTCAAAGGAATGATTTCACCATCTCCTTCACCATCTCCTTCACCATCTCCTTTACCATTTCCTTCACCAACTCCTTCATCATCATCTTTACTATTCCAATGACGGTCAACACTGATATTTTTGTAAAAGCTGTCGGAGATAAACTTTATCAAAGAAGAATACTCGCCATCATTCAGACATAGTTTAATGACTTTACTACGACTAAAATACTGCCTCACATCCTTAGGTACGGCCACCACATGCATAACTGACTGAGTAGGCCAAAAAATAGCCTGCATTGTTAATCCTGAGGTGATTTCATTTGCTTGATAAAAGCCTGTATCACCCCAACCAAACTCTAAAAAGGGTATTACTCCAAACCGTTGCTTAATTTTAGGTAAATATTCCTGAATATCCGCTGCGGGGATTACAAAACCCGTATGCCAATCGTGTCTGACGACATATATGTAGTGCTCTCCAGATACCGGTTGATGCTCAATATACTCATTAATATAAGGCTTTTTTGAACATGAGGGCAAGGCAACCATAATGGAAAAAATAACGATAAATCTCAGCAGAATGTGCAATTCATTTCCATAACAACACGGATACTTAATATATAAAGTCACTGCTGTCCCGTTAACTCCACCATTGTCATGCCGGCGCAGGCCGGTATCCAGAAAGTCGTTGAAACCACTGGATTCCGGCCTGCGCCGGAATGACGAAAAGAGATTTCCGTTATTCATGACACCAACACCGCTGAATACTCTATTTTCAAATACAGCGCCAGTTGTAGCAAAAATTGCTTTAAGTTAACGGGACAGCAGTGATATAAAGTCATTGCATTTGAAAGGTTGGGTGTTTTTTTTAACATCGGACTCAAGAAAAATGCTGTCTTGTTTCAAACACTGATGCTGACAATCTTTCACCATTAAACGTCAACAACCGTTTTAACAGAAAGTCGAATAACAAGGCGTTGTACTGTCTCACTTCCGATAGTACCGTGGCACGTTCTTGTGTTAAGTAACCTCCTCCGACCCAGCTTTCCAATGAAAACACCGGCATGACACCGGGCAGTGGATAGTCCGACCCATTGAGCAACCGTGGATGCCATTCCTGATGTTCTACGATCTGTTGCATTATGCCCATATCACGATTCACTTGTGTGACGGCTGACAAGTCTCCAAAGAGTAGATCTTGGTAGGAAGGCTCTGCCATCAAGCGTTCAAACAACTCAAAGTTATGCACCATTGGGCCGTTGACGCCTTTATCGGTATCAATGCTACTGCCTACGGATGCGCAGTGGGCCAATATTACCTTTACGCCGTTATCCAATGCTCTGCGTACCAACAAGGGATTTCCCAGCGCCTGTAATCCCTCTACATGAACGGCATGTTCATCTCCACTGTGAATCAGTAACGGCACATTGAGCCGAACGCTGGCTTCATAAAATCGGTCGCACAAGGGAGAGGATGGATCAATACGCATGGCTCCCGGTAGCCATTTTACCGCTCGCGCCCCTTGTGAAACGGCTTTTTCCAATGCTTCTACACTGTCTTTACGGTAAGGGTGTATTGATGCTATCCATTCAAATCGTTCCGGGTGTTCCCGAACGATGGCTGCTGCATATTCATTGGGTGTGTAGAATGGGCTTAGCTCGGTTATGCGCTTACCTTGTTCATCATGGTGATAATCAAACGCGAGTAACATTAACTTCACACCCGCTGGCATGTCTTTCATCAGGTGTTTCAGTCGGTTGACATAGCCTTTATCAATACTTTTGTCCCCCCCGCTCCCAGACTCAGGACAGGATGCATTAAGATAAAATTTCATTTGTGTGTATTGAACCGGGCTCATCAGTGATTGCATATTGGGATTCAGCCAAATTCCCTGCTGGCTATCGCCGGTTCCTATCAAGTGCGTGTGAATATCCCATACCTGATCCGCCGCTACCCCTTCCCATGCTTCAGCCAGCACCGCGTGATTGGCAAGATGCTCTGGCAATCCCGTGGACAAACACGGATTCCAGATACCTTCATCCGGCCAAAATTTGTGGGTGCAGGCACCCAGGCTCGCAGCCCCCAGCCCGATGAGAAATTGACGGCGGCTGATCATGGTTTGTCATCCTTATCGGTTAAAGATGATATGGCGCTGGTATCGGGCGGCAGATGCCAGGACACCGCAAAAGCCGCCACGATAATCAGTAATCCCAATACCAGCATGGTGCTCACCGGCCCGGCTCCCATCCACGCCGCGGCGGCATAGAGCCCGGAAGCCGTTAACATGGCCAGGTTCTCAAAGAAATTCTGAATACCCACAGCACCACCGGCACCGACGGATCTGTGCCCTATTTCCTGTAATGCGGCATTGATGGGAACGACAAACAAACCTCCAGCTACACCAATGAGTAGCAACATACCCCGTGCAGCCCACAATAGGTCGACAAAACTGAGCATCACTACAACTATACCCATGGCATATGCGGCCATTCGGGCACGGCGCAAATAAGTGAGCGGAATAAATTTGGGTGCCAATACCGAGCCTATGGCAATGCCGATGGCGACAAACATCGTCAATAGGGCAACTTCTGTGGTGCTGTGCAGCATCAATACCACAGGTGCCCAAGCAATTAATAATACCCGCAACACCGTTGCCGCCGACCAGAAAAGGCTCACACCCAACGTGGCAAAGCGCGCGCGTGGTGTGGCGAGTAGTTCACGTGTCATGGTGATAAAATTCGGTAACGCCGCGCCTTCTCTTTGTCCACGGGCGATGGGGGTTTTATCAATAAACAGGGCAACAATACCGGATACTGCATAAAGCCCAACCACCCCCATCAAGGCGATGGTAATGGAATATTCCGCGACCATTGCCCCCACCAAAGTGCCGAGCAATATTGCCAATATAGTACTGCCTTCAATCCAGCCGTTAGCTTTTACCAGCAGTTTCTCATCAACCAGTTCCGGTAATATTCCGTATTTTGCCGGACTGTATACCGCGGCACCGAGACCAATTACCGCATAGGCAATCAATGGTTCAAATTGAAACAGTAATAAACTGGCACCAATACCTTTAACAATATTCGCCATGGTTAAAACACCGGGCTTGGAGCGACTGTCCGCAAACGGCCCTACCCATGGGGCAAACAATACAAAAGACACCAGAAACGACGCCTGTAATGCCGGGATATACCATGAGGGGGGCTCCGAAAGCTGCATAATCATCGTTATGGCCGTAAACAATACGGCGTTGTCTGCAAAAGCCGTCAGGAACTGAGCGATGAGTACCAGATATACATTGCGACTCATGCGGCATCCTCTACGATTTTTTGGGCAGTGCCATAATCCACTTTACCGGTCCCTAATACGGGAATACTTTTTACCGATGTCACCGTACGCGGGACACAAATTTCGCCCACACCATCCTGTTTGGCCTGTTTCATTAACAGACTACGGTCGGCATCCGACTGATCGGTGAGCAAGATAATTTGCTCACCTTTACGCTCATCAGGAATGCTGATGGCGGCATGGAGAGCATCGGGCCATACTTTACTGGCCAGGCTTTCTACCGAGGTCAGCGAGATCATTTCACCGGCTATTTTTGCAAAGCGTTTGGCGCGACCACAAATAGTAATGAAATCATCGTCATCAATTTCGACAATATCCCCGGTGTCGTACCATCCTTCACCTCGCGCTGAACTCGGCGGCACCAACACACCGGGATTATCGTGAAACAGATACCCCTTCATGATGTTAGGGCCACGCACATGGAGACGTGCGCCTACGGCTAAATCAGGAATCGGTTCAAGATGGTATTCAATACCCGGTAGTAAACGGCCAACGGTACCGGGACGATTTCCCATGGGGTCATTCGCGGATAATGCCGGGCTGGTTTCCGTGGCACCATAGCCTTCAAAGATTCTTACTCCGAATTTGTCTTCCCATATTCGTCGCACTTCATCTCTCAGCTTCTCGGCACCGGCAAACACATAACGGATGGAATAGAAATCATAAGGATGTGCAAAGCGCGCATAGCCTGCCAGAAAGGTGTTTGTGCCAAACATAATCGTCGCGCCTATATCATAGGAAAGCTCAGGCACAATACGGTAATGCAAAGGCGAGGGATAATAGAAGGTTTTCATTCCGGCCAACAAGGGCATTAATGTCCCGCCCGTTAAACCAAACGAATGGAACATGGGCAAGGCCGTCAAGGCGACATCCGTGGCACTGAAATCAATGCGCGATGCCAACTGTTGTATATTACTTAACAAGTTACTATGAGAAAGCACCACGCCTTTGGGTGTGCCTTCCGAGCCTGAGGTAAACAACACTACCGCAGGATCTTGGGATTGTGTTTTACGCCATGGGAGGCGTTTTAACAAAAATTCAAACCGGGACTGCATCAGGCCCGTTAGTTTACTGACAATGCCAATATCATTCGCAATATCTTCCAGATAACGCACGGTCACTTTTTGGCCCAGTACCTCAATCGCTTCCTGAAGTTTCGCGGTTTCAATAAATTTACGCGAGGTAATAACCGTTTTTACCTGTGCCGTTTCACATGCCGAAATCATTCCCAAACTGCCCACGGTAAAGTTAAGCATCGCCGGGGTGCGGCGGTAAGCCTGCAAACCAAAGAAGGCAACAACGGTTGCCATTGAGCCCGGCAAAAGCACACCAACATGCTCTTCCTCTTGCGTAAAACGAGACAACGCATTCCCCAACACCACTGACTTAGTGAGAAACTGTTGAAACGTCAGTGGACGACGATTAATGTCTTCCATCACCACTTTGTCGCCACCATGTACATGGGTCGCATCCAGCAAGCGTTGGGTAAGGGTCGTTTCTCTGGGGCTGGCACGGAACACCGTTTCGGTCATAATTTTTGACAGCAATTTACCGGCCTTTTCACGCCGCGCCCGCCCCCGCAGTTCGTCATTCACTTCCAGCTGACGAGGCGATAAAATCGTTAAGGTAATTTTCGGGAACCAGCGACGGCGCACCCGCCCCTTCAATCGCGAAAATGGTGAATATTGAGCACCTTCAATACAAACAGGCGTTACAAGCGCCTGGGTTTTGTCCGCCACCAGACCGGGGCCCTGGTAAATCTTCATCAAAGAACCCGTTACCGTTATCCGTCCTTCGGGGAAAATGACCACATGGCCACCAGACCTAACCTTATGTATCAATCGACGGATGGACAATGGATTACTCGGGTCCATGGGAAACAAATGCACCATTCTGCTGATAATTTTAATCAACCATCCCTGTGAAATCACGGTATTGATCGCAAAGGTGAGTTTCACGGGCATAAAAGCATAAAGCAAAACAGCATCCAGAAATGAGGTGTGATTAGCCACCACCATAACCCGCTCCGCATCGGCAGGATAATGCTCCAGGCCCTTAACTTTTACCTTGTACAGACGAGTTAACACCCACCGAATACCACGTTTAAACAGATTCATTATACTTTTTCACCTCGTATTTCCAACTGAATACCCGCCATATAGTTTGTGATAAGACCATCAACCAGCGGATTAACATGGGCCACATTGGCGGCCTCGTATTTGCGTGTCGCCGCCAGAACACAAATGCCATGCACTCCGCACCACAATGTCTTAGCGACTTCCGATATTTTATTTTGAGAAAGACCCTGCAAAGAACTCAATTGCATTTCCACTAACAGGAACATGCCATCGACCTTCTCTGCAAACCAGCCCGGCAGTGCCGTGTCTTTTGGCAAATTATGCTCATACACCGCCGTCCAAAGACCATTATTGAGACAGGCATACTCCACATAGGCATAAGCCATAGCTTTAATGCACTTTTCAGGCGTCTCGCACCCTTCAAGCGCCGAGAGCATCGCATCCCGCATCGCATCGAGGGTTCTGCCATTCACCTGCAAAATCAAGTCATCCAGATTTTCAAAGACGGTGTACAGCGACCCAACGGAATAACCGATTTCGGCTGACACTTTTCGGCCACTCAGTTGAGAAAGGCCACCCCCGATAATCAGGTTTTCCGCAGCCACCAGCGCCATATTGATCATTTCTTCCGTATTGTGTTTTCGTTGTCTTGCCATAAGAGGGTGATTCCCCAGTAGTTATTGAACAGTGATCATTTGAAGAAGAGGTTAATTGAACACCGTTCAATAATCAATGGGATTTTTAGGGGAATATTACCAAAACGGGAATATCGACAGGTTTATGTCCTTCCAGCAGGAGCGTATTTCTGTCCGGATTAATTATCAATAAAGCGTCTAAGGTATTAATAATTAATGATAAATGTCATTTTAACGTGAACGTGGGATTAACAAAAAAACCATTTAATCCGTCCTTCCGGCTAGAGGCATACCAGAATAGCGATTTGATGGAATACAATTAGACGGTTTATCGCAAAAAATGTGCGAATTTAGTTGGTTGTAATTTAGTGTTCTTTACGCAAAGGACGCAAAGGCCGCAAAGGCGCTAAGGCCACAAAGAAAAGACGGGGTATTTATATAAAAAACAAACAGATTAAACCGTCATTCCGGTGGTCTTTTGAGCCGGAATCCAGTGACTTTAGACTGCTCTGGTGACAGCCCATACCGCAACTCAAAGTCGCTGGAGCCCAGCTAAAGACATGCTGGGATGACAGGTTTGTTTACGTTTTGTTTGTGGGACTGTCATGCGATTTAAAACATTTGAGTAGTCATGAGGAATAATCGTTAAGTAGGAATCAATTGCATTGGTTCGATATTTTATATTCCAACGCAAAGACGCAGAGTGGTGAAGAACGCTAAGAAACACATAGAAACCTTTGCGATCTTTGCGCCTTCGCGTCTCTGCGTTGGGTTTTCTCTTTTGTCAGATAAGTGTGTATTTTCCGGGGAATTTATGACCTTTTGGTTACAAATTCCGAAAACCAGTGGTTTTAATAACATTCTGGATACTGGCGGACGTTTAATTTTGGCTTACTAATGAATCAGAAGAAAGGGATACCCTGTGTATCAGTAGCATGTCTTTTATACCGAAAGTAATGTGTAGGGGCGGGATAGTAACCCGCCCAACACGGTAACTTACTGCGCGTGAACGGCTTGTCGTTTTGCGCCCGTTAATACTTTACCTTTTCGGGTTTCTAGTGCTTTGCGCCCGGTGATTTTCATAAAACTGGCGACGCCTTTCTGTCCTGACCGGGAATAATCGGCCATCAAAACGGGTAGCGATTCGGATTCTGGAATTTTTGCGACAGTGGTCATGTAGCCATGCAGCAAATTAAAAATTCTTTTGAGTTCAAATTTATGGGTTTGATCCGTCGTTTCGAATAACCAATTACTGAAGTGCAGGAATCGATCAAAGGGCTTCTCTCCCAAAAACAAAGGCAAGGTGTTTTTGAATCGTCCCGAGTTCGCAACCACATCCCAATAGCGCGCAAACCGCGATAATATCTGCATTTGATTAAAATCAATACGGTCATTCGACAAGATATTATAAGGCGGAGACGAGTTGTAACGCATATCGTACGTTTGCGTATGTCTGATAATAGGCGTGCCCCGTAAACGCTTTAGTATCCCCACCTGAATCTCGCCAGGATTCAAAGCCACCAGCTGATCAAAGCCACGCCCAAAACTCTCGACATCTTCACCCGGCAAACCAACAATCAGATCAGTATGCAAGTGTGCGCTGGTTTCATGGCTTAACCAGGCAATGTTATCGATGGCCTTTTGGTTATCCTGCTTACGACTTATCAGCCCTTGTACATCAAGATTAAAGGTTTGAATACCAATTTCAAATTGCAATGTGCCATCGGGAAATTTCAGAATAACGGACTTCAATTTTTCTGGAAGATGATCAGGAATCAATTCGAAATGTAAAAATAAACCATCATCCTTTTTATCCAGAAAGAAATCGAGAATACGTATACTGGTATTGATTTTAAGATTAAAGGTGCGATCCACAAACTTAAAGTGTCTCAACCCTTTGTCATATAAATGCTGCAAGGACTCCAGAAAAAGGTCGATATCAAATGGCCAAGCTGTTTTATCGAGGGAAGAAAGACAGAATTCACACTTGAAAGGACAGCCCCTGGACGCTTCCACATAAACTACCCGGTTAGCAATATCCGTTTCCGTGAACAGCCTGTAGGGCAAACAAATATCTTCCATGCGAGGTTGAGGGGCAGGAATAATCTTTAACAGCGGTTTTGATGAAGATAATATCTTCTGGCAAAGATCACCAAATGCAATATCAGCCATGCCGGTAATAATATAGTCGGCCAATTCCGACAACTGATGACTTTCAGTCTCAAAACTGACTTCTGGCCCACCCAACACAACCACCGTATCGGGTGAAACGGTTTTCAGCAGCGATACCACCTCAGTAATTTCCGTTACATTCCAGATATACACGCCAAAACCAATAATATCGGGGGAATCAGCCAGTAACTTCTCAACGATATCAATAGGACGAGTGGTAATCACAAACTCTCGGAGTGACGTAGAGGACTCAAGTTCCCCCATGTTCGCTTGCAAATATCGCAGCCCAAGCGAGGCATGAATATAACGAGCGTTGAGCGTTGTGAGGGTGATTTTAGGCATGTGGTTTCACTGCCATCCCATAAAAATGATATCCGTCATACCGGCGCTTTGAGCCTGCCCCGGCATGTAGTAAGCCGGGGCCGGTATCCAGAACGTCGTAAAAACCACTGGATTCAGGCCGTATCCTGTCCCGGAGAAGGCCAGGGCAGGAATACCAAAAAGGCTTTTCGGGGCAGCTTCTAACCAAGAGGAATTATTGATTTTCATGTCTCTCATTTTACCAAGCAACTTAATTACACTAATTACACTAATTACACTAATCACACTAATCACACGATATTTTATCGATTAAACATTAATGCAAAGAACCTTAGCGAGGTAGTAATGTTATGGTTTATAGTAACAAATTTCAGGCCTTGTTATTTACGGGCTACTGATTTTTTCCTGAAATAACCTACATTTGAATAAAAGCTTTCATCCTGTTTTTCATGCCACCAACCAGGCACTCCTAATAATGGAAATGGCTGTAAATCTTTTGTCCGTTGAATGCGTCTATCATCCCACATACCGGCAACAATCTGGTCTATTTCTTTAAGTTGTTCGGAATAAGCCAGTGTAAAAAAGTCAGTGGTTTTTTTTAGTAGAACGGTATGTGTGGTCATACCCAAATAGGGTGCCAGAGATTTCTCATGCATGGCATGACCAAAGACATAGCACTGAATATTTTTCCCGAAAGCTTCCCTATTATCACAGAATAAATTGTCCCATTCATGCCCTCTAATCAAATCGAGAAGAACATCATCATCCGCCACAATGACTGCGCCGCATTCATCGAACAAAGTGACGGCATTTTCTAACAGACTACGATTCGTGCCCGCTTTCCTGGTTTTCGAGCATTCAAAATGAATAACATTAAGAGACGCCTTAATTTTCGGGAACTGCAACCAGCACATAGCGTTAAAATAATCATGCCAATTTTCAAGCCGTGTTTGTAATTCACCCTTTAAATAAATTCGAGACTCATAATGGTCATCGAATTTTTCCGGAGCAGCACCCTGCCCGACCGACTGAATAAATGCACCATTTTGAGATTGAATATTTCTTTTCGTAAACTCGGTAGAAAATTCTTCCAGACTCGGCCATGTATTTTCAGCAACAAAAGGTGAGCTAACGTCACGAATGCTATCAAAAATTGGGGATTGTTCTAAAAATTTTGAATTCCAAGTATCAATCGTTGTTCTCGCCATAATATTAGTTATTTCTGTACCACATTTATTCTCTCACTCAATTGAAGCGGCATTTCAAACAGTGGTTAAATTAAGAGCGCATATAAGAAAACACGTTCCTTTATCAATCGTTAATTTTTGCGTTGCCCTAATAAGGCACAGAAAACAGTTACGGCAAAGAAAACAGTGGCCCGGTTTTCCATTCAGAAATGTTTAATTGGATCCATTGATTGGTGAAGCACTCTTAAAATTATGATGTCATGTGCTTGCTTAACATAATAAAGAATGTGGCTTTCATAGGGAAAGCTGAGCAGCCCCTCATGAATGCTATTTCGTTCAATGCCTAAACCTGGATTATCGGCGAGAAGTTGCCCACGAATGTCCAGTTCTTCAAGGTACGCTTGTGCTTGTAATGTTCCCCACTGCTGAAGTGTGTAATCAATCATTTCTTCAAGATCGTGTTCCGATTTTTCGGTGAAATGATAGTTAGCCACTTACCCGTTTCCGTAAATTGTCCAGTACGGTTTTTCCGTTCACCACTTTACCCGCCTGTAGGTTGGCAATGCCTTCTTCGATAGCCGCTTTCAGTTGCTGTTCTTTTAGTGCTTGGAGTAGTGCTTGGAGCTGTTCATATTCGGTGGCTGATACTACTACAGCGATAGGTTTGCCATTTTTGTTTATTCCGACAGGGCCACGCTGCGCTTTAATCAGCATCTCGCCGAATTCACGTTTAGCATCACTCGCATTCAGGATCTCCATAGCACACCTCGCTGACCAATTTGATCAAATTAATTAATTTGATCAATATTAGAACAATGTTGCGGTCATTTCTACCTATTGCTTGCGTTGTTTGAGCAAGCGAATTTGTAAACTATTGATTTATAAAGTGAATAACATCGATAAACACTTGCACATCAGTCTATTGTGGAGATGTTGTAACTCTCAATACAAGATAAACAGTATCGGGTGTTTCGGCCGGGGAGGGAGGATCGTTAACTCCGCTGCAACACTTTCAGCGGTGGGCTGTTGACCACTTGGCGGGTGCCAATGATACCGGCGAGGCATACGCCTACGCCGCCGATGAACAGGCCGACGATCCATAGCCAGGGATTTATGGTGTATTCGAGATCGAGTACCCGGGTGGCAATCACATAGCCGAGTACGCTGGCGAAGAGTGCGGCGAGTCCGCCTGATAAGGCGCCGAGGGTGAAAAATTCGCTGGCGAGACTTTGCCACAGACGTTTTCGGCTGGCACCTAATGCGCGCAGTACGGCATTTTCATGCAGGCGCACATCCAGTGTGGATTGGATGGCGGCGATCATTACCATTAACCCAGCAGCCAGGGTAAAAATGAAGATGGATTCTACCGCCAGAGACACTCGCGCAATGATATGACGCACCTGATCCATAATGGCAGCGATATCGACGACGGTAAGGTTGGGAAACTGCGTAACCAGGCTATCCAGCACGGTGGCTTTGTCTTTCGGTAGGTAAAAACTGGTGATATAACTTGCCGGGTAGTCGTTCAACACTCCCGGTGGTGCGATAACATAAAAATTGGCCTGAAAACTGTCCCAACGCACACTGCGTATGCTGCTGACCGTTGATGTATGGTGGCTTCCGGCGATGTTGTAGGTCAACGCATCTCCCAGCTTGATGCCCAATGTTGTGGCAAGACCTTCTTCTACTGAGAATTCATTATCAATGCTCTGGGCAGTCTTTTTATCGGGCTCGCCCTGCCCTTCTTCATTCCACCAGTGGCCTTCAACGATGGCATTGTCTATTTGCAGTTTTTGCGCCCATGACAAGTTGAATTCTCGTTCCAACAGGCCTTTGGCACGTGGGTTGGTGAATGATTCTATTTTTATTGGCTCGTCATTAATGGCCGTTAGACGGCCACGCACCATGGGAAACAGCTCAACATTTTCCATACCTTTTTCTGTTAGGTGTTTTTCAAAAAATGTTTTTACAGCCTTTACCTGGTCTGGTTGTATGTTGATAACAAAACGGTTGGGCGCATCTTCAGGGAGTCCATCCGCCCAGCCTTGAATCAGGTCTCCCCGCACTACAGTAAGTAGTAGCAAAACGGTTAAGCCTACGCCGAAGGCCATGACTTGTGCGATTGAAGCACCGGGTCTTTTGGTTAAGTTAAGTAACCCGAATTGCCAGGCTGAGTTGAATTGTGCGTTAAATGAGGAATGCGAGGCAGATGTTTTTTGTTTCAAAAAGCGCGCCAGTCCCCACATTAATGTGGCGGCAGCCAGATAGAGAATCAGCATGGTGATCACTAACCCGGCAATTAAGGTTCTACCCATTTTCACATCGCCAGCCTGGTATAACACCAACAAAACCAAACCGGCAATGCCGATTCCGTAACAGAAAATCACTGCGGGTTGCCAGCGTTTTCCCTGGCTGTTTTTTGCTTTATTACCTTGTACTTTAGTGCCTTGTGAGTCGTCACCCAGTAATACCCGTAAAGTCGGTACGTCTCGCAATTGCAGTACCGGCGGCAGGGCAAAGCCCAACAGGCCGCCCAGTGCGACGAGATAACCAATGAACACGGGCTGCCATGAAGGTGGTGGCAGATTCGTCAATATAAATTCACCTAATAGTTGTACCAGCCCTAGCTGCACGACATAGGCAAACATCACGCCAAGTGTTCCCGCAAATAATCCTAACCAGAGCAATTGAAGACTAAACAGGGCATTAAGCATGTTTTGGCTAGCCCCAAAACAGCGCAACATGGCGCAGGTTTTACGGTGGCGCTGGGCGAATCGGCGTGCCGACATGGCAATGGCGACACAGGCCAGTACCACGGCGACTACGGCGGCCAAGCCCAAAAACTGTTTGGCGCGATTCATAGCGGCGCGGACTTCCGGACGTGCATCGGCGGCGCCTTCCATGCGCTCACCACGTTGCAGGGTTGGCTTTGTTTCGTTGCGGAATGCCTCTACCTGGGCGAGATCGCCCGCCACCAGTAAAGAATAATGGATATGGCTGCCCTCTTGCACCAAGCCGGTGGCGGGAAGGTCTGCGAGGTTAATCATTAAACGCGGTGCGATGCTAAACAGGTTGCCACTGCGGTCTGGCTCATAACTCAGTACCGCACTGATTCGTAAACTCAAATCACCTAACTGTAATTGTTCACCGACTTGCAAGCCCAGCTGTTGTAATAATTGCGGCCCTGCCCAAGCTTCTCCGGGTGACGGTAGCGTGTGCGTTACCCTACCCTCGGTAAAGAGTGTGGGTGCGGTTTTTAGTTGCCCTCGCAGTGGGTAGCCGGGTGCTACGGCTTTTATCTCGGCCAACCGGGTACTGCCCTGCACCGATTCCCTACCATCAACAATGATCATACTGCGAAAGGAACGTGTTTCGGTGGTAGTGAGATTGTTAGCTTTTGCGGTTTCCAGCAGTAATTCAGGCAGGGAGTGGTCTGCGACTATGCGCAAGTCAGCCCCTAATAGCTCCCCGCTTTGCTGTTGCAAAGCCTGACTGATGCGGTCCACAAAAAAGGCGACGGAAGTGACGCAAGCCACCGCAACCAGAACAGCGGCGAGCAACACTCGCAGCTCTCCGGCGCGCCAGTCTCGCCGTAACATCCGCAGCGACATGCGCATTGGCATAGGAAGTCGCATAGGAAGTGGCATAGAAAGCGTAAAGCGCGATGGCTGTGGACGAGCAGACATTAAGCGGTACTACTTTTTTTGGGGGTGCTGGTGGTTGAAGGCGTTGTAGTAGATGCAGTATCGGATGTCGCTATACCCGGTGTTGATTGCGACTCTTTTTCAACGTCAGCATTCGTCTTAAAACAACCATCGTGCAATGCCATTACCCGATCACAGCGATCCGCCAGGGTCGAATCGTGTGTTACCAGTACCAGTGTGGTCTGGTGTTCTGTATTTAGCTCAAACATTAAATCAATGATGCGCTGGCCGGTGTGGGCATCCAGGTTGCCGGTGGGCTCGTCGGCCAATAATAATGCGGGCCTCGAAAGGAAGGCACGCGCAATAGCGACACGTTGCTGCTCTCCCCCGGACAATTGCGCCGGATAATGCTGCAAGCGTTCCCCCAGCCCTACTCTGCTGAGCAGTTGCTCTGCTTGTTGTTGAAGGCCTAATCCTGATTCCCCAGAAGGATGTTTGTCCGACAATTCCATCGGCAACATGACATTTTCTAATGCGGTAAAGGTAGGCAGTAATTGAAAAGACTGGAAGATAAAACCCAGCTTTTCACCACGCAAGGCGGCGCGCTGATCTTCGTTCATTTGCCCCATATTCTCACCGGCCAAATGAATACTACCGGTGCTGGGAGTATCTAACCCCGCCAATAAGCCCAATAAGGTGGACTTACCGGAACCCGAAGGCCCAATGATAGCCAACGACTCTCCGGGCATCACACTAAGGTGTATATCGTGAAGAATGACTAAGGGTTGGTTGGTCGATGCATCCAGACTAGCAACAGACTTACCGAGGTTCTCGACATACAGGATCGGCTGATTCACACTCTCACTCATGACAAACACATTCTCGTGGCTTCGGATGGTTGGTAATACCGGCGACGTCCTGCTGTCCACAATAAACAAACACGCGCGGCTCACCAGAAACATTGACACCTGTTCTCGGGCAATGTTCGCCTTTTTACTACTGGCGGTCAGTTTACCGTGCTTTGCTGACAATGGCTTTGTAAATAATGGCTTTGTAAATAATGGCTTAGTAAATAATGGCTTTACAAATAATGACCCTGTAAATAAGAGCCCTACCTACAACAAAAATGCTGGCAAAAATGCTGACAACAATGCTGGCAACAATGCTGACAACAATCTGGCAGAGCTTAGCGCTTCCGGTAGAAGTCTAGCAGTACGGCTTCAATCAACGGATACCCCGGTTATTCTGGTGATGGGAGACAGCCTGAGTGCCGGTTTTGGTATTCCGAAAAGCCAGAGCTGGGTCGCCTTGTTGAAGCAGCGCCTAGCGGCCGAGAATTTACCGCATAACGTGGTTAACGCCAGTATCAGCGGTGAAACGACCAGCGGCGGTTTAAACCGGCTTAAGCTGGCGCTCAACCAGTATCAACCGCAAACCATTATTATTGAATTGGGTGCAAACGATGGCCTGCGTGGGCTATCGCTTACACTGGTTCGGCAAAACCTAAGCCGCATGATCCGCGCCAGCCAACAAGCCGACACGCAAGTGTTGTTACTCGGTATGCGTTTACCACCCAATTACGGCCCACGCTACACACGGAATTTTGCCCAAATTTTTGTGGATCTCGCAGAAGAATACGACACAGGCCTCGTGCCATTTTTTCTGACTCAAGTCGCCACCCGCCGTGAGCTAATGCAGAGCGACGGGCTCCACCCTACAGCAGCGGCACAGCCGCAATTATTGAACACCGTATGGGCAGAGTTGTTACCGTTGTTGGGGAAATAATGGGGTTAAAAAGCAACGACCAGACTACTTGTAGGAGAGGCTTCAGCCTCGATTAGGGCTTATAGACAGTACTGATCGCGGCTGAAGCCGCTCCTACGGGTGGGGGTGGAGTGGAGTTGTAGTGGTGGAAACAAACATTGTCTCTCGTGGCGCTGCGTAGCGTGGTATCAATACGGAGGATAACAATATCAGGTCAATCTTTTGTAAGTCATGTTGCGAAGCACCATGACGACCATGGTGAGCAAAGAACATGAGTGCTCAACTAGCCAAAGACCGCAAAGCCAACCTAGAGAAGTGACATGAGCAAACACATCGGTAGCAGTTTTGATGATTACCTCGACGAAGAAGGCCTGCTTGCGGAAGCGGAAGCCATTGCCGTCAAACGCGTGATCGCTTTCCAGCTCGAGGAACTCATGAAGCAGCAAAAGCTGAGCAAGACCCAACTCGCGAAGCGGATGAAAACCAGCCGCTCCGCGTTGGAGCGACTGCTCGATCCCGATAATCCTTCTGTTACGCTACTGACACTTGAACGTGCCGCCAGGGCATTGGGCAAGAGTATCCGGATTGAACTTGCCGCTTAGGCCGTCCCTTTACAATCTCTTAAGCAGGCACCCACAACAACGATTGACATACTACCCACCTAAATTAATTAGTCACTAGCCTGGGTGTCAAAATTAATTGTTTTCAACCAGACGATAAAGTCGCGGCTCAGCCGCGCGACTTATCCTTGTGTGTTAGCATTTAATTACTTAAAGCCTTTAGAACAGCTTTAGGATCTTTTGCTACTACATTAAGTAGAACTAGAGCAGGGCCATGAGGCGTCCGGTCACCTCGTTCCCAATGACGAAGTGTGCTAACACTTATTCCGAAAGCAGAAGCAAATTCATTTTGTGACATGCCTATGTTTGCTCTTATATTTTTCACATCAATAGGCGAAAACTCATGGACTATTGCTTTTCCTATTTTGCCTTTTGAAAAGTCTATAGCCTCTTCAAGACCTTGTTTAATACTGTTAAATGCATTACTCATTTTGGCCACCATAATTATTAATAAGTAAGGTTGTAAATTTGGCTAAGTCATTACGCTCGGATTTAGAAAGGTTAGATTTTTCACCTTTACCAAATAGAGTTAATAGGAATAGCGGTATAGTTTCATTATGTACGTAATAGATTATACGCACACCACCACTCTTGCCTTTGCCGTGTGCCGACCACCTTAATTTCCGTATACCGCCAGTACCTTGCATAATATCACCAGCAGCAGGGTGTGCAGCTAAGTAATTGATTATGCTTAGCCTTTCAGTAGTGCTGAGTAACTTTTCAGATCTTCTTGCGAATTCAGGGAGTTCTACGATGGTTTGCATGGACTAAGGGTAATCCATTGGATTATAGATGTCAATGTGGTTTTTTTGATGCTAACTTATTAGTATCAAACACCATTACCCGCTTTACCCGTAGTATCAATGGAAGAATCAGGCAGCTAAACAGCTAAACGGATAAACAGCTAAACGGACACCCATCTTTCGAAGCTAAACGAGCTAAACGGAAACGAGCTAAACGGACACCCATCTTTCGTGTTGACATCAAAATCAATCAAGCACAGTATTCTTGGGTAATGGAATCTAAAGTGGTTAAAGGAGTTAACCGTGCCAAAACCTCGTTATGCTCAAGTCTCACTTGAGGCTACGCCCTACTATCACTGTGTCTCTCGTTGTGTACGTCGAGCATATTTATGCGGATCTGATCAAACGTCAGGCAAGAGTTATGAGTATCGACGTCAGTGGGTTGAAGATAAGCTGCTTGAATTAGCCAGTATCTTTCCAGTTGATATCTGCGCCTATGCTGTGATGTCTAATCACTATCATGTGGTATTTCATATAGACCGTGAAAAGGCAGAAAGCTGGAGTCAGGCTGAAGTTATTGATCAATGGCACCAGTTGTTTTCTGGCACCCTCTTCTCTCAACGCTTTTCTCAGGGTGAAGAACTAAGCACGGCTCAACAGAGGTTGCTGAATAAGGACGTCGAAGAATGGCGTCTGCGTTTGATGAATATCAGCTGGTTCATGCGTATTTTGAATGAAACCATTGCCCGTAAAGCGAATAAAGAAGACGGCTGCACGGGTCGTTTCTGGGAAGGCCGCTTTAAATCTCAAGCCTTACTTGACGAGCCTGCCCTTGCCGCCTGCATGGCCTATGTTGACCTTAATCCTGTTCGTGCAAAAATGGCCAACACTCCAGAAAAATCTGATCACACCAGCATCCAGAAACGCCTGAGCAAGGCACAAACGGCAGCACAGCCCAATCACCCTCAACAACAAGAAAACCAACTACTCATTTTTGCCGGTAATCCCAAAGAAGATATGCCAAAAGGTTTGCCCTTTCGGTTAACCGATTATCTGGAACTGGTTGACTGGACGGGACGAATACTTCGAGATGATAAGCGAGGCGCTATACCTGAAAACACACCCCCTATACTGGGCCGACTAAATATCGAAACCAAGCACTGGCTATACCTTACCAAG
>NVUB02000194.1 GCA_002401775.2 Ectothiorhodospiraceae bacterium
TCTTCGCGTGTAATTTAAGATAAATTTTGGGTGTTTCCCCATCCCAGGTTTTGGTCCGCAGTTTGTTTGAAAGTTTGTATTTGTAAAGATACTTCGTCCAGATAGGGGTCAAAATCATTGCTACCACAAAAGAAGCAGCAGTCAGTGAGAAAAATTTAACAAGTTGTGGCCCGGTTTCTAACATGTTTACAAAAAACCGTCATGCCGGGCTTGACCCGGTATCCAGAGACTTTATACCCGTTCAACGGTACTGGTTTACGACGAAAACGGGCCGGGAGGGCAGACTGTAGTTTTTTAGCACTCAGCACTCAGCACTCAGCACCCAGCACTCAGCACTCAGCACTCAGCACTCAGCCCTTAGCACTTAGCCCCCAGCCCCAGTCTCTAAACCCTAGTTACTCAACAGAAAGGTAATGCTAAACTAGCACCAATCTTCAAAACTATACCAATACACTTTCATCTACATGATTAAACGAGGAAGCCATGGCTGGACACAGTAAATGGGCCAATATTAAACATCGCAAGGCGGCTCAGGATGCCAAGCGTGGCAAAATTTTCACTAAGCTGATTCGTGAGATTGTGGTCGCTGCCAAAATGGGGGGGGCTGATCAGGACAGCAACCCACGCCTTCGTGATGTGGTGAGCAAGGCGCTGAGCGCCAACATGAAGCGCGATACCGTTGATAACGCCATTAAACGCGGTGCAGGTGCTGATGATAATGAAAATTACGACGAAATTCGCTACGAAGGATATGGCCCTAACGGTGTAGCGGTGATGGTGGAATGCCTTACGGACAATCGTAATCGGACGGTTTCGGAAGTGCGCCACGCCTTTACCAAGAGTGGTGGCAATTTGGGGACTGACGGTTCTGTGGCCTATTTGTTCACCAAGCTGGGCATCATCAGTTACGGCGAAGGTGCCGATGAAGACGCCATTATGGACGCGGCGTTGGAAGCCGGTGCCGATGATATTGTCAGTAATGATGATAATAGTCTCGACGTGATGACGCCCTGGGAAGAGCTGGTACCCGTAAAAGAAGCAATGATCGCCGCCGGTTTTGAACCTGAGAATGCCGATGTTGTTCAACAAGCGGCCACTTCCGTTGAGCTGGAACTGGAAGATGCCGAAAAGGTGATGCGCCTCATCGACATGTTAGAAGACCTGGACGACGTGCAAAGTGTCCACACCAATGCCGATTTCTCAGACGAAGTCATGCAGCAATTAGCAGGGTGACAGCTTGAGTAGGGTGGGCACTGCCCACCATAACGCAGACATCGGTTTTTCTGGTGGGCAATGCCCACCCTACAGTAGTGATAATTATGACCCGCATCCTTGGCATTGATCCTGGTTCTCGTTTTACGGGTTTCGGGGTAATTGAAACCGATGGCCGTCAGTCACAATATATAACCAGTGGCTTTATTCGTGTTACGGGAGAAACCTGGGCCGAGCGCCTTGGCGTGATATTTGAGGGCATCACTGAGTTGGTGAAAACTCACCAGCCGGAAGAAATGTCCATTGAGCGAGTCTTCATGCACCGTAATGCCGATTCTGCACTTAAGTTAGGGCAAGCTCGTGGTGCCGCGATTTGCGCGGTCATCACACACAAAGTCCCAGTGTTTGAATATTCACCTGCGGAAATTAAACAGTCCGTGGTGGGCAAGGGCAATGCTGCAAAAGAACAAGTGCAACACATGGTGCGAGTATTGCTCAACTTGCCCGGGACGCCTCAGGCCGATGCCGCCGACGCGTTGGCTGCAGCATTGTGCCATGGCAATGCGCGAGTTTTATCGGGCCGGCTTGCGGCAACGCTTAAAATGCATTCGGATAAAAAATAAACCGCAGAATGTCCTCGGGTTAACCAGCCCAACCTAGTGAGAGAAAAAGTGACAGAAAAAGTACTTGAAAACCCTAACGAGACAACAAAATGATTGGACGACTGCGTGGTACGTTACTGGAAAAAAAGCCTCCCCAATTGTTGTTAGAGGTGGCCGGCATCGGCTATGAAGTCAATGCACCGATGACCACATTCTATGACCTGCCAGAAGCTGGCAGTGAAATTACCCTGCACACCCATCTGGCAGTACGCGAAGATGCGCATGTATTGTATGGTTTTCTTCGAGAACAGGATCGCCTGCTGTTTCGCACCTTGATTAAAGTGTCCGGCGTTGGCCCCAAACTAGCGTTGGCAATACTTTCTGGTATGCCTGCCGATGAGTTTGCAAGTCTGGTGAGGATCGGCGACAGTGCGGCACTCACCAAATTGCCGGGTGTCGGTAAAAAAACCGCAGAACGCCTCGTGGTGGAAATGAAAGACCGCCTAAAGGATTGGCAAGATGTGTCGTTGGCTATGGTGTCGGGAGCAGAGGCACAAGCCGTTTCAGCGACTAATTCATCGGAAAAAGATGCCGTCAGCGCGTTAATATCCCTGGGTTATAAGCCGCAAGAGGCGAGCCGCATGGTAAGCCTGATTGAGAGCGAAGGACTTGCCAGTGAAGAAATGATACGTCAGGCTTTACGAACAGCGGCATCGTAGTCAGCGATCTCATCGTTGTATAGATCGTTGTATTAATCGTTAAGCCGATAACCAGAGCCATTTACTTATTGCTTTACGCGAGGCAAACATGAAGTTGACCCAATCTCCCAACCTTTTATTAACATGTTCGTTACACTGGACATCAAAAAAAGGCACAGTAAAAAGACTATTACCTTTGCTGTTATTGGTGCTCATGAGTGCCTGTAAAACCATCGAATCCACTGAACCTCGTGATTATTCCAATGGTATTAGTGAGATGGTGGCGGCCAGTGATACTCAGCCAGCCTATGCCATTACCGAAACGATGGGTGCAGCGGGCTCCGGGTATGCCTATTTGATTGAAAAGGTGGGTGGTCGCTGGCGGGTCATGTACGATTCCTTTGACGCCAAGGCATTTGCCAAGCCCGTTGCTATGCCAATTTCCATGCCAGTGAGCGGTCTTCAAGGAGCCACGGTGAAGGAAGTTCCCGCGGATGTTGAAGTGCTATGGACAGACGGCTATAACGTTGTCGCTTATTTTGGTACCCAGCCGTTAATGTTCAGTCGAGTGGATGGTTCATTTGCCTGCCCAAAAAATAGCCAGGACCCTGGGCATCGAGCCTGTCGCAGTCAATTGACGGAAACCAAGAGTGTCTTTGGTGGATTGAGTAGTAACAGTAACAGCCGACCCTTTATGCTGGATATGGATGAAATTAAACAGGCGATAACCGATACCGGGATAGTGACTATCGCGAAAAAACGCATTGCCCGAGAGAAACAATAAGATGTTTTGACACAGGAAAATTGTTGATAGACCCGTTTATCTGAGCCATGTGTTTCGATAAAGCCAGAAGTTAATGTGAGTGGAATTTGGTACAGTACGCCGTATGATTGAAACAGACCGTCTCATCGCCCCTGCGGCCACCCCACGTGATGACCGAGAAGAAGTTCAAGATCGGGCCATTCGCCCCAAAAAACTCGCGGATTACGTCGGCCAGCCTGCTGTTAAAGAACAAATGGAAATTTTTATTACGGCCGCTCGTGGCCGTAGTGAGGCATTGGATCACACGCTAATTTTTGGGCCGCCGGGTTTAGGTAAAACAACACTCGCCCATATCATCGCCACGGAAATGGGCGTCAATATGCGCCACACTTCTGGCCCAGTACTGGAACGGCCCGGTGACCTTGCGGCATTGTTAACCAACCTTGAGCCGCACGACGTATTGTTTATCGATGAAATCCATCGCCTTTCTCCTGTCGTGGAAGAAGTGCTATACCCTGCCATGGAAGACTACCAATTGGATATTATGATTGGCGAAGGGCCAGCAGCACGCTCCGTTAAACTTGACCTGCCACCGTTCACCCTAGTGGGGGCAACCACCCGTGCAGGCCTGCTCACCTCTCCCCTGCGTGATCGCTTTGGTATTGTGCAGCGCCTGGAGTTTTATTCCATTCCCGATTTAACCCACATTGTTAGCAGAGCAGCCAACATACAAGGCGTACCGTTAGATGCCGCCGGTGCCGGGGAAATTGCCAAACGGGCACGTGGAACGCCACGAATTGCCAACCGGTTGCTACGAAGGGTTCGTGATTATGCCGAAGTAAAAGCCGATGGCAGCATCACCAGTGCCGTCGCCAGTCGCGCCCTTGATTTGTTAGATGTAGATGAAAACGGTTTTGACATGATGGATCGTAAACTGATGCTAGCCGTTATCGAAAAATTTGACGGCGGCCCAGTTGGTATCGACAACCTAGCCGCCGCCATCGGCGAAGAACGCGGCACCATCGAAGATGTACTGGAACCGTATTTAATCCAGCAAGGGTTTCTGATGCGCTCACCACGAGGACGAGTAGCAACCCGCAACGCTTATTTGCACTTTGGATTGCCTGTACCTGGGGTAAGGGCTGAGGACTGAGTGCTAAAAGTGCTAAAAGTGCTAAAAGTGCTAAAAGTGCTAAGACAAGTAGGTCATGTTGCGAAGCTACGTGACGCTCATATCCAGCCGAGAATATAGGTACTCGATTAAACCAATGCGTCACGTAGCGGTGCAACGTGACCTACGAAGAAAATGACGAGTGCTAAGTGCTACTAAGAAGACAAGTAGGTTAGGTTACGCCGTTACCTGACAACATGCCGTAAGGCATCATCTTGTACGGAATCCCTCCCCCCCCCGCATCCCCAATCTTTGCTGTGTGTTGTAGGAGCGGCTTCAGCTGCGAATGCTGTGCTGCGGTCTATCGCGGCTGAAGCCGCTCCTTGGTATCTACAGTACAGGGTTACCGCGCTACGAAGATTCCGAGCTTTTACTCAGCACTCTGCACTTGTTTTACTCAGCACTTGTTTTATTACCCTTCCAGGGTGAAGTAAAAAGACGCTCCCTTTCCAACGTTCGATTCGGCCCAGATACGACCGCCGTGGCGATTAATTATGCGCTGTACGGTGGCGAGGCCAATGCCGGTACCTTCAAACTCATCTCGGTTGTGTAGTCGTTGAAAGGCTCCGAAAATTTTGTCGACGTAGGTCATGTCGAATCCGGCACCGTTATCTTTTACGTAAAATACGGTTTTATCTCCACCCTCTAGTTTACCCATTTCTATAGTGGCTTTTTCTATTTTGGAGGTGTATTTCCAGGCGTTGCCTAATAGGTTTTCTATAACAATTTTTAGCAGGCGTTGGTCTGCGGTTACTGTTCCCAGTGGATTGCAGGTAAATGTGATGTTTCGTTGGCCGTTGTCGCTTTGTATTTCCCGGACAGTTTCAGCCACTAAGCCGTCAAAATCAACGGTGCCAGTGTTAAGCTCTTTTCTTCCCAGGCGCGACAGTTCCAACAGATCGTCGATGAGTTCTGACATGCGCTGGGTGTTATCGATTACCCGTGACAATAAACTCTGGCCTTCCTCATCAAGCGCGCTGTTGTAGTCTTCTAATATGATTTGAGAAAAACCGGATATGGAACGCAGAGGTGCGCGTAAATCATGGGACACAGAATAACTGAAAGATTCCAGTTCTTTATTGGCGCTTTCCAGTTCGACGGTACGTTTTTTTACCAGGTCTTCCAGCTCGTTGTGGTAAACGTTTAATTCTTCTTCCAGGGCTTTTCGTTCACTGACATCGGTTTGAATGGAGAGGAAATGAGTGATGTGTCCACTACTGTCAGTTATGGGGGATATGGTGGAAAAGTCCCAGTAAAACGCCCCGTTTTTCTTTCGGTTGTAAAGTTCACCGGTCCAGGTGTGGCCATCTTTAATAGTGTTCCACAGTGCGGTATAGGTGCTGGCCGGAGTTTTACCTGATTTCAGTATGTCAGGTGTGGCACCGATGGCCTCAGTCTCGCTATAGCCAGTGGTGTATGAAAAAGCAGGGTTAACATATTCAATTACACCACTTGTGTCGGTGATGAGAATGGCATTTGGGTTTTGCTCGACAGCCAAAGAGAGTTTGCGTACCGTTTGCTCTGCTCGCATACGTTCCAGTTCGGCAGAAGCCCGGGATGCAAAAATTTGCAAAATTTCTTCAGCCTGTTCTAGATTGCGCATCGGCTGATTATTGAGGATGACGATAAGCGCAAGTGGAGCGCCCAAGGTATCGAATAAAGGAGTGCCAATATAACTGTTAGCTCCCATTTGCACGAGTAACTTGTCTTCCGGGAACTGGTTCTGCACGTCTTCCGGATAAGTACAGGTGGAACTGCCCATGACATTGGCGCAGGGAGTTCCTTGCAATGAGTAACTGATATTGGGCACAATTTTGCCATGGGCACAAACGGCGTAGGTGTTGATTTTTTGCGAGTCTTTTTCGTCGAGCAAACCAATGAAAGCATAATCAGCATCGAATAGCTGGGCGAGCTGTATGACCAGTTGTGGAAAGAAGGCCTCGCCTGTTTGCGCTGAGACGCCGCTGGCAATATTGGTGATGGCCTCTTCATGGCGTTTACGCTGACTAATATCAAACATAAAACCGTGCAGGCGTGCAGGCTTGCCGTCTTCAAAAATGATTTGCACGTCGTCGTGAATCCATACAACACGACCATCCGCAGCGATCATACGGTATTCAAATTGATGATTTTCACCGCGAGCTGAAGCGGAGGCGCAAGTGTGGATAGCCTGATTTTTATCTTCCGGGTGAAGGTGAGAGGGCCAAAAATCATCCTCGTACCAGTTTTCGACGGGGTAGCCGAGGACTATTTCGGCCTGATGGCCGACAAAAATAAAGCGCCAGGTGGCTAAATCCAGCTCCCAGGGAATGGCCGAAGTGGATTCCACCAGGTTACGATATCGTTTAGAGGCTGATTGTTGTGCTTCGCGAGCAGTGGCCAGGGTGTCGAGCATGGCGTTGAAGCTTAACGCTAGTTGGCCTACTTCATCATCAGCGACGACCGGGGCACGTAAATTATGGTCCCCCTGTTCTTCGATGGTGCGGGCAATACTGGTAACCGCTTTGATGGGGCCTGAAATGAGGCGTTGAAGCCATTCAGCCAGTAATCCGGAAAATAAAATGGCGACCAGTAGCGCGATACCCGAAAAAGTGATTTGATCTTGCAGACGCGCTTCGATGGACGACAAATCGCTGCGAAGATAAATCCACCCCAACGACCGGTTACCTTGGTTTACAGAGGCGGTGACATGCAAGCGTCCGTCTTCAAAATAGCTGCGCCCATGGGCGAATTGGTCCGTTGGCGGACATGGGGCATTAGTCGCCATTTCATTTTGTGCATCACGCTGGTATTTAGACAGCAGGCTATTATCACTACGATACAGGCATGCCTGTTTCACATGCGGTATTTCGTGAAGTGAGGCAAGGTTTTCCTGGCCCAGGCGGGTGTCATCGAAGACCATGGCGGCACTGGAGCGGTCACCGAGCAGGCGAGTCAATGCCGAAAGTTCCTGTGCCAGCGTTTGCCGAGCTTGCTGCACGTCCCAGATAATACGCGTCCCACCAATCAAGGTGACGATCACGACGCTCACCGTCAGTATGATCGCAATGAGTTTGGCGCGAATACTGAGTGCGGTAAACCACTTTTTCACGGCTGTGCCTTCCCGGGTGTTTTATTTCTAACCAGACTGGCGATTTCCAGTAGTTTGGCGCTTATTTTTATGCCAGCCTGGCGCGCAGGGGCGCGGTTTATTTCTAGCCTGACCTTGTTGTCGAAGATGACAAAACCGATGCCACCCCCCATTGCCGTGAAGTCAGGAATACTGCTGACAGTGAGCATTGGCCAGGTACGTGTGTTGGCCAAAATTGCCTGGAGGTTTTGTTTTTTTGTGGTGGCGATATAAAGGATGTTGCAGTCATTAACTGTATTAATCGTTTTAGGGTAGCTGATTTTAATGCTTTGCCTTCCAATAACGTGTTGATGGAGAGGATCAAGCTCTTTGCTGATACGGTCCTGGTCCAATATGCAAATATTAAAATGTGTGTTTTGCGATAATGTAGTGTCTGGCCACGTCACGAATTGAGTCAGCTGGTAGATGTAGGCGGCTTTAATTTTGTCAGCCGAGGCTGAATTTGCGGCGAGCACTGTCGACGCAGGGAAAAATACTCCGATTAAAAAGAGTGCAAAAGTAGTTTTGAGGATAGTTTTGTGAATTAAACGAAACATGAAAATTATAGTTAATCAGCCTTTACCGGTGGTTTGTTATTCATGATTCGATGTTATTCATGGTTCAATGTTATTCATGATTCAGCGTCATTCAGCTTCGGTGTTACTGCTAATGAAGAACGAGCAGTCAGTGCCGAACGAATGCGGTATCAATTCATGGTGCCCATATGTGGTACCTATCGTTAGCATAGCCAAAAATTGTTGTTACCCGTTTAAAGGGGTAGTTTGTGAGAGTATCCCATGTGACAAGATATTTTTTCGGTAATGAATGTAGAGTCATTCAAAATTTTATCCCTATGGATGCAAAAAACATCCGCTCAGCCCCTATCGTGCCGCGATTGAGTAAAGTATTGGTGTCGAGACTATTGGGGTAGCGAATTTCCTGGTTCAAGGCGTTGCTGATTTTAACGTTCAGGTAAATACCCTTGTATAGATTATCTTGCCGAATATTGAGGTCAAGTACAAAGTAGTCATTAATCTTTTCGCCTACGCGCGCACCAAATGAACCGTCAGAATTGGACTGGGTAAAATCGTAAAAGGGTTCCATAGCGCTTATATATCGGCCAAGTGCCGAAAGTATGGTGTTCTTGGCACGATAAACAAGCTTTCCGTGGGCAACAATTTGAGGCGAATAAGCGACGTCAATGTTCTTATTATTTTCATCAATACTCTTTTGCAATGTCATACTAAATTCGGCAGATAATGTATCCGTTAAATGGTGGTTTACAATAAGTTCAATGCCGTTGGTGGTGATTTCTCCGCCATTACGTTGCCGGGAGTTCACACCGCCTCCTTCAAATACAAGATCATTAATGATCAAGTCCTGAAGTTGATTTTGGAATAGGCTAAGACTGGCAATGACATCGTTACGGGAGTGAATATAATTGATTTCAGAGGTTTTGGTGATCTCCGGGTCTAATGTGTCATGAATCGTTCGATTCGCTTCCCCATACAAAAACTTAAGCACATTACTCTCATCCAGTGTGTAAACCGCAGCGAGACGGGGGGAGGTGCTTTGAAAGTCACCACGAGTACCGCCAAAACGGGCTTGGCCGGGTAACCCATTATTTAAAACACCCTTTACTTCATAGGGCAGAATATCTTCGTAGCGAACGCCGGCAACTAGGCTTAGGTTGCGCATCGCCTGGTATGTGATCTGACTAAATAGTGCCTGTGTTTGCTGGTCCGATTTTTCGAAAAACCCGTCTACAACGCCGAGGGCTGGCGCTTCAGTTGCTTCTCGCAAGTCCGATACGGTTCGGTGGTTAATGCCGACAATAATGTGTGTTTTATTATTGGGTGTGATATTGAGTAAGAGCTCAAATTCAAGGGAGTTTAAGCTGATGTACTGCGCAGCATCAACATTGCTGACTAATAATTCACCTTGGCTAAACAAGCTGTTGCTGTTGTAAATGCCTCTAAAGTCTACCTTAATCTTAGACGACAGCTCTTTTTGGTAGCCCAGCATCATACTGGTGTTTTTGTTGGTGCGGTAAAAACCCTCCCCTAAAGAAGGAACGAGAAAAAATAGCCCAATCTTGCTTTCATTGTAGGCCATGTCAAACAGCCAGTTGTTATAGGAACCCGATAAACCAACGTATTTGCTGTCCTGGCTCAACAGGTCTTTTGTTCTATAATCGGGAGAATTTACACCGAGGGATGGCAATACCGTTAGATTGTCGGGACTCATCATGTCAGAAAATCGGTTATCGGGACCCTCCGTTTGGAAATGGGCGGCATTAATAACAAACTTGAGATTATTCTCTTTTACGGCAAGGCGATATGCCGCCTTATTGGTGCCCATTGAGCCGTAAGTAAGCGACAACAAACTTTGGTTTTCACGACCATCACTGACTTCATTGGTAATAATGTTAATAACGCCAAAGGCGGCACCGTTGCCATATAAAATAGCCATTGGTCCCCGAATGATTTCAATGCGGTCAATGGCCTCAACGGGGATATTAATTTTTTCAAAAGGGTTAGAACGATCATTGTCCGACGTTTGTCGAATACCATTGACCAGAAAAACGATATTGCTGTTCTGTGAGTTCGGGTTCCAGAAGCCTCTTACACCAAAGTTACCTGATACACCCGCATAGCTATAAATGTTGTACAAGCCAGGTGCATTTTCGAGAATGTCCGTCAGTGTAGTGTAGCCGTATTTTTCAATATCTGTGCGGGATATCAACACCACGCTGGCAGGAATATCCTTTATTTTTTCAGGCATTTTTCCCGCCGTCACTATTTCTACATTGATTAACTCATCCAGGGAAAGAGAAAATAATGTGCCTGTTTCGCGGGCTGACAGAGCGGACGAGAAAATAATGCAGAGAATAATACATAGGAGTGGTTTGAGAAAGTCGTGCGTCCGATGCATATACAATAGTCCATGTTGCGTTTTGTGGATTGTTCTACCGATAATCCGTTATTTTTCTATCAGTCCGATCTTAGTCTTAACCCGTGTGTAGGGTTCACTGCAATCAGAGATACTGCAAGCCAGCAGCCTGTCTATGAGGTGGGTGGCAGATGATGATTGGCTTAGGAATAGAAATTAAATAACTCATACAATTAGCATCTCTGCTTTAGGCGAATACGCACTAAATCAGAGCGCTACTTATAAAAGTTATTTGATTTCCATTCCTTACTCGTCGTAGAACATCTCAATAGCGCTCCAGTATAAGAAATGTATAGAGCGATTTCAACATGCCTACATATCATGTTTGAACAGTGATATTGATGCTACGTAGAGGGTATAACGATGAGCAACATCAGAGGGTGAGCATGGATGTACTTCGGCCGGCCATTTCCCACTGGTCAGTGGGCATATTGCAGGCTGATAAAGTACTCTCGTTCTCGGGAAGGCATTTGTTGAATGGTTTGATTTGATGGGCTTTGACCTAGTGAGCGGATTTGCGGGGTGCTGTAGGGTTTGTCAAAAATATTGCGAATATTGGCGCCGAGCTTCCAATGTTTCTTCAGGCGATAGATCAATTTACTGTTTAGCACCACCAATGCCCCTTGGTCCTGCAGAACCGCAATGCCATCATGGAAAATGGCATTAATGTTCCCGTTCCAGTGAGACTGTTGGAAATTGAGCTGTACATTGCCATAGGTTGTTGGCGATAACGCTTCAGGCTCACTAATGCTCACCCCAGGTTGTGATGTTGTCATACTTGAGGTTATGTGGGTGATGCCGAGCCGGGTACTCCAATGCTCGCTAATGTGGTTGCGGTAATCCAGCTCCAGTCCTTGCGCCTGGTTGTCGTATACGTTGTCATATAGCGTACCCGTCGGCGTGGAACGAGTCGTAATAAAATCGTGGTAATCATTATAAAACCAGGTGATGATCAGGTGATTATCGCCCTCGGAATGAAGGTAGGCAAACTCAAGTGTTTTTACGGTAACCGGGTCCAGAAACAGATTGCCGTCACTAATGACATTTTTCTTATCGTACAAATCACCGAGTGACGGCGCACGATAGGCTTGCCCATACATTAATTTGAAGAAGTCATTGTCTCTCCAGCGATAAAGCAAGGCCAGGCGGGGATTTAGGCTGCCGCCAAAGTCACTGTAATGGTCATAGCGTAGTCCTGCCGTGAGACGCAGGTCGTGAGTAAGGTCAAATTGATCCTGAGCATAAATGCCTAAAGTGCGTCGTGACTTATCCAGTACAAAGGGGTCGACTTCGGTAAGGAATGCAAGGGGGATCTCCATTTTTCCAAGGTAAGTGCCCAGACTAATCTGGTGCCCCGATTGAGTGACTTTGCTGAAATCGAGCTGTGCCTCCCGGGTGTCTTGTTGCCAGTCGAGAATAAAAGGATCAGTGTCCGTAGGTGAAAGAAGGGTGTTAAGGTAACGTTCGTGGCGCATATAACCTAGGCGGCCGCTGCCTTTCCAGCCCAGCCCTAACGTGAATTCGTGCTCGGCATACACACCAAAACGCTGACTGTCATTCTGATTGATGCCATTATTAATACGACGGAAGACATAATAGTTGTCCAGGCGGGTGTCTATGTATTCCACAATGACTCGACTGCGCTGATAACTCATACCCGCCCGGGCTTCGAACACCTGTACAGGGTCTTGAGTAGACTGGTTAAACCCGTTTTGGGCGGTTAGCTCGCGATAGGATTGGCCATCGTCCTGGAAATAATTGAGCGCCACACTGGATGCCAGTTGTCCTGATTGGCCAAATGCAGAGGCGTTAATTCCTCGGGCGCCATTACTGCCCACAGTGACCCCCGCACCTTGACGCTTACCGGTAATAATATTGATGACCCCGGAACATGCATTGGAGCCATACAGCGCTGAGCCTGGCCCCCGAATAAATTCTACCTGTTTAACGTTATACAGACTCAATAAATGGTCAGCGAAAGTGAAGCCGCCGGTGTATTCGTCATTAATGCGATGGCCGTCGATCATTAATAACAGGTTTTGACCATAGATACTGGCGAGGCCTCTGGATAAAATCAAACTACCATTGGATTCATGTGAAGACATATAACTTTGAAACCCCGGTACATAGTTGAGTAGTTCGGTCAGTGTGCGCACACCCAATTGTTCAATCTCCTGACGGGAAATGACCGTCACAGAGGACGGTGCTTCAATGAAGTTCTCCTCTGTGCGATTGGCTATGGTAATCTTGGTTTGGGATAGTTCTAGTAATGAGAGAGAAAACAGATTTCCATCATTATGTTGTGCATAAAGGCTGGAATTCCAATAATTCATAGCGCTTATACTATGTTGACTCGGGAATTATCTGCAAGGGGCAAGCGCAAATTTGTGTGAATTATTATTGGTATAATGATGTGTAAAATAATTTACCCCGTGGTTGAGGATTGAGGATTGAGGATTGAGGATTGTACGGGTTGTTATTAGGGTGATAAATACGCTACATGTCGTAGTCTAGGCGAGAACTTTAACGGTTGGTTTTAATATCCTGCTACTTTAAACGCATCGTTATTGAACTGCAATTAGCCTACCTTCCACGAGCCCACCATAGCATTGTTTGGTGGTTAAAATGACCCGGTAGCCCCGACTAATATTTCCTTCCCGCGGTTGGGCGTTCCTTGCGTCAGGTTTGAACTTGTTGTTGGTGTCAGATATTTCTCATCCAGTACGTTTTTGACCTGTATTATGCAGCAACCATTGCGCGTTGATCTCATGTGAAAGCTCAAATTCGAGACCTTTAACGGGACCCTGGGGTTCATTTTTAAATTGCCGGGTACCACCATTGCCTGCGATTTCGACAATGGCATTTTTGAAACGGGTTTCAAAATAACCCAAGGTGATGCCAGTATGCGGCCACTGGCCGACCCAAATTAAATCCCAGGTTTTGACGGTTTTAGGTTGGAGGTTTGAATTACCAAGAAGAACCAGGTTGTTAATGACGTTGAGGTTGGCCTCATGGGGGGCTCGAAATGCCCCTCCATAAAGTAGTTTGAGGCTATGGTGGTCGTTTATTTCGTGTATCAGACCTACCCTGGGGCTCAAATTAGTGCCAATTTGAGAAAAATTATCGTAGCTAAGCCCCATCGTTAGATGAGCTGATGTAAATAAACGTGTTTGATATTGAGTGTAAACCTTATAATTGCGTAAATTAAATGTGAAAAGTAATAAAGAGACTACTAATAAAGCATAAAGCGGTTATTATTGGTCTGTTTCTAGAATGCATTGCTAGTGAGATCCAGAAGCCTGTTAACTTTCGGTCTGAAAGTGTGCCAAAGTTAAGGGAAGTGGTGCAGTCACTTATGATTTGAGGTGCGCGTACTCCTTAATAAATGAATCCCTGTAAGCCCGTCAGCGACATCCATGTCGCTGACGGGCTCAAATTATAAGCAACTGCATCACTTCTGAGGCATGTTCAAAGTACGCTATTTTATGCAACGTTAGGGTAAAGCCCGGTGATTTCGCGATTTGACGTGCCCTGGATTATGGTGGTTGGTAACAATTCCCCGTATACCGGATAGGCGTAACCCCGTTGGCGAAATCGCCTAAGTTGAAGTTGTTTTTGGCAATTCCATCGGGGCCTTCAATTTGCCGCAGTTCAACACCAAATTGCAGGCTGCTTTGTTGATTAATTTTCCAGTCGTTATGCCACTGCACCCGTGCTTCGCTAAAGTCATCGATATTAGCGCTAATAAACAGAGCATCACTGCTCATGGGGCTACTAACCAGTAGTAAGATCTCCAGGGGCGGTTAATTGTGATTTTGTGTTGAATTTTGAACGGTTATAGCTAAGCCAGAACCATGACGAAACGGCTTGCCAGTTGACATTATGCTGCAAAGAAATAGATGTCAGTTGACTGCTGCGGGCATTAAAGTCGTTAGAAATACTGTCTAGCTCGTAAAAATTATCGGCTTTATATTGGTTGTGTTGTAAGTTTACTTGTGTCTGTTTCCATTTGAACTTAAGGCTAAAGTCGGCTAATTCACGCGGGTCATCGGTAGTAATGAGATCACTGCTGAATGTGTCTTGTACCCGATAGTGGTCACCGTTGTCAGCATCAAAATGCCCGAAAAAATCAATTTTTACGTCGTCTGTTGAATGTGATGCCAAAATACTTAATTTTCGGCGATTAAGGCTACCAACACTTGCGGTAACCTTGTTGATCTCGCGGCGAGTAATAATATTAATCACCCCTAACATGGCATTTGACCCATATACTGCGGCGCCTGGGCCTCGAATAAGCTCGACACGGGCAATGTTAATAAGCGGGTATTTGGGCACGGTTTCACCGGCACCACTAATGGCTGGGTCATTCAGTCTTTGGCCATCCACCATGATCAATACTTCCGAAGAAAATGTGCTAATCCGGCGGCCTCGTGAAGAATAAGGGTCAATGTAATGATGAAATTGATGTTCGATAGGATTGAAACCCTGGCACCAAATTCATTAATTCATCCAGACTATCAAGGCCCATGCGTTTTATTTCTTGATGGGTGAAGATAGTGACCGCTGACGGTACTGTTCTGAGACTTTTGGGGGTTAATGTTGAGCCGGTAATCTCAATTTGCATCAATTCATCAAGGCTTATGGTAAAAAGATCCTCAGCGAGTAGGGGGTGGGGCATAAGCAGTGAAAGAGTAGAGACGAACAATAAAAAGAAGGGGATAGTTCGTTGTTTCACGTTGTTGTAGCCCCGTTCCATTTGGATATGCCATAAAGCATAGTCGAGCAAAAAAAGTATTTTTCGTTGAATTGAGCTGCAAAGTTAAGAACAGGGATTTATTCGAACCCACCAAACCCGCATAATGCGGCTCCAAAAGCAGTATCGAGGGGCGAGGATCGAGGAAAGACCGTTGTAATTTTCCCATAACCACTCGATATTTTTCAGATGATGCTGGTGTCATTGACGATGGTATTTTGTGGGCCAGGTCTTGCGGGCCAAATGTTGAGGCCAAGCTTTGAGGGAGATAAGTGTTGTGGCTGAATTTTCCTGGCCGATCCGTGTCTACTACGAGGACACCGACAACGGCGGGTTGGTGTATCATGCCAACTACCTCAAATTCATGGAGCGGGCTCGCACGGAATGGTTGCGGGAGCGGGGCGTGGAACAGGATGCGCTGGTGAAACAGGAAGGGCTGATATTTGCGGTGTGTTCTGCGCAGCTGGATTTCATCAAACCTGCGCGATTCAACCAGATGCTTGCAGTGAGTGTAAAGGTGGCGAAAGCCGGTAAGGCCAGTTTGTCCTTTGAGCAAACGGTGTGTTTAACCAATAATAATGAGGGTGGTACGGGAGTGAAAAGCGGTTTGTTGTTGTGTCAGGGGGAAATAAAAATTGCCTGCCTGGATGCCAGTAACCTAAAGCCGCGCGCTATTCCTGCCTCTCTCCGACAGGAGATTCTCGGTGACGACTGATTTATCCATTCTTTCACTCATCACCAATGCCAGCGTGTTGGTGCAACTGGTGATGTTAGTTTTACTGATTACCTCGCTGCTTTCCTGGAATGTTATCTTCCAGAAACGCAAAATGCTCGCCAAGGCGCGTGCGGATGCTGATGAGTTCGAGGAAAAATTTTGGTCTGGTGGCGATCTTTCTAGTCTGTACAATCAGGTGACCTCCGGGCGCCATGGTAATGCTGGATTGACCATCATTTTTGAAGCCGGATTCAAAGAGTTTGCCCGATTACGCAAACAGGAAGGCATCGACCCTATGGCCGTATTGGAAGGCGCACAACGGTCTATGCGTGTGGCCCTGTCGCGTGAAATCGACAAGCTTGAAGAGCACCTGCCGTTTCTGGCCACCGTTGGTTCCACGAGCCCTTATATCGGGTTGTTTGGCACGGTCTGGGGCATCATGAATTCCTTTCGTGCGCTGGGTAATGTTAAACAGGCGACCATTTCCATGGTGGCACCGGGCATCGCTGAAGCCTTGGTGGCAACGGCCATGGGCTTGTTTGCGGCCATCCCCGCCGTTATTGGCTTTAACCGTTATAACACGGAACTGGAGCGGTTGATTAATCGCTATGACGCCTTTCTCGAAGAGTTCTCCAGTATTTTGCAACGTCAGGCGCATAAATAGATGGCAGCTCCCGTTAAAAGGGTACGCCGCAAGCCCATGTCCGAGATCAACGTGGTGCCCTACATCGACGTGATGTTAGTGCTATTGGTCATTTTTATGATCACTGCGCCATTGTTGACCCAGGGAGTCGCCGTGGAATTGCCTCAAGCAGACGCGGAGCCTATGGGGGGAGAAACGGATGAGCCGTTAGTGGTCACCGTCACCGTTAACGGTGATTATTATCTCAGTGTTGGTGAAAAACCCGATGATCCCATTGACCACCAATTATTGGTCACCAAAGTGGCCGCCGTACTGCGTCATCGTCCCAAAACCCCTATTATGGTGCGCGGTGACGCTAAGGTGGAATATGGCAAGATCGTCGTTGCCATGGCGTTGCTGCAAAAAGCCGGTGCGCCGAGTGTGGGCTTGATCACCCAGGCACCTGAAGATATTCAATAATAATAAAATGCGTCTGTTTGAGAACCTCGCCAGTGAAAAACGTTAATCCATGAGAGCCTTGTTTAAAGAACTTCGTGAGCATCCCCTTGCCATGGTTTATGCCATTTTAGTGCATGTGGTATTGGCGGCAGTGTTGTTTGTCAGCATGGAATGGACGGACGTGCCGACACCCGCCCAGGCACCCATCAATATTGTTAAAGCCGTTGCGGTGGATGAAAAGAAAATTCTCGCTGAGTTGGACAAGCTCAAAAAGGCCGAGACCAAAAAGAACAAGGACGACAAAGCCAAGCAGAAAAGTCTCGACAAGCAGGCCAAAGACGCCAAGAAAAAGCGTCAACGTGAAGAGAAGCGCCTGGCCAAGTTGCGTAAAGAGCGCAAGGCAGAAAAGAAACGCCAGAAAAAAGCACAGAAAAAGCGCAAAGCAGAAGAAAAACGCATTGCCGCAGAACGCATTAAAAAGAAAAAAGAGCTGGCGCGTATGAAAAGTGAGCAGGCCACCTTGGAGAAAAAACGCGTCGCCGAGGAGAAACGCTTGGCGGATGCCGCAGCAAAACGTAAGATGCTCGAGCGAAAGCGTCGACGCGACGCCGAATCTGCGGCGCGACGCGCCGAATTTGCGGCAGAGCAGCAGCGCATGGAAGCGGCCAACGAAAAACGCTTAAGCAGTTTGCGGGGGCGTTACATTGCCGATATTCAGAGCAAAGTAGAACGGAAGTGGATCCGACCTTCCAGCGCCAGGCAAGGTGCAAAATGTAAGGTAGTGGTGAACCAAATTCCGGGTGGAGAGGTCATTAACGTCACAGTGACGCAATGCAACGGTAATGAGATTTTTCGTCGTTCCGTAGAAGCTGCTGTGTATAAGGCATCTCCGTTACCACGGCCTTCTGATCCAGGATTGTTTGATCGGGAAATAGTGTTTAACTTTAAGCCTCAAACATAAGCCTCAAACATAAGTCCAAAAAATAATCAGCGTTAGAGTGGAGTTAAATTGAAACGTTAAGCGCCTGCGGGCTTGCAGTAAGTTGGCAGTCCGCATCGTTATACCGGTACAGATCATAAAAAGTATGCAAAATATTAAAAATCATTCTCGCCAGCTTCTGAGCTGCCTTTTATTGTCGGTGGCCAGCGGCTTAGTGTTTGTTACCAGCACGGCCCAGGCCGTATTAAATATTGAAATCACCCAGGGCGTGGAAGGTGCCGTACCGGTCTCGATTGTTCCTTTTGGGTGGGAAGTCCCCCAGCAGAATGCTCAAATGCCCGCGTCTTTGGCTCCCCCCAAAGCGCCTCCCGTCGATATTGCGGCTATCGTCAGTGCTGATCTTGAACGTACTGGCCGCTTTGAGCCCTTGCCGCCAAAAGATATGTTAGCCCGGCCTCATGTCGATTCTGAGATCAAATTCTCCAATTGGCGCATTTTTCAAAGCGAAAACCTGGTGGTGGGCACCTTGCAGTACATGGGGGCAAACCGCTACAAAATACGCTTTCGCCTGTTTGATGTGTTCAAAGGTAAACAACTGGAAGGCTTTAGCCTGTCCGCCAGTGGCGACAATCTACGCCAGGCCGCGCATCAGGTGAGTGACATCATTTATGAAAAGTTGACCGGTGAGCGTGGAGCATTTACCACCAGTGTGGCCTACGTCACAGCATCGGGGCAGGGTAATGCGCGACGCTATTCGTTGTGGATTGCCGATGCCGATGGTTTTGGTCCACAGTCAATGATGCGCTCTGGTGAGCCCATATTATCTCCGGCCTGGTCACCTGATGGAACGCAGATTGCCTATGCTTCGTTGGAGGATAAAGGCCATCAAGTGGTGTTTGTACAAAATGTAGCCAGCGGGCGCAGGGAAAAAGTGTCGTTCTTTAAGGGTATTAATGGAGCCCCGTCGTGGTCACCCGATGGTAAATCCCTGGCAGTTAGTCTTTCCAAGGATGGTAACCCTGAGATATATGTCATAAACTTGGCCAACAAAAAACGGCGACGCTTAACCAAGCACTGGGCGATTGATACGGAACCGACCTGGACACCCGATGGTAAAACCATCATCTTTACCTCCGATAGAGGTGGGCGGCCGCAATTGTATCAAGTTGCAGTCACGGGTGGCCGATCTAAACGTCTGACCTTTGAAGGTCAGTACAACGCAAAAGCCACGGTATCGCGTGACGGTAAAAAGATCGCGATGATTCATCGTACTGAAGGAAAATACCGAGTCGCCATAATGGACCGGGAGAGTGGTAATCTGAGGGTGCTTACGGATGGTGTACTGGATGAATCCCCGAGCTTTGCCCCCAATGGCAGTATGATCATTTACGCCACCAGCAAAGGTAGGCGGGGTATCCTCAAGGCAGTATCCGTGGATGGCAGCATTCATCAGCAGTTAACGGTACCAGAGGGCGATGTTCGGGAACCAGCATGGTCTCCGTTTACGCAATAGCACGTTTACATGTTAGCCATTGGTGGCTAGTATCTGCGCAAAGTTATTCGCGGCAGTTGTAAGTGCTACCGTACTATGGGTTGAGCAAACCCCAGCGATACGCTTGCTGAAAACATGCGAATGATTAACAACTTACTTTTAAGTAGAAAGCTTTGAGTAAAAAACGATCAAAAAATTGACCAACAAATTGACCAACAAATTTATTAAAAACGACGAAAACTCCGAGGGGACTCAGTTATGAAATTCTGGACCAAGACTGTGCTTGCAATTTTACCGGCACTAATACTGCTGGGGTGTGAGACATCTGGTGAAGTGGAAGATGCCGCCGATTCTGGTGTAATGTCATCCAAAACAATGGACGACTCATCTTCATCAGCAACCACCAGTGGTGTCGGTTCCGACGATGCTGCCAGTGGCGAAAGCATGGGGATGGGCGATAAAGGTGGTTCGTTTAGTGGCGATCCCCTGGACGACCCAAGCAGCTTGCTCGCTAAACGCGTCATCTATTTCGATTATGACAAAACCGGTGTGCGCAGCGATTACCGTGATGTCATCAAGGCCCATGCTGAATATTTGGCCGGCCATTCAAACGTTTCCATTACCCTGGAAGGCCATGCCGACGAACGCGGCACCCGTGAATATAACATTGCTCTGGGTGAGCAGCGCGCCAATGCTGTACAGCGTATGTTAACACTGCAAGGTGTTTCAGCCAGTCAGGTTCGCGTGGTCAGTTACGGTGAAGAACGTCCAGCTGCCCTGGGACATGAAGACGATGCCTGGGCGCTGAATCGTCGTGCCGAGTTTATTTATAGCCGATAACTTTCAGCTTATTGGCAGATTGTCTGCAGAAGCTAAAAAAATAGCCGCCGATAAACAGTGTTAACCACACAGGTTATCGGTGGCACTTTTTATATTTTTAATGTTAAAAAGTTACAGGTATCTCGTGACGTACATTGCTAAATGTCTGAACCTGAAATCCGTAAGCATGGCGCTGGTCATTTTGGCCGCGCCATCTTTCGTTTCTACTGCCGTAGCACGGCAGCCTGCGCCCATCATTGAGGGGACAAGTGAGCCTTCTTCCACTTCACAGGTCAGTGCCACTGAAAAGCGGCTGGCTCGGTTGGAACGCTTGCTGGAAAATCAAAGTCTGCTTGAATTGATGACCCGTATGGACACCCTGCAAAACGAAGTTCGGCAATTGATCGGGCAAATGGAAGAGCAGACCTACGGCATAGAGCAGCTTAAAAAGCGTCAGCGGGATTTGTATCTGGATATTGACCGCCGTCTGCGTAGCGCCGAAGAAATGCGCATCAGTACGCCACCAGCATCTATGAGTGGTGGTTCTGTTTTTAGTGGAGCCGCACCGGCGATGTCTGGCGGGCAAGTGGGTACTCAAGTGGGTACTACTGGACAGCCGGGTAATGCCCAGGCGACTAAGGCTTCTTCAATAACCGGCTCGCAAATGGAACGCGCTGACTATGAGCGCGCTTTTAATTTGCTCAAAGAGGGTCGTTATGATCTCGCGGTGGCCGCCTTCAAAACCTTCGTACAAACCCATCCTGGCGGGCATTTCTCGGACAATGCACAGTATTGGTTAGGCGAAGCCAATTATGTTCAGCGCAACTTTACCGTTGCCCTGGCGGAATTTGAAAAAGTCATTAAAAATCACCCCGGTAGCTCAAAACGCGCTGACGCGCTGTTAAAAATGGGATACACCTATGAAGAACTCGGTCAAAATGGTAAGGCCCGGTTATCTTTAAATAATGTCGTATTGAATTTCCCCAACAGCACCGCCGCGAAACTGGCGAAAAGACGCCTTCAGGAATTGAAACGACGGTAAAGTGTGAGTCATTATTGCGAATAAATTTGTTATACCGGATTTCGCAGAAATAATAGAAAGCTATCCCTATGAATACCGAATCCCGTTTACCTTCTCAGACTGACATAAATGTCAGCGAAGCATCAGCTCCCCACGCGGGCCAAATACGCATCACCGAGATATTTTTATCGTTGCAGGGAGAGTCTCGAACCGTAGGCTATCCCACGGTGTTTGTGCGATTAACCGGCTGTCCATTGCGCTGTGGTTATTGTGATACCCGTTACGCCTTCCAGGGTGGTGAGTGGATGACGATAGAAAGCATTCTTGAGAAAGTGGCCGCCTATAACACGCATCACATCACCGTTACGGGGGGCGAACCCCTGGCGCAGCGCGAGTGTGGAGGATTGTTAACCCGGTTATGTGATACGGGTTATGAAGTCTCTCTGGAAACTAGCGGCGCTCTGGATGTGTCAACGGTGGATGTGCGCGTGGTAAAGGTGATGGATCTTAAAACGCCAGGTTCCCTGGAAGAAGCCAAAAACTGCTGGGATAACCTGCAACATCTCACTACGCAAGACCAAATCAAATTTGTCCTGTGTGATCGTGCTGATTACGACTGGGCAAAACAAAAAATTGAACAGCATAATTTGTTAGGGTGTTGTGATGTCCTGTTTTCTCCCAGCTTTGAACAGTTACAACCGGTAACGTTGGCCGATTGGATCATCGAAGATCGCTTACTGGTGCGTTTTCAGGTGCAATTACATAAAGTGTTGTGGGGAGACGAACAAGGGCGATGAGCACGAAAAAAAATGCCGTCGTACTGTTGTCCGGTGGATTAGACTCAGCCACAACACTGGTAATGGCAAAAGCGGAAGGTTATTCCTGCTACGCCCTCAGTTTTGATTATGGGCAACGGCACCGCGCCGAACTGCACGCCGCAGCCAAACTGGCCAATAAACTGGGTGTTGTTGAATACCGCGTTGCGCCGCTGGATTTAAGAGCCATCGGCGGGTCTGCACTGACCGATGAATCCATTGATGTGCCTACGGCCTCAACGATAATACCCTCCTCAGGCGATAGCATGGAAGACGGCGTGGGTCAGGGTGAAACAAGTATAATTCCCGTCACGTACGTACCCGCCCGTAATACTATTTTTCTTTCCTATGCATTGGCATGGGCAGAAGTGCTGGAAGCAGAGCACATTTTTATTGGTGTGAATGCCGTGGATTATTCGGGATACCCGGATTGTCGACCTGAATACATCAAGGCCTTTCAAACCATGGCCAGCCTGGCCACCAAGGCCGGAGTAGAAGGCCATCCAACGCACATCCACACCCCGTTGATTCAGTTAAGCAAGGCCGATATCATCCGTAAAGGCCTTTCCCTGGGGCTGGGTTACGGTGACACCATTTCATGTTATGACGCTGATGATCAGGGCCGGGCCTGTGGTCAATGTGATTCCTGTCACCTACGCGCCGCCGGGTTTGCAGAAGCTGGCGTTAACGATCCTACTTTGTATCGATGAGTTTCGGTTTTATAAGAGCGGTTATTTCAAAAGCCCCAAATATCAAACATCCGTTATACCGGGCTTGATCCGGTATCCAGATGCGGAACCCAAAAATTACGGGTTAGTCGCTAGTGTCCAATAACCGTAATCTAAGCACAGATCCTTAGCCTAAAGTTGCAGAGGTGGACATCGAAAAGCCCATTGCTTTTACAAACTTTTAACAATCCAAATCACTTGCTACTGGTGTGCATGAAAAGGCTACCCTGTGTGCAGAAGACGCCGTAAATACGTCCTTGTAGACTCAGCAGCCGCATCCCTGCGGCTGATGCTTCCGCACACAGGGCAGCCTTTTCTTCTGACGTATTAGTGGCACACCTTCCCCCTCCAAAAAAATAACAACAAACATCCGTCATACCGGACTTGATCCGGTATCCAGGCAGAACCCGAAAATTACGGGCTAGTCGCTAGTGTCCAATAACCGTAATCTAAGCACTGACTCTTATCCTGTCCCTTAGCATACCCTTGTCATAAGAAATGCTGTGAGCACGTTATGGAAAAGACCGTTATTTTTACCATCTTTTATCAATCCTAATCATTGACGCAGCATAAGTAATCCATAATATTCTGGAGCGTAGAGTCAGTCGATGAGGCGCTGAGTTGACAAGTTGTTCTCATATATTGTTAGGTGACATGCTGTGACGGTTAGAAGTCTTTAGCGCCCTCAGCACGTGATGATGGCTGAGGGGTCGTTAATAAAACATTTCGATTGAGGTTTTTGGTTGTCAGCGGGATGGAAAAATTCAACCGATGATTTAGATTTGGGCCATTTACTCATGCTGCCACAATTTCTTATTACCCTAGGTGATATGCCACGCATAGCGACGACTTGATGATGTTTTCGGATACAGAGTGCTGAAAACACTGCTCTGACAAGCTTTATTTCCTCTTATTTTCTTATTTATCTAAGGACTTTATACCAAGAATTTATTGGGGAAATTTCAGCAGCTGGGCTATTATTGCTGTCCTCACTGACTGAGGCGGTTCCATAGTCATGGTTTCAACGTGCTATGAGTATTGAAGGATTATAAAAATGAAGGATTATTAAATTAAGTAGGGGGATAGTAATGAGCAAAAACTACGTAATGATGGCAGTGCTGCTGGTGGGGCTGACTTTCGTGGCTCCGACACTGGCCAGAGTTGGCCAGGTGCAAACGCCTGCAGGGGCGTATGACGGTATATTAGTCAAATTTAAATCAGGTGTTAGTCAGACGCGCATTAATCGCGCTTTTAATTCAGCGGGCAGTACGCAACACAGGGGCTTTCGCAGTCGCCTGGTGCGCGGACTTACGCGAGCAGAAGTGGGCCGTGGCCGTTCTATGTCATCGACATTGAGAAGCTTGCGTCGCAATCGTGATGTAGAGTTCGCCGAGCCTAACTATATTCTTACGGCTTATGCTGTGCCTAATGACTCGCAATTCACCTCTTTATGGGGTTTGAACAACACCGGACAGACCGGTGGTGTCGCTGATGCCGATATCGATGCTCCGGAAGCTTGGGATTTACAGGTGGGCAGTAATGTCATCATCGCCGTTATCGACTCCGGCACGGATTACAATCATCGAGACCTGTCCAACAATATCTGGAATAACACCGGCGAAATCCCCAACAATGGCCGCGATGACGATGGTAACGGTTATGTCGATGATGTGCGTGGTTGGGATTTTGCCAACAATGACAATGACCCTATGGACGATAACGGTCATGGAACGCATGTGTCCGGCACCATTGCTGCCAGTGGTAACAATGGCACGGGCGTCGTAGGCGTTAACTGGTTCGCGCAAATCATGCCATTGAAGTTTCTTTCGGATGTCGGTGCTGGCAGTTCGGCTGACGCTATTGCCGCCATCGATTATGCCGTGGCCAATGGCGCGCGCGTTATCAACGCAAGCTGGGGCGGTGGCCCTTATAGCTCGGCGATGTTCAGAGCAATACAGGCGGCGAATAACGCAGGCGTATTGTTTGTTGCAGCAGCGGGTAACGATGGAACCAACAATGACCGGAACTCTAGCTATCCTGCTGATTACGATCTTCCAAATGTAATCTCGGTCGCCGCAACAGATGCCTCTGATAACCTGGCCAGTTTTTCGAACTACGGTGCAAACAGCGTAGATTTGGGTGCACCGGGTGTCCGTATACTTAGCACCTCGCCTGGCAATCGCTATTCCACCTTTAGTGGCACGTCGATGGCTTCTCCGCACGTTGCGGGTGTTGCAGGCTTAGTGGTTGCTAATAATCCGGGAATCGGAATTACTGAATTACGCGCTGCATTGCTGGATGGCACTGATGCCATCCGCAGTCTTTCCGGCCGTACCGTTAGTGGTGGTCGACTCAATGCTTATTTGGCATTAGGTGGCGGAACCGCACCTCCGCCTCCACCACCCACGCCAGTAGTGACCATAGCACCGGGTAGTCAGAGCGTGATCGTGGGTAATAGTGTTCGCTTTACCGCCAGTGGTGGTACCGGGCCTTATGTCTGGTCCGTCGCAAATGCAACTATCGGCAGTATCAGTGCTAACGGTACGTTTACCGCCTTTGCTAGAGGTGTCACGCAAGTGAATGCCACCGATGCCAATGGCGTACGCAGTGGCAGTGCATCGGTTACCGTTAATGATACCGCTGCGCTTGCCGTTACACCGAATACTGCCAATGTCAGTGTTGGTCAAACGCTGAGATTTAACGCCAGTGGCGGTAGTGCACCGTACTCCTGGCGCAGCAATAATACGTCGGTTGCGATTATTGACCCTATTAGTGGTGTCTTGACGGGTCAGTCAGCGGGAAATACCACGGTGTCCGTAACAGACAACGCAAACCGCACGGTGACGTCTGGCCGCATCACGGTAACCGCCGTCAGCGTTAGCCCTTCCACAGCAACCCTGACGGTCAGTAATACGCGTCAGTTCAGTGCCGGTGGTGGTGTTGCGCCTTACTCCTGGAGCAGTAGCAACTCGAGTGTCGCTAGTATCAACACCAGTGGTCGCTTAACGGCAAACAGTGCGGGTACTACTGTGGTAACCGCAATTGATGCCAACGGTTCACGAGGAAGCTCATCGACGATTACGGTTAACGCTGCACCGGTGAATATTTCGGTATCGCCGTCTAGTGGCAGTGTCGTGGTTGGTTCAACCTTGCGTTTTACGGCCAGTGGCGGACGAGCACCGTATAGTTGGGTGGTCAGTAACGGCTCAGTGGCTCGTATCGACAGCAATGGAACGCTTACCGGTTTGGCCGCAGGCTCGGTTATCATCACCGCGCGCGATGCTAATGGTGTAACTGGTAGCAGTAGCAGCGTTACAGTGACCAGCTCGAACGCTGGCGGTGGCGGTGGCGGCGGGTTTGGCCATGGCCGAGGCCGAGGCCGTGGAGGTCGTGGTGGTATGATGGGAGGCCGCGGCAACTCCCGCAGTTATTCCAGTAATAGCGGGTGGCGTTAAGTCACTGCCTTTAACTATTAATAGCTATTAATAGTATCAAGTGAAAAAAGGGGGCTCTCAGTGAGCCCCCTTTTTTTGTCGTGAATGTCTTGCAAAGTATGACGTTCAAAAGACGAGTCGCGGTACTACGTTCGCGGTACTACGTTCA
>NVUB02000195.1 GCA_002401775.2 Ectothiorhodospiraceae bacterium
ATTCTTGATTTTGCGCTTTGTAGTGCCACCCCTCTCGAAATATTCACCATTCAGTCAAAATTTCACCGAAAGAGAACAGCGAGATCAGGAAATATTTTTTTGTTTTGTTATTTTCTAAACTTGGATGTCTTCTTTGACTTCTTTGACTTGCTCTTTGACTTTCTTTGACTTTCTCTTTGAATTTCTCTTTGAATTTGGCGTTACCGCCGCCTGCCCGATGATTGCTACCCGGTGGCTGACCAACCTTATCGGGACGGGATTCTACCCCGCTAGAATGATCGACCTAGCTCGGCCGCACTCCTCTTTACTATAGTAAATTTCGAAAATACACCTTAGTCTAGTTTACAAAAATAGCAAATACCCTATTTTTAGTTGACAAACAAGGTTATTTGCCTATAATTGGTTGACATATATTCTTATTCGCCAAAAATGAGGCTGATTTAATGACATTAACAGATTACGAATCTCCATTTACTCTCTGCCCTGAACTCGAAGAAAAGCATTTGGAAGTGCTATCGAAAATGATATTAACGGTAGTGGAAATCACATTAATGTCACACTCTACTCCATACGACGACAAGTATACGTTGGAGACTTCCTTATTTGGAAGGATAAGACAACTATTTATTCAACTTGGGAAAGCTGATAATTTTCCTTGGGTTAAATTGCCAAGTCAAACTATGGATTATGTGCCAACAATCTGCAATGTACCCGTTCGTATTTTTAAAGACGACCCACATAACCCAAAAAAACTGAAAGTCTTTTTTCAAAATAATTGTGAACAACATCAGCATTCTTTAATGTTTGAACAAAATGAAGCGTTTCCAATTGAATCAATTACATGGAGAATACTCATTCAAGAACCGGCGACAGAAATTAATAAAGACAGTGAGTTAGAAGACATAGAAGACGATTATCATGTAATGTTAGTTGGTTATGACTCTATAACAAAATCAATTATTTCAATGTGGCGATCCGAAGCAAATACTAGAGCAGCGGTGATAAGTGATTTTGACGAATTGCCAAAAGAAATACCAGTTGAAAGAAACCCTATACACAAAAAATCTAGTGATAATATTATAGAATTTCCAAAAAATGAATAACAACATTTATTTAACCGAATATCGTGGTGATAAGCTTCGGTTTGTGAGGCTCATTAAGGGAGTATCCCTTGATGAGCTGGGAAGTATTCTTGATGTAACAAGACAAAACATCCACAAGATGGAAGCTGGACAAGAACCAAAAGAACATCAACTAGAATTGTTATCTAATTTTTTAGAGGTGAAGCCACAATTTTTTTATGCTGAAAGGAATACTCCCATTGTAGAAGAGCAATGTCATTTTCGAAGTTTAAGATCTCGAACTAAAACTCTAACCAATACCATTATGGCTAGAGCTGAGTTACTTGATAGTATTATTAAGGAAGTTGAAACGAATTTCGACTTGCTAATATTTCAACCGCCACACTTAGATATTGATATTGAGCGACCAGAAAATATAGAGAAAATTTCGGAAAATCTTCGTCGACATTGGGATCTAGGTAACGGCCCGATTTCCAATATAACTATTATCGTTGAAAACGCAGGTATTATTGTTTCTTCCATGGAAGGAGTTGATGAAAAAGTTGATGCTTTTTCCTTATCTAGACAACGTCCGATTATAATACGTAATAGCGCTAAAAATAGCCCGTGCCGGTATCGATTCGATCTTGCACACGAGCTAGGACATTTGATAATGCACGATGGCGTTATTACTGGTTGCAAAAAAACGGAAAAACAAGCAAATTATTTTGCTAGCGCATTTTTAATGCCCCGTGTAGGTTTTGCAGATGCCATTAACCGACTTCCTATTATCAAAGGTGCTAAAAGTTTCTATTGGAATAATTTATATAAACTAAAGAAATACTTTAAAGTTAGCTTTAAAGCGATTCTCTATAGAGCCAAATCTCTTGGCATTATTTCTGATGATCAAATGCGTTCTGGATATATACAGATTAATAAAAAGGGATGGGCAAAAAATGAATTTCTAGATGATGAAATATCTCAAGAAAAACCGTCATTACTAGACTCAATGATTTCCGAACTCAATATTTCAACTTGGAATAAGTTGCTCGAAAAATTAGGGCTGACTGATATTTTGGTTCGTCAGCTTTTACCTAATATTCGATTTCCTCAACCACTCCTAAGAAGTATAACGTAGTGAAATCTTATAATTTTTTCTAAACATGATTTTAATTAATTTTTAACACATAACGTCGCAAATCACCGGCAGGTTAAAGTGGCACGTTTTTGCGAACAAATAAACCGCAAATAAACCGGACACCCATGATAAATGCACAGGTCGTCGCTACAGATGCTTGTGAGGTTTCTCGATGCCAGCCAGCATTTTAGCTCGGTAGAAATCATTACCCCACAAAATGCCAGAAACAACATGCATCACCGTAACCCTTTGTTTTATCTGGGCATTATGGAGTTAATTATAATGGGTGTCCTTGCAAGCACTTGCTACCCTACCCTGTTGCATTATGTTGACAAAACCGGGGCGTCCATGCAGTTTTTTTAATCCATTTCAAAAAAGGGTGACTGCCTCAGTTTTCGAAGAAACTCACTGCTTTCATTTTCTGTTGGCTCTGTATAGGTATCAGCATAAAAAGTCCTTCCAGATATTTTCACCGATGTTGACTTGCTGTTGTATGAGGAAATGATCTTATCCTCATGGTTTGGTAATTGTGTGTCAGCAAGTGAAGTTAAAACCGAGTACAACCGCAAGCCACTATTTTGACTATCGCCATATTTATGAATAAACAGGGGTGGGTTATATAAACTGCTGACTGACAGCGAATTTGAGGTCTTCATTCCGGCAATAACACATTGTGTATGGGCAGACGCGCCGCCATTAAAATAATCCAGTATTTTTATTTTTTTGATGTCCCCAAAAACCCTTCGACCAAGTTCCGGGTCGATTTCTTTGGATAATGTTCCATTGGGTATTGGGGGCAAGCTGACGGATAAAACATAGTGATTATCATTTTTGACCAATGAAACCAGCTTGTAGCCACTGCTGGAAAACGCTTTAAAAGCAATATATTGGCTTGCATTACTCACAAAACTCGCATAATAATCGCTAACTATCCCTGTATCACTCAATTTAAAGTTGATCGGGCAATCAGCCATTACCGGCTTCAACTGATCATTCGAATTCACACAAGCCGTTAGCATAAAAAATACTACGCCACTAAAAAAAAATTTAAATAGCGTCATTTCTTGCTATGCCTTGTGCTTGCTTCTTCATAGGAGTCTATTTTCCGGCCACCATAAGCCGCATGATAAGTCCTTACATACCCTAAATTTTTATCAATTCTAATTTGGTTTGTATACCTGATAGCGCCGGGTTCTTTTGGTAGTTTCCAGGGGCCTCCTGTCCAACTGCAAAGCAAGTTACAGTAAGGCTCAAAAAATTTGGCTTGCTGCAATTGTCCTGCATGAAACAGCTCGTGAGCTAATGCCATTTCCGGGAGAAAGCTACCCCTAAGAAATTTTCCTGATTTACTCTGAAATCGCCCCAGCCCATTACCCTGAGGTGTAGTTGCATTGTGCAAAACAACAATAAAACCATCATGAGAAGCTGCATGACTCGTGTCATATTCGATAAAATCAATTTTTTCTGGTAGCTTGGCAAGCTCTTGTAATAAAATATTTCCGTGCTCGGTGCTTCCCATTATTGCTTTGATTTGCAAAGTAATCGCTAAAGCAAAATTATCACTTCCTACTACACGATAATTAAAACTTATGCGCGGTCTGATTTTTACACTGAATTCTTTTGCCTGATAAATACTCAACAATTGATCTCTCAGTATTATTGCATCGGCATCATTCCTTATTTTCACGCTATTCTCTCCTGTTATTTATCCATTGGGTGGTTTTCAGTCGTCTTATGACGGAAAAACAGACACCCATTTTACAGAAAGTGGGCATCCAAGCTTTAATTGGAAATTACTGGCGTGGGTGCCCGAGCAAATTCCTAAACTTCAAACGCTACGAGTATTGTTACAACGCTTGAATGTCTGCTTTTGTCAGCTGGGTATACTTCTGAATTTCTTCTACCGGTTTTTTATCTTTTTTCATGGCTTTTGCCATTTCTACTTTCCCTTTTTTCACCCCCACTCTTTCGCCTTTTTTGTAGCCTTTCTTTTCTCCTCGCTCTTCCCCAATGCCAATTCCTTCTTTTTTCCCTTTCCTTAAACCCCGCCTTTCTCCTTTTACATCAGCCATCTGAACGGCTTCTTTCCGTATTTTCCGTTCTTCTTCTCTGATGTTTTCGATGATTTCATAAGCGGGCATCCATTTCATGCTGGCTTCCAGCATGCCGAACAGGCCGATGTGCTCAAAGCTGAGGTAGGATTCGGGGGAGATGATGAGGTGGTCTATGGCTTGTACGTTAATGATGCGGCCCACCTGGATTAATCGGTCGGTGACATCTTTATCAGCGGGTGAGGGGGTGAGGTTTCCGGAGGGATGGTTGTGGACCAGGATTACTTTGACGGCGTTTTTTAAGATGGCGACCCGAAATACGTTCATGGGTTCTACGGTGGTGGCGTTGACGCTGCCGAGGCTAACGAGTTCGACAAACAGGATTTTAAATTGTCTGCCACAACGGCAAGGATCAACAGTAATCCAATCACAACCAGTTGTAGATAAGAGTTCAATTGCAACAAGTTCATGCCG
>NVUB02000196.1 GCA_002401775.2 Ectothiorhodospiraceae bacterium
CAGTCCCCAGCACTCAGGACAAAAAACCGTCATGCCGGTCTTGACCCGGTATCCAGAGACTTTATACCCGTTCAAAGGTGCTGGGCCCCGGCTAAAAACATGCTGGGCCCCGGCTAAAAACATGCCGGGAAGACGGACTGTATTAGTTCTTGGCACTCAGCACTCAGCACTCAGCACTAAGCACTAAGCACTCAGCCCTCAGTCCTTAGCACTCAGGACAAAAAAACCGTCATGCCGGGCTTGACCCGGTATCCAGAGACTTTATACCCGTTCAAAGGCGCTGGATTCCGGCTAAAAACATGCCGGGAAGACGGACTGTATTAGTTCTTGGCACTCAGCACTCAGTCCTAAGCCCTAGTCACTAACCCACTAATCTGCGCCAACCGCGCCTGCGCCTTTCGGCGAAAATAATACAGCTGTTGCCGGTCGGTGTGTTGGGCGGATACTTTTGGACTCAGGGCGATATCCAGTCGCTTGGGCTTCCAGCAGCGATTCCGCTAGCGCAACAGCATTGCGGAAACTGCTGTGGATCAACAAGTCGGTGGGCCAGGGACTGTCGAGTATTGCCTGTGGATTGTTTTCCAGCTGGGAGAGCAAAGCCTGGAAACCCTTGCCAGCTTTTGCAGCGTCGCCCTCACGGGCAAGGATCATGGCTTGCAGCAAGTTGGCCACAAGGTCATTACCGAAGCGTGGCAGATAATTACCTTGCAGGACGCCACGGGCCATGGGCAGGTTGTCTGCCAGTAAGTGAGCGATCACTAATTGCAGGTAACTGTTGCGGTGTTCAGGTTCAAGGCGCAGAGCGCGCTCAAAGGATTGCACGGCCCGTTTGGCGTATTGGTGCAGGCGTTGTTGTGCATCTCCACGGGTTTGGCCGTTGCCGGATTGGCTGCGGGCCTTGAGCGGAGTGGCATCAGGGCGTAATTCCAGCTGCAAAGGATAAAAGAAACGCGGCCCCGTGCGGTAGCCTGAAGCTTGCAGGCTATCGTTGATATCAAGTGCCTGCGCTAGATGTGTCAGTCCAATATTAAGGTGAACCGCACGGCTCGGAAATTCTCGACCATAGGCGCTGAAATATCGCCGCGCCTGTTTCCAATGGCCAGCACCGAAGGCCTGTGTGCCTAATGTAAACAGGGTGGCCTGGGTCGCAATGGCCCCAAGCTGAGCACGGCTTCTGGCCGCGCGAGTCTGGGCTTGAGCACAAGCAGCGGCATTTCGCCCGGATATTTTGATATCTCTCTGGCAAGGTGTCGCCCAGAGGTTTTCGACCCAATGGGTAAAAAAGTCTTTTGTAGCATGGGCCGTATCCGATACCGCATTGGTTGGCCCATCAATGCTCCCATCAATGGCCACGTCAATGACAACAAAGGGGTCGTATCCCACCGTGGCCATGAGAATCAATCCATCGTGGTCGGCCTGAGCCTCGCGTCGCTCAAGGTCAGGCAAGGCCTCACCCTGCAAAGTAAGGCCACGTTGTAATTCCTGTTGGCGTTCTGGTGTCTGGCTACCGACCAGCCGGAAAAACTTGTGATGCCACAAATCGTCAGCCCGTTGGTGGACTAACTCGTGGGCAAGCACAAAGGCTAGCAGGTGATCTGCATGGGCGGGACCTTGCGCCAGAGTAATGTCGATGGCGGCGCGGCTCAGCAAAATATTGCCATCGGCCAGTGAAGCCGCCCAGGGGCCATGAGTGGAATCCACCACATAAAGGCTGGGCTCCACGCGGGTGTCGTCCCAGGTACGCAATAAATTTGCAAATACCCGTTGGGCGCGAGCGGCTCCAGCGTCTTTAGCGGGGTTAACGACGTACGGTTTCCAATAGCCAATGCTTTGGTTTTGCTGTTCGGTTTCAGCAGAGGGCAGGGCAACAGCAGTACGACTCAATAGCAAAGCGATGCATAGTCCGAAAAACAACCCACATAACAATCGCCAGCTGGCGGATTTTGGGGGGTAAGTGCTCTGCCCTGGTGTGGTCTGGTTTGAATATTTCATAAAGCTATTAGACGCAAAATAAGATCTTATTTGAAAGTTGATTCAAAGTATTGCCGACATTGGCCGAAATATATTTTCAAATAGCGCCAAAGTTGTCGTCATTTTAAACATAACTCAAGCAAATACTCTGGCCAAGCGTGTAAACACCATGCGAAACAGGATTATTGGCAAATAAGGGACCGACTGAGAAAAAGGCCGATTGACGGCAGACAGGAGAAACAAAAAATGTCCGACCATAATTTATTTCCAACGCTACGCCATACCGCCCTGCGCAGTGCCGCTACCGCCTTGATCGTGGGCGCCAGTATTTTCAGTGCGGGTTGCTCGGATACGGGGGATACCAGCAGCTTACCTGCCGGAAGTAATTTATTAACCTTATCAATGCCTGATAGCCTTACAGGCGGAACGACTTCCACATCAACAGCAGCTAGTGTTCGTAACCGTGCAGCAAGATCCGTCAGTATTTCAAAATCAGAAAGCGCCACAAAATCGAGCGACGAGTTTGCCGAGCTATGTTTTCATAATGGCGTAGAAGATGAAGACGTATTTCGTAACGGTTACCGCATGAGTAAGTTTATGGTGGCGGTCATTGCGACCTGGACATGCCTGGCCGATACGATTATTGATCTGGCTGCTGTTATCCCTAACGATGGACAGATAAAGGAAGGGGAAAACGACACCACAGCAGATAATTACGAAGCCGATGAACCAACACATTACAGTGTTACCAGTACCTCAGCAACGCAGACCACCGTGCGTTTATATTATGGCTATGACCGCGCCGTACCGCCTACCATCGGAGATGACGCCAGTTTTTTCTTTCCTGGGACGAAGCAGAAAATGGTGATGTGAATGGACGCATGGTGGTAAATGGATTGAGTATTGATACGGAAAACCGCAACCAGGAAGACCCGATTAATATGCGGATAGACTTCACCTACACCGACACTGCCAAAGTAGCAGAAATGTTCCTGCGATTTGATGCCGGCAACGAGTGGGCTGATGGCTTGCGTATAGAAGTTACCAAAGACCTCACCGCAAGCCCGCTGGATCAGGTGTATACCGCACGGGGTTTGATTGACATGAAAGCACAGTTTTTACCCGTCATCGGCATCAGCGAAATACCACAATTGCGTATGTTCACCGTATCGGACAGGTTGGGAGAAGGTGCCGCAGTGGCAGAGTTTGTTGATGTGAGCCTGCCCTTGGAAGTTGATGCGATGACCGGCGACACTCTTGGCAATTACATCTTTGATAAAACCGACACCTACTTCTTTGATGCCAACCAAGACAGTGCAACACCCTGGGACTGGATTGATAAAACCATTACTGATTCCCAGTATCGCGGTGGCCGGAGTATGGTGACAATAATGGAAAGCGACGTGATTGCCTTCCTGAGTTTAAGCCCGACTTATTTTTCAGGTACTGAATGCGCCAACGTTGGTGATGATTGCACCGTTATGCTCAATGCCATATTTGGAGACGGTTTTGCAGAGCAAGAGCAAAACCAGGGTATGAATCCCATGGACTGGCGCAGCACAGCAATAACCAGCCCAGCGTATCTAAACAGTGTGTACCCTAATGGATCGGATTGGGTAGGAGCATTTGACCTGAGCTTTATGCCATAACAAAAAACAGACAGCTTATGAAAAGCGAGCGGATAATCATCCGAAACTAAAAACACCCGCTCCTGGAAATGGCGCGGGTGTTTTTTATAAGTATCTAATATCAGTTATCCCGACGAATATCCATTACTGCAGATAATGAAAAGAAAAGTTTTTGTAGGTTGGGCAAAGCGCAGCGTGCCCAACGGTTGCCGCACCACGTTGGGCATGTCGCTGAAGCTTTTTTCCCAACCGACAAAACTTCATGTAGTACCGGCGCACAAGAGAAGGATACCCTGTATTCAGAAGACGCCGTAAATATATCCCTGTAGGGGCGCAGCCGCATCCCTGCGGCTGCGCTTATGAATGCAGGGTATCCTTCTCTACGGGTTCATTAGTGATGTAATATAAAAAACCGTCATTCCGGCTTAATGATGTAACTCCACCGCAATAAGCCGCTACAAAAGCGCAGCAATATCCAAATAATCTCTGACAGTGTTTTTCGGCGTCTGTGGCATCTCGGAACCCAACGGAAAAAGGTAAGGCACTATACCTAAACACGTTCCCGGTAACCGGTTTTGTAAACTGGTAATATTTTCAGATTCACACACCATGTCAGTCGACAATGTATTGCCCACCCAAGCGGCTTGGTTTAACCCGTGTGTTGCAATGCTTTCTGCGGTAAGCAGGGCATGGCTAAGACACCCAAGGCGTAAACCCACCACATTAATCACGGGTAAGTTAAGCGCGACGGCGAGATCGGCCATGGTTTTGTTTTCATTCATAGGAACGTGCCAGCCGCCAGCACCTTCGACAATAACGATGTCCGCTTGTTGCGCAATGTTAGTATACGCTTCTACAAGTGGTCCGATGTGCAGAATAGCATTGTTGTGTGCAGCGGCTATATGCGGAGCAATGGCCTCTTCAAAAGCATAAGGGTTAACAAGTTCGTAAGGCAGCGCCACGTTGGCTTGTTGCATAAGTTGTAAGGCATCGTCATTGCGTAGGCCATCAGCTGTTAGCTCGCATCCGGCAGAAATGGGTTTCATCACCGCAACAGAAAGGCCGTGTTCTTGAAAAGCAGCGACCAAACCCACTGCTACAGTGGTTTTTCCTACATCGGTATCGGTGCCGGTAATAAAAAAACCACGTGCCATCAGCGTCGAGCTCCAGGGTGTAGTTGTTGAAGGGGAATGCTGACATCCTTTCTGTTGCTGGTATTTTTTAGTTCAGGTGCCCAGGCGTGTCCGTAAACCACTTCGTAAGTTGCGGGTAATTGGCCGTCAACTCGTAAGGTTTCATAGGCTTCCACCATCTTTTTTACGCGCGTTTTTCCGGTCAGAGAATGGCGTCGATGATTAGCGACGTTGTGGGCTCCCAGCATTTTTAATTCACGCATTAATTGATAGGCGTCAGGGTAAGTGAGGGTAAAGTTTTCAACGTCCATTACCGGGTCAGAGAAACCTGTGCGCAACATGGCATCACCAATATCATGCATGTCGATAAAGTCATTGACGTGAACGGTGGGCTCACTGGTTTGATCTTGGACAGTAATGTCAGCGGCATACCAGCTTTGGCGTAGCTCTTTCAGTGTGTCGGGGCCAAAGGTAGAAAACATCAACAGCCCTCCGGGGCGCAGTACACGTTTTAATTCAGAAAATGTCTGGTCAAGGTCGGCACACCATTGCAATGTGGCGTTTGAAAAAATAAGGTCGATGCTATTGTCCGCAAGGGGAAGTGACTCAACATCGCCGCAAACAAATTGACGTTTGGATAAAAAATTATCCTGTAACTTATCGAAGATCCCACCGCGTTGGCGCGCATGTTTGAGCATATTGGGGGCGATGTCAAAAGCAATGACACGCGATTTTTTATAGCGTTTACTCAATGCATGGCTGCATACGCCAGTGCCAGCGCCCACATCAAGAACAATATTGGGTTGGAGCTTTACTAGGTCGAGGCGGTCAAGCATACGCTCACCGATTTCGCGTTGTAATATGGCAACGTCATCATAATGCTCGGCTGCCGCATCGAAGGATGCGCGAATACGGTTTTTATCTAATGATTGCAGTTGTTTATTCATGTTATTTTGAATGAGAAATAAAAGGTAGTAAAGAATGTAAAAAAACATCAGGGTGCGATAGAAAAGGTGCGTGTCCCGCGCCTTTGATAATATTTAAATCAGCGTGTTTGAACAGTGTTTGGGTCTTTTGTGCGGCTGCACGCCGAAACAGCGCGTCATGTTCGCCTGCGATTAACAGACAGGGGCAATTGATTTCAGAGAGACGTGGCCTGAGGTTTTCCCGTCGTAAAATATCCAGCCCACCTTCTAATGCGGCGGGTTGTGGGTTGCCGTGGCGGAAGACGCGTTCCCGTAAGGTGCGTTTTTCCTCTCGGGCAAAGTCGCTACCCATGGCCTGGATAGCAATAAAACGATTAATCGTTTGCGGGTAGTTTTGTTTTAAATCGTCCGCAAAGCCGTCAAGCACGTCTTTGTCGGTTCCGTCTGGCCAATCGTTGCCTTTTACAAATTGCGGAGCACTGGCAACCAGCGCCAATCGATTGACCCGTTGCGGGTAATCTAACGTAAACTGGGTGGCTATCATGCCGCCTAGTGACCAGCCAACAAGGATCGATTTTTCAGGTAATACATTAGCTAATAATGCCGCAAGCTTTGGCAGAGTGTAATCGTGTGGAGTCTCCAGGCTGCGGCCATGGCCGGGTAAGTCAATAATAGTGACACGATGTTTTTTTGTTAGTGCGGGTAAAATGCCTTCCCAGACATCGCCATTCATACCCCAGCCATGTATCAAAACAACATCGGGGTTTTCATCGACGCTTTTGTTGCCTGTTGTTTGTGTAAAAATGTTCATGCTGCCGTTGTTCGTATACTGGCGTCGAGCGCCGTAAGCAATTGATCAACGTGTGTTTCGGTATGGTTAGCGCAAAGTGTCATTCGTAGCCGGGCACTGCCTTCTACCACGGTGGGGGGGCGGATGGCGCTAACCATGATGTTATGTTCAGAGAGCAATGTTTCACTGATGGCCATAGCCTGTTTTGAACCACCGACAATAAGGGGTTGAATGGGCGTATGGGAATCCATAAGAGAGATGCCTAGCTGATGAGCGCCTGCGCGAAATTGTTTTATCCGTGCGGCGAGTTTTTCGCGGCGGTCATCACCGGTACGTAATAATGTAAGGCTGGCGCGCGTCGCTTCGGCAACGGCGGGTGGTAAAGCTGTAGTGTATATATAACTGCGTGCCTGCTGAATCAATGTTTCAATGAATACTTCACTGCCGGCGACAAATGCACCGAAGGTTCCGAAGGCCTTGCCGAGTGTACCCATGAGAATGGGTACTTGAGTGCTATCCAAATTAAAATGGTCAACCGTACCCCGGCCTTGTTTACCGATAACGCCAAAACCGTGCGCATCATCCACCATTAGCCAGGCATTGTGTTTCGATGCGATATCAGCGAGCGCGGACAGCGGAGCGAGGTCACCATCCATGCTAAATACGCCATCGGTGGCAATGAGTTTTCGAGGGTGTCCTGAAACATTTTGTATTGATTTTTGGAGTTTAGTTTCTAGTGAACCGCAATCCGCGTGCAAGTAACGTTGCAAGCGCGCACCAGACAGTCGTCCCGCATCGATCAGGGAGGCGTGATTGATACGGTCTTCCAGGATGTCATCGCCCTTACCAACCAGGCTGGTGATTACGCCCTGGTTTGCCATGTAACCCGTGGAAAATAATAGTGCGCGTGGTCGCCTGACAAAGTCCGCCAATTCATCTTCCAGCGCGTGGTGAGCACGGCTATGGCCATTAATTAAATGTGCGGCACCAGAGCCGACACCGTATTCATCCGCGCCTTTTTTGAGGGCGCTAATCACATCAGGGTGATTGGCAAGACCAAGATAATCGTTACTGCAAAAGTTCAAAACCGTGCGGCCTAGCAACGATAGCGTAGTCGACTGTGGGCCATCGACAACACGACGTTGTCGATATAAAGACTGCTCACGGCGAAGTTTCAGGGCTGGAGAGAGAATGTCATCCATTGGCTGTGGAGCTGCCATTTTATCGTATCAATATAAAAATAAGTTCATGTAGGGTGGGTACACCCTACGGTAGGACATTAATAGAAAATCGGTTAACCAGCAGCACGCCGCTGTTGAGTATCGCCACGGATGTCCAGCTTAAGGTCTCGGAGCATTTTCAGATCGTCATCCACACTACGACCGCTGGTCGTCAGGTAATCACCGATCATCACGCCAGAGGCACCCGCCATGAAAATCATGGATTGCATATCGCCAAGGAATTGGCGGCCACCGGCAATCCGAATTTCAGCCTGAGGTAATAGGTAACGGAATACCGCAATGCTTTTCAGGATTTCAAAAGCTGACATGGGTGTACGGTTTGCCATTGGCGTGCCTTGCTGAGGGTTGAGGAAATTAAGCGGCACAGATTTTACGCCAATTTCACGTAGCTGCAACGCCAGTTCAACGCGCTGGTCCAGGCTCTCACCCATGCCCAAAATGCCACCGGCACACACTCGTAATCCAGCCTCGTGGGCATTGCGAATAGTGTCAATGTTTTCCTGAAAAGTATGCGAGGTGCACACGTTGTCAAAAAAGCTCTCGGCAGATTCAAGATTGTGATGGTAGTTTTCCAATCCCATTGCCTTGAGCTCGCGGGCACTTTCAGGTGTTAATACACCGAGGCTGGCGCAACGGCCAATATCAGAATTTTCACCCATGGCCGAAAAGTATTCACTGAGCTGCTTGCGTTCTTTGTCCGAGCGTAGCCCCCAGCCCTTGGAAACCACACCGAAATCACTGGCCCCCCATTCGCGCGCACGTTTGGCTTGTTTTACCAGGTCTTCGCTTTCAATGTAGTTATACACTGGCGCGGTAGTGCCTTTGTGGTGGCCACTTTGGGAGCAGAAAGAGCAGTTTTCTGAGCAGTTGCCAGAGCGCACATTGGAAATGGCGCACACCTCGATTGAATTGCCCCGGTTGGCCTTGCGGATACGGTCGGCACCGGCCATGAGCCAGGGCAGGTAATCATCGCTCAGCTGGATGAGCCACTGGGCATCGGCAGCGGAAGTTTCTGCACCGTTCTCTTTATTCGCGAGAACGCGTTGCGTGATAGTGTCGATGCGCTCGTAAGTGGCGTTATCCATGTTTTATCTCTCTGCTGTGTTCATTTAATGGGGTTTCAGGCAAGTGCCATTATTTTTGAAATTAGAGCGCCCGCACTTGGTTACAGCCTGATTTTGTGGCTGAATAACCCGAGAGTGCATAGTAGTCTTTGAATGTTGACTGTCAACCAAGGAATGGATAAAAGTGAACGAGTGGATAAAAAACGTACAATTTAGGCTGGGTAATATGCTTTTACCCCCCGTATGTACATTGTGTGGTGATGTTGGAGAGCCGAATACAAAGTATGCTCGAGATCTATGCAGGCCATGTCGGCTCTCTTTACCGTGGAATGAAACAGCCTGCGCCCGGTGCGCCATACCGTTGAGCCGTTTTGTCGTTAATGGTGGATTCATCGAGGCGCTTTGCGGGCAATGCCAGATACAGCCGCCATCCTATGAGCAATGCTTGTCGCCATTTCTCTATTACCGCCCCGTCGATAAACTACTGCAAGGTTTGAAATTCAATGGCCGCCTTGCACAAGCACGGTTAATGGGAGAACTAATGGGGCAGTGGCTGGCTTCCGTCGTAGAAGTTATGCCGGATCAGCTTATCCCCGTGCCGTTACATCCCACCAGAATACGAGAGCGGGGGTTTAACCAGGCCACAGAACTGGCCCGCCCCATCGCCAAACGCTTAAATATTCCGCTTAACCTGTCCGTAGTACAACGCAGGGTGGCAACGCCACCACAATCTGACCTAACGCGACAAGAGCGCCTGAAAAATATCCGAAACGTCTTTAATGTCGTCAAACCCGTGGATGGGCACGTAGTGATTATCGACGACGTCATGACCACCGGCAGCACCGTAGAAGAGCTAGCAAAAACATTATTGCGAGCAGGCGCAGAACAGGTAGACGTGTGGGTATGTGCGCGGGCTTGAATTACATTTGCATTATTATCAGGTATTGAGAGGGACGAAAATAATGGAAAATGATCGAATTAGCATTGTTATTCAGATCATTATGTTATTGATTATGATCTGATTAGGCGATATATTCAGATCATGAGATATAATTGGCAGCAGCCTGACTGGCCTGAGTTTCAGTACGATGCATCGGCCGCGCAGGATATTTTGGTGGCATATGCAGAAAAAGCCGGACATGTCGGCGGTATTTTGAAATGCCTGCCTGATAACATCCAGTCGGATTCAATAATCAACTTGATGGTTTCTGAAGCCATTAAAACGTCAGAAATAGAAGGAGAACATCTTAGTCGCGCTGATGTGATGTCCTCCATCCGTCATAATCTTGGGCTGGAAAATAACGCTGAATCTGTTACTGACAAACGCGCAAAAGGTGCTTCTGACCTGATGGTGGACGTACGCCATTCATACAAAGCGCCATTAACCGAAAAAAAGCTGTTTCAGTGGCATACAATGTTACTCGGAGGGCAGCGTAGAAATATTGATGTCGGAATGTGGCGAACACATGGGGAGCCGATGCAGATTATTTCAGGGCCAATCGGCAAATGGAAAGTGCATTTTGAAGCGCCGCCTTCCGTTAATGTGCCAGAAGAAATGAAAATATTTATTAACTGGTTTAACGCAACAGCCCCCAAAGCCAAAGAAGAAATTAAAAACCCCCTTCTGCGTTCCGCAATTGCCCACCTGTATTTTGAAAGCATTCACCCCTTTGAAGATGGGAACGGCCGTATAGGACGAGCCATCTCTGAAAAAATATTATCACAAGGACTTGGGCGCCCAGTCCTATTAAGTTTGTCAGAGGCGATAGAAGTCAAAAAGAAAGATTATTATCAGGCATTGCAGCGGGCTCAAAAATCAAATGAAATAACACACTGGATTCATTATTTTGCAGAGACTGTCCTTAATGCCCAAAGTAGAGCAGAAAAAAATATAGAGTTCAGCCTGAAAAAAACAAAATTCTTTGATCGATACAAAAATCAGTTTAATCAGCGTCATTTAAAAGTGATTCAAAAAATGCTCAATGCAGGAGTATTAGGGTTTGAGGGTGGCATGAGCACCAAAAAATATGTATCAATCACCAGAGCTTCCACAGCAACCGCTACACGTGATTTAAAATATTTGTCAGATATAAGTGTATTGGAAAGATTAGGTAGTGGGCGTAGTACAAAGTATAAGCTAAATATTTAATGCAGTTACTATCAGTGCTTGCAGTGCTTGAATTGACATGCGAGCCAGACACCCTGTCATGACAGATTGTTATAATTAACATTATAATTAACATTATGATTAACGATGTGATTACAATGCGTATTTCGGTGGTCACGTTTCGTAGCTGCGCGACAACATTCCTTATTTGAGAGCCATGTGGCCGGTTAAACGATCGCGTCACGTAGCTTCGCAACATGACCTACAATTTTACACCTCAAAACTAAGTGGTAGCCTCTTAGTTCTCAGCTCTTATCATTTTGGTATAATCTAACTTTAGGTTGTACTTCTGCCAACGCGAAGTACAACTTCGGGTCGCTCTTCCCGGTTTCCAGCTCGTTGTGAACGATTAATTAAGGCAGGATTAATATTTGCACTCGTTATCCAAGCTTTCAATCTGTAAGAAAAATAATTGTTTCAATGGGGAGAATTATTTAAACACGAGCCAGGGAAGGTATTGACGTCGTTTTTATTTCTAAAGTCATTTAATGAGCATCTTTTGAAAACGTGTCTCGTCCCCATTAAAACGGTCTGTATCGACATGCCCATTAATGCCATCAATTTTACCGGATTGCGACCATTGCCAAAAAGTCCAATCGGACCAGCCATTGGGTAGCATTGGTTTATCATTTCGGTATTCGGCCAGCCACAAGGGATAGTCACCAAACTCAGTCATATATTGGTTGGAAAAGTTAAGTCCGCTGTAGATGATAGGCTTAACACCGTAATGGGACTCAAGGCCGTCGAGATAAGTCTGGATATTTATTGTTAAATTTAGCTGATCATTGTCATGTAGTTTTTCAATATCAACCACGGGGGGAAGGTCGCCGGGCTGTAAGATAACGGCGCTTGTAAAGTTCGTGAGCTGGGCAGATGGATCATCATTAGTCTCGTAGAAATGGTAAGCGCCAGTTGTCAGTCCTGCGGCGCGAGCCGCCAAATAATTTGTTTTAAAGTTGGCATCCTGGTACGTGACTCCCTCCGTTGCACGGACGAATACATAGCGGATGCCTGCGGCTTTAATCTTGTTGAAATCTATTGATCCTTGATATTTAGATATATCAATACCGATGATTTCAGTTGCCTTTACTGAGGCGCGGTTAGTGACGGGCGGGCTTGCCTTATTGCAGCTGCTCAAAAAGAAAATCATGCAGATGATAGCGCTAAAAATATACGATGATTTCATAGAGAAAAACCGTGTGGTAAAGAGTAAGCGGAGGGAAATATGGATCATTAATTAAGGCATTGTCGAACTAAATACGCAAGCTTATTATCCTCAGATCAAGGAATTACACAGATTAACGGAGTTGCTAGTGAATCAGTAGAAAAAGATACTTCGATTATCACATATGATTACGTATTTTTACGCGCATACTGAACAGAATAATAAATTATTGCGCCAATGAGCGCACTGTAAATACAAAATTGATGTAACAGTTGTACATTAATGAGTGTCAACAGTGTGTTTTCAGTAGAGAAGGGGGAGAAGGGCCTAATGTCACTATGCATAATACTATCTAGTATCACGTGACTATAAGTGCCGATAAACGCGCTCAAGAACGAGACACGCCAGCGTATGTTTTGTGGGTTGTTTTGTGGATTGTTTTCTGGTTGATCGTTGGAAGTTAATTTATTAGTTATGCCAAATACTTTCAATCCAAGTTCTGATAAATATTTACCCGACAGCGCAGAAAAAATGGCCAACAATGTTGCGCCGAGATAAGTGTGAGAAAACCCATGTAAATGCCCATTCCCTGTTACAAGCACAAATAACGGCTGGATATCCATCACAATTTGCGCCCAACCAAACACCATTAAGCTAAATGCACCTTGGAGTATAGACTTTACCAAAAATCCTGGGCCCATATGAAAAGGCGTAAATGGCATCTCTCTCTCTCTCTCTCTCTCTCTCTCTCTCCATTGCGGATTTGATCTTCAAGTATAGGGTTAGCTCAGCGTGAATGACATCATTGGTAAAGATAAATTAACTTAACTTAACTTAAGGCGCTTAAGGAGGCCCCCATCTTAGTGTTGGTCAAATTATTTTAGTGGGCGTATGTTTGTTTTTGGTGGCCTATTTACTTCCTGGTTGGCAAGCTAAAATTCACAATGAAGGAGTCCAGGCTAGTTGATGGCTGAGCCTTGCACGCATCTGTATTCCAAATAAAGTGGTTTATTCAATTTCCTGTTGCTTATGTCCCTGAATTACACCATTAAAAATCGACATAAAATTGTAAATGAACGATTAAATATTTGTAATGTTGTTTTCATTAAGATGGCTGTCCTGATTACCCGCTGTATATCTGGGGGTTTTTTAACCACAACTGCCAGTGTATAGTTCAGCAATATAACGATATTTTCCCTATTGCCGTTAAGTAGGCTACAGAAGTACGTATTCACAATATTTAGGTCGTCAAAAAGTTAGAGCAGCGCGCTGCTGGAGGTTTTTACATGAAAGCACATCTTTACACGGCATTGTTACTGCTCGGATTTTTGTTACTAGCGGCATGTGGTGGTGGAGGTAGTCCAGGCGACACTAGCGCAGCGAACTGCACTCTGGGTGTCAGTGCTCTGGATTCATGCACATTACATTAATTACAATTAATGAAACAAACACAGATCAAACGTTTAACGCGTAATGAAGAGGTAGAAATATGTATATTAACAACACAGGCACATCGCTAGGTCAGATGCTGACCGTGATGATTATCAGCAGCCTATTGGTAGCACCAGCCTGGTCAGCAGAGGTCACTTACGCAGAGGATGTCTACGCAGCGGGAGACACCCTGACAGCAGACAACTTAAATGCGCAATTTAATGACATCAAGACTGGTGTGAATGGCAATCATAGTAATACAAAAAAAAACAAAACAGGCATTGAGACAAATCGCGCCAAGATAAGGACTAACGATACTGCTATTGACGCCAATATTGGCAGAATTACTGACACCCGCACAGGCATTAAGACTAACCGTAAAAGCATCGCCAAGAGCAACACTGCTATCCGTAAGCTTACCGATAAAGTTAATGCCCGTACCACGGCTGCTAAACCCAGCGCGGGAGACATGCAATATTGGAATGGCAAGGCTTGGGTTTTGGTCCCGGTGCCGACAAATACTAGCGTTCACTCAGCTCTAACATTTGCTAATGGTAAGCCCATTTGGAAAACGACCTATTACAACATCGGTGACCGCGGCCCCGCAGGCGGTTTTGTATTCTATATAACGGACAATGGCGCACACGGTTTTGAGGCTGCACCGGTTGACCAGTCAAAAGGTGCCGTATGGGGGTGTTATGGCCGGCGTATTAGCGATAGCAATGACAAAGCCGTTGGCGACGGTACCAAAAACACAGCAGAAATAATTGCGGGCTGTAAAAAAGACCGCACAGCCGCACGTATCGCCGATGCCTATACGTTAAACGGTTACGATGACTGGTTTTTACCTTCGAAAGATGAGCTAAATGAAATGTGGCTTAAGCTGACAGACCCTGATGGAGACGGAAGAAACAAAGGGCCAGCCGACCCCAATAATTTGGGTGGTTTTACTTTTAACAGCTATTGGAGTTCCTCAGAGATCGGTGGAAATATCGCATGGGTTCAGGCCTTCTTCAGCGGCCGCCAGCTCGGCGGCGTAAAGAACAAAATTAAAACCGATAAGGGCCACTACAGAGTGCGTGCTATTCGGGCTTTTTAGCGAATTAACCCTTAAATATTTATTGGGCAATATAATGTCATTAATGGGCGCCCTGTATTTTTCAACAAGGTACTGGATATGAACATTTTAAATAGCTGTCCTGTTTGCCTACTTTATCGAAGGGAAAATAAAAGCTCAACAATAACCATTAAACGGTTAAATTAACTAGATGGTCAATTGGCTGATAGGTATAGTGGGAAGAACCTACATGAGATGGCGCCACTGATGAGCAATGAATTAGACCGCATAAAACGCGAAATTGCTGAGCTCCGAACTGATTACACCAGTCGGTTAGATGCGTTATCCGATAGACTCATCAAGCTTGAGCAGGACCCTGCTCAAGTATCAAATAGCGTTAATTTTTCAGAAAACCAAGACAGTCTAGAGGGTCTAGATATAACGCTAGGTCTCCCAGAAGACGCTGTTTCAAAAAAATCACCGTTACATTCGCCGCTACATTCGACGGTACAACGAGACCCCTGGACTGGTCAAAGAACTGCAATAGCAAATCAAGAGAAAAGGTCGGCTCAAAAGCTTAATCAAGGTACTGATGCAGCAGAATTAGAGTCGACGACGGGCGATAACTCCTGGATTGGTGAGCGGGCCACAAAAGCAACGCAAAAACAGTCGCCTGCTAAAAAAATAGGGCAAGACGTTGTTGTCGCAGGATTTTTTGCAAGTGTAAATAAGCTACTAGGACCCTTTAGCAATCTTATTCACCCGTTAATTGTATTATATCAACGATACAAAAAAGAAGAAAAACTAGCCGTTTTCTTTCTAACTTTCAGCGGGATATTGGCGCTCGTCGTTGGATTTGCCTTCGTTCTTCAGTATTCCTTTTCTACCTTTCTTAACGAGGCCGCTAAAATTGGTTTAGGGCTGGCGGTCTCAGTCGGAGTAATCGCACTTGGTGCGAAAATTAGTCTCAAAAAATCAAACATGCAGGACTATGGGGCGAGTTTGATAGGCTTGGGTATATTGCTTGTCTATCTATGCCTATATTTCATGACAACTTACTACAGTTTGGTGGGGCCAACTATTGGTGTTGCGTTACTGGCAGCCACTACATTTGCAGGTTGCTTTCTTGCGTTACGGTTCGAAACAAAAATTGTTGCTGGTATCAGTTTTATCGGTGGTGCGTTTACACCGCTAATCTTGGGTGGCGAGCACAGTGGCTCGATGCTTTACTCAGCCTACCTATTGTTACTCAGCGGTACTGCGTTGTATTTATCACACAAGATACGTTGGACTTCGCTGGCTTTGATATCATTTGTCGTCACGGTTGGTATTCTCGAATACGTTATATTTGGCACCGCCAACGTGTCAAATGACAATGTTTTACTCATCGGGCTAATACATGGCTTTTTTTATCTCTATATCTATTTCTCCATCTTTTCAGGGAAAATGCTTCTCGATACACTCGATAAAAAACAGGTATCAATTGTTGCAGGTAGTTTAGTCTTTTTCCTCGGTAATATTTATGGATTATCTAATACTCAATTCTCACTAGGAATGATTTATCTAGTTAACGCTTTACCCTTTATTGCTCTAGTTTTTCCGCTAAAAATTGCGGTCAGCCCAAACCAGCGAGCCACAGTATTACTAATAGCGGGATCATTGATTGGTTTTGCCATCCCAGCACTCTTTGATATTAGTGTCGCCGGGCTTTTCTGGGCGCTTGAAGGTATATTACTGCTACATCTTGGTTTTGTATTTAAAAGCTCGATTGTCCGCAGGGAAGGATATTTGCTGGTTATTATATCGCTGGCTGAAATGATATGGATGACCCTACCACTGGAGCCACAATGGCAAAAAGGGCTATTGGATCTTTCCTATCTCAATTTGATTTCGGTCGGGCTTGTATTATGGGGAATAAGTTTTACGATTAAAAGGCACAAGGGTTTGTGTGACGCTTTCGACCTTCAAATTAATAATATATCTATGGAGGTCTTCTCCGTTTGGATAGCGATTACCTTTATAATTTCAAGCTACTTCCTTATTGCGCCTTACCATTTACTCATAAGCGTTATACCTCTATTCTATCTGCTTCATCGAGGGTATAAACAGGGCTTGAAATACACTCAATACTTAGGTTTTGCGCACTATGGCTTAATATTATTACAGGTATATTTATCGGTTCAATCCGTTAACAGTTTCCATTTCTCCGACCAAACATTAATAGGAAGAATAGCGATTGTTGAATCGTTTGCGTTGCTTGCGATTATTCAGCTATTTTATGAGAAGCTTGCCCCGGATAGTGAGTGGCTTTCTTATGCGAAGAAGTTACGTATCACCTTCTTGTTCCTGCTGCCAATAGTCGCTCTGCCAACGGCGTTCCATCGCTTTAACGAACTATTCCCAATCATTCTATGGGCTAGCTTTATCGTCAGCTATATTATTGCGACATGGCGCCCACACCCACTGTTACGTCTTGAATCATTGTCATTATATGGAATGGCGGCAATTTGCAGCATCCTATATCCTTTTGTTAATCTACCGTCCAGTCTCTTTAATACTGTCACTATTGGGCTGTACGTGGGGCCATTAATTGGGTACCTGCTTGTGTATAGAGAAAAAGGGTTTTCGAGACAAGGTTACAGCGACACCTGGTGCTGGCCAGTCATTACGTCTTGGTACATACATGTTGGCCTTGTCGTTGCTGCGGTTATCTATGTCGCGGTCGGCCAGTTTGATATTCCATTGTTTGTATTGGGTTTATATTTTGTTGTTTTGTCTATAAAGATACAGATAATACCCGCTCTACGACAATGGCTCAGGCCCCTCTACTGGACTGGGTATGCACTTTTAGCCAGCGTTGTGATTATTCATTCAGCCAGCCAGTCGTACGGAGAAGCTGGATTGATAACGATAGTTCTCAATATTCTTGCCCTGTCTATAATGTTTATGGCTGCAAAAGACAGAGGCATTCAACACAAACTAATTTTGGGTATTACACATGAAGTTAGAAGAAACAGACAAACAATTGAACAATGGTTAACGCATGGATTTGCTATGCTGGCATATGCCAATGCCTTGTATATAACAACGGGTGAACTATTAGGCCCCGCACTTACTATTGCGTTAGTTATTCACGCAACCGTAATATTGTTTATGTCACTCAATGAATACTACAAAACAACGCTGCACCTGGCGACGATACTTTTCGGCATTACCCTATTAAAGATATTTGCAAATGACTTAGAAGGCTTCAGTCTGATTCAGAAAATACTCGCCTTTATGGTTATCGGTGTGATACTCCTCGGGGCGGCATATAAATTCCAACGCTTTAGGGTTGCGCAAGACCAAAAAGAGCAAACACAATAACGCTGAGGGATTGATAAAGTGACGAATGAACAAATTCAGCATATCTGAAAAAATTCTGAATGAAATTTCAGCGCGAATATCTCTTCGAAAGAGTCTCTTCGAAAGAGTCTCTGCGAAAGTATTCCTACGAAAGTGATCAAGCACTTTGATGCAGGAAGGGGGGAATATTTATGAGCATCGTAGACAACGGAGTGAAGATAAGCTGCTAGAACTGGCAAGTATCTTTGTTTTGAGCCTGTAAATTAAATTGTGCCTATGCCATTAGGCCTAATCATTACCATGCGGTGTTCTCTATAGGCCGAGTAAAGGCCGAAAATTTGAGCCAAGAAATTGTTATTTATCAATGGAATTAGTCGTTCTTTGGGGTGTTCTCACTACCGTTTTTGATAGCGGGAACTTCCCCCGCTTTTTTCTAATTCAAACGTTGAGGTAATATTTTTATAATCATATGTGACGACAAGCTATAATCGTATTTATATGCGCACCAAAACATGATCTAAGCTGAGTCTCGATTTAGGAAGTTGAGCATTAAAGTCCTCGTCGGGATGGTGGTATCCAATGGCGAGGGCTACATCACATTGATAACCAGTAAGTTCAGATTCAAATTCTTTATTAATCAAATCAATATCAATACCTTCCATCGGAGTGGAATCAATTTTAAGACGAGCTAAGGTATGTAATGTATTTCCAAGGGCAAGATAAGTCTGTGCTTTGGTCCAACAACTTGTATTTCCAGTTTCATCTGTATTAAATTCGGCAAATATAAAATTAACAAAAGCACTCTCTCGCACTTCCGGCTTCGTACGTTTATCAACTATGCCTTTATCCACTACTTCAGCAAAGTTTTCGCGAGTATAACGTGGGTTGTAAGAAAAGAGGATAATCTGTGAACTATCGAATACATGAGACTGGTTATATTTATGTTTATGAATAAAAGTATTACTCATGCGGATTTTTGCCTCATCACTCTCAATGACAACAAATTTCCAGGGCTGTGAATTAATAGACGATGCGGATAAGCGCATTGCCTCGAAGAGAACCTTAAGATCATTTTCTGGTACTTTCCTTCCTGCATCGTATTTTTTTGTAGAGTGTCTCCAAAGGAGATCATCAATAATAGGGTGATTCATGGTTACCTCTTAATAGTAAACTGTTGCCACATTTCACACACCGGGTCGCAACACATAACATTGCTCAGCGTCACTTTACATTGTCCGCTGAGTTATTTGTATTCGACCTGCATGGGTATGGGCTAAGGAATAAAAATTAAATAACTCATATCATGAAAATATGAACCGCACGATTTTTACACATGCATCAATCGATGCCTGACCCTGTTGATTTCCTTATTTTGTGCTAGCCCCGGAATTTTGTTTCACTACGGATTCTCTTAGGTCCCAGAATTTACTCATTGAGAGTTATGTTTACCGCTTAATCGCCTTTTTTTCCTTTTTCTCGGCGCGCTTCTCTTTCAATGTTTTTTCAGGTTTCTTTTTAACTGCTTTTTTTGAATCTTGGCCTTTAGACATAAATTTCTCCTTTACTTTTATTGATAAGATACTAAGTGAATACCAATTGCGGGTAACTCTGACACATTATAGTTGTATTTCGCCCAGGTTCATTTACCTATTTCCAATGCGGCCATGGTGATGCTATAAGTCAATGAATTTGTTGTATTTTTCACAATATAACGTATTTCAGTGAAGTTGCAAAGTGACCTTGCCTCATATTTCCCCCGGCGGTGGGCTCAGTATACACCTACCAAATTACCATAATTCATTGTATTTAGAGCCTTTGTTGATTTCTCGTGGGCTACAAGCGCACATCACGTAGTAGTAAAAACGTGCTCGAGGTTTTTACTTTATATAAACTCACCGCAGAAAAACACGAATAGTTGTCTGAGAATATGGACGTAATAGTAAGTCACTATTCATCCCGTTCTTGCTTTCGTTGATATTGTCGACGTACTCGATTGCTAGCCCTATGTGGCCGTACCGGGTACGACCACATACGACCTGAAGTACACCTCCACCAGCCAACCACCCCGATCAAACAGTACTGCTCCAATAAGTCATGCTAAGCTATTGATTAATCTTGTTTAATTTGATGTTACTAACTTGGGTATCGTGCTTACATGATTTTGTATTGATTCAGTTTATTTATGATTTCCTACACCTCTTAGCAATTGTCCAATGGATAAAAAGGGCTAAAGTTGAAAAAATAATAAATAAAGTGGATTTTATTAGGGATTGAACCCCCTCCCTTGCTTCACCTCTTTTTACTGCCTCAAAAGCCATAAGTCTTTGCTTGGTTAGTTCATCTTCTTCAGGCTTTTCTACTTTGTTGTAGTTATCTCCGCAGCGGGGTTTGTGCTTAGACCAATAATCTTTATTTGTTTGAAATTGATTAAATTTGTATGATTTCATTGTCAAATCTGGAGAGTTAACTTGTATTAGAGAGTAGCTGCCAATGCCCAGAGAAATAACGAGGCAAACAACTGCCGCAAAGCATATTGATAAAGCATAAATTTCTAATTTTGATTTCATCGATTAGATCCTTGCTATTGGGGAAGAAATTGTGTTGAGTTCTTATCGTTGATAGAGCTCACTTATACCCACCTCAAGCACCTGCGCTAACCGCGCCACTTCTTCATCCGTAACGCGACGTACTTGTGATTCAATTTTGGCAAGCGTGCTTCTGCTGATATTCCATTTGAGAATATGGCAGCGGGTAACGAGCGCTTCTTGGGTTAGCTTTTGTAGCTCCCGAATTTTTCGTACCTGAGGGCCAACTAGGTTCATGTTTTCTTGCTCTGACACCGGAGCAATTAAAAAATATGCCAAACCCACCAAAATCCAGATACCTAAAAGTCGTCAGAAGCTTTGGGGATTATTCCAAGGCGAGTCTGCCGTTGACGGGGCGTTGGTTGGAGAAGGCTGGTTTCGTTATTGGGAGTCGTGTTGAGGTTGTTGTGAGGAAGGGGTGTTTGATGATTGTGCCGTTGGTGGAGGAAGAGAAGTAATCTTGGGTGAGGTGTTCGAGGTGTTGAAGTAAAAGAGTGAAAGTAAGCCGGGCAGGTTGTCTGTAGGTAGCCTGCCCAGCGAGATGTGACGGTGTATTTCGTTGCGCGAGTGTTTAAAAAGTAAAGCTCATACCCACAGACCCACCGTTGTCGATATTTTTTGTGCCGATACCTTTGGTGAAGTTGGCGCGTATGCGGCGGAAGAGTATGTAAACGTTGGCGGAGGGCAGGAGTTCATAGGATGCGCCAAAGCTGATTTCGTACATGTTTTCGGCGTCCAGGGTTGATGTGATGCTGGGCGCATAGAATGCGTTGCCCATTATCGCCATGCGTTGTACGCGGGGTAATTTGTAACGCAGTTGGCCGCCAAGGGCGATGGAGGCGGCCGATGAATCGCTGTCGTCGTGTTTCAGGTAGTAGAAACGTGGGCCGACGCCGATTTCCAGGCCGGGTGTTTTGCTGCCGGCGACGTCGATGACTTGCAGGCCGACGTTAACGACGTTGTTGCCGTCTTCATTGTAGAGTACGCCGGTGGTCATTTCGGTACGACCAAAAGTGGAGCCGCCTATCAGACTGATGTAGGAAAAACGTGCGCTGTCTTGCTTAAGGGTGACGTCTATGCGCTGGGCGCTGACGCTTGTGGTAATTATGATAAGAATTAATGCGGTTAGTATGCGAGTGAGCACGAGGCACTCCTTTTTATTGGTGTTGTTATGATATTGGTAAAGCCTAAAGGCTTGGTTGCGGTTTCGCTATGACCTAGCATTTTATATGTCACTGCACATTATACGTTACTTGTGGCGGCGCGGACTATTTTTACGCACTGCCTGAAGCGGTATAACCTCTGCTTGGTGTGTGGATGTGCGTGTTGGCAAATACACTGTCCGTAGCTGAGAACACAAAAAAGCCCGGGAGTTCCGGGCTTTTTCAGAAGCTTCTTTTGCAAGCAAAGGTAGATCGAAATTATTTGATCTTGGCTTCTTTGTACATCACATGCTTGCGAACGACGGGATCAAATTTTTTGATCTCCATCTTTTCTGGCATGGTGCGTTTATTTTTGTCGGTGGTGTAAAAGTGTCCAGTGCCGGCACTGGATACGAGTCTGATTTTGTCGCGCATGATATTTCTCCTAACGTTCTATTCAAAAAGAAGGCCGCTATGGGCGTTCTTTTTTATACCTTTTCGCCGCGATTACGCATGTCGGCCAGTACGGTGTCGATGCCTTTTTTGTCGATAAGGCGCATGCCGCTTGCGGTAACGCGTAGCTTTACAAAGCGGTTTTCACTTTCTACCCAAAAACGATGGGAGTGCAGGTTGGGCAAGAAGCGACGACGTGTTTTGTTGTGCGCGTGGGAAACATTGTTGCCCGCAACGGGGCGTTTGCCGGTCACTTGACAGACTTTAGCCATGATAAATCTCCAGAGATCTTAAAATTCTTGTAAAAAAATAATTGTTATCGCGGTCACAGAAGTAGCTGCCCGGACGCGAGAACGGCGCATTAGACCAGAATTTGTCCCTTGAGTCTAGTTTCTTTTAGTTGCGAACCGTTGAAAGTGGGCGGGAAGTCAGTGATGGGTGTTTGCTGGCCTTATGCCGGAGCTTAGGCAAGGGTATAATGTGCGCCCATCGATATTCGCAATGATTTTGCAGTGATATTCAGTTTATTGTTTCCAGCTACGAGGATTACCTTTATGAGTACCAACGGTTTGCGTCCCAGCGGTCGTTCCCCTGACCAGCTTCGCCCTGTTAAATTTACCCGCAACTACACCAAACATGCCGAGGGTTCGGTGTTGGTGGAATTTGGCGATACTAAAGTATTGTGTACGGCCAGTATAGAAGAGCGCATTCCTCGCTGGCTGAAAGGCAAGGGCCAGGGCTGGGTAACGGCTGAATATGGCATGTTGCCGCGTTCGACGGGCAGCCGTATGGGGCGTGAAGCGGCCCGTGGCAAGCAGGGTGGCCGTACTATGGAAATTCAACGCTTGATCGCCCGTTCTTTACGTGCAGTGGTGGATTTGGAAGCATTGGGTGAACGCAATGTGATTGTTGATTGCGATGTGATTCAGGCCGATGGTGGTACGCGCACGGCGTCTATTACGGGTGGCTTTGTGGCGCTTGCGGATGCTATGCAAGGTTTGGTGGATGCTGGAAAGATCAAGAAAAACCCTATTATTGGCCAGGTGGCTTCGATTTCGGTGGGCATTTATAACGGAATGCCGGTTCTGGATCTGGATTATGACGAGGACTCCAATGCCGAAACGGACATGAATGTGGTGATGAACGATGCCGGTGCTTTTATTGAAGTGCAGGGTACTGCTGAGGGACACGCTTTCCGTCAGGACGAGCTGGATGCCATGCTGAGTCTGGCGAAGACCGGTATCGCACAGCTTATAGACCATCAAAACGACGTGCCTTCTGCGTGAGCGAAAAGCACCGGCCTCGCCAAATAGTGTTGGCGAGTGGTAATACTGGCAAGCTTCGGGAGATTAACCAGCTTATCAGCGGGCTGGGCATGGAGGCCTTGCCGCAGTCTGATTTTGATGTGCCCGATGCCGATGAGACGGGCCTGAGTTTTGTGGAAAATGCGATTCTCAAGGCACGCCACGCGGCGCAATTGACGGGCTTGCCAGCATTGGCGGACGATTCCGGTTTGGAAGTGGATTATTTAAAAGGTGCGCCCGGTATTTATTCCGCGCGCTATGCAGGCCCGGAAGCCAGCGATGCTGACAATGTGCAAAAACTGTTGCTGGCGCTGAAAGATGTTCCCGAGGCAGAACGAACGGCCCGTTTTCAGTGTGTGATGGTTTTTATGGCCCATGCTGAAGACCCTACACCGTTGATTTGCCAGGGCAGTTGGGAGGGACGCATTTTATTGGCTCCCCAAGGTCAGAATGGCTTCGGTTATGACCCAGTATTTTGGGTGCCCAGTGAACAATGCGCATCGGCAGAATTGACACCCGAAGTGAAAAACCGCCTTAGCCATAGAGGGCAGGCTTTGGGGGGAGTGGTTAACGTGCTGAGGGCTAAGGACTAAGGACTGAGTCTGCAACGTTGGCCCGAAACTTTGCGCTTGCACTCACCGTAGGAGTGGCTTTAGCCGCGAGCAGTGCATTCGGAGCGGAGATCGAGGCTGAAGCCTCTCCTACAAAGTGCTAGTCCTTTGCACTCATTGCTAAAATTTACGACAAGTAGGTCATGTTGCGAAGCTACGTGACGATCATTTTCAGCCGGGAATATGTGTGCTCGGTTAAGCCGTTGCGTCACGTAGCGGCGCAACGTGACCTACGAAATGATTAGACAAAGTGCTGAGGGCTAAGGACTGAGTCTGCAACGTTGTCCCGCAACTTTGCGCTTGCACTCACCGTAGATACCATCTCTCAACACCAATCTCAAGCCTGTATTATGGCCTGGGGTTGGTATTCGCTTTGATGTTTAATAACACCAAAACAAATCTGTATTAATTTCCTCATCGCAGCGCCTA
>NVUB02000197.1 GCA_002401775.2 Ectothiorhodospiraceae bacterium
AACGCACATCGTTGGTGGCCACCACGGGCAAATCAGCAGTCTGTGCCAGGGCCACGGCGGCGTGCAGATAATCTTCTTCTTCCGGTCGCCCAGTGCGTTGTAGCTCCAAATAATAGCGGTCCGGGAATAGCCGTTTCCAAAGGCTGACACAGGTTTGCACCCGTTCATTATCACTGGCCAACAGGGCGCGTCCGACATCACCTTCCCGGGCGCCGGACAACGCAATCAACCCATCGCAGTGGCCATCCAGCCACTCAGGTTTGAGAATAGGGATGCCGCGCTGTTGCCCTTCTGTGTAGGTACGAGACACCAGCTCTGTGAGGTTGCGATAACCCACGTTGTTCTGACACAGCAGGGTCAATCGGTGGGGCTGGGAGGCCTCTTCCTCATTCGTTAACCAAACATCAACACCGATGACCGGTTTAATACCCTGCGCCATGGCCGCCCGATAGAATTTAACCATCCCGAACAGGTTGCTCTGGTCGGTGACCGCCACGGCGGGCATTCCCTTCTCAGCCACCATTTTGGCCATAGGTTTGATACGCACCATCCCATCGACGAGAGAATACTCGGTGTGGAGGCGTAGATGAACGAAGCTAGCGTGCATGTCTTGCACCTCCCTTACTCCTAACGGCTGTCAGGGAGTGGCTCAGGGCGTCAGCCACGGATTGGGTTGATGGTGTGTTGCGTTCAGGAAACCCTTGAGCACAGAAAAAATGACGAAAATACTGAAAGCCTCTCTGATTCAACTTACGCCGTTCAACGCAACGCTGGCGTGGGGATACATTGCGGCTAATGAGGCAAAAAAGTGGTGAGGCGTACAGGCTGAAAATCATGCCGTGATTCTCCGGTGTCACGGCCCAACTTTCAAGACTTGACAGCCCCCCAATGCGAAGAAATTTAGCCACCCAATCACTAGGGGGTGTTAACCATCACCGTTCGTGGCGAAATTCTGGCTCTTTTCCGCGCTGGCGGCGTCGCCTAAGAGCGCCTACTTTTGGTGCCAGTACGAAAAATGCCTCAAAATCACGCTTACTCAGGGAATGGTTAACACCCCCTAGTCCTTTCCAGCGATTGACAATGGCGCAAAACAGTTTGGCGGTTTTTTCGGTGTCGTATACGGTGGAGTGGGCTTCGTTGTTATCCCATTCGATGCCAGCGGCGGCGATGGCAAGTACAGTTTATCCTCATCTGAGCACGGCCTGATCACAATGCCGTGTGTGGGCACCTTACTAGATTAAAAACAGGCTAAAAATGTCTCTGGCCGCTGATCGAAAATATACCAATTTTGTTATGGTTTTTCAGCATCCGATAATATCTGGATGATTTCAGTTCTGTCCTGTCGCTCACTACCTGCTTTGTGGATTTTTTTTGCATACTCCAGCGCTGTCATTCCCACATCTCCACGGATCTGTAAATCGGCCCCGTGCTCGATTAAAAATTTAATGCGTGGCACATCGTTCATTACTACCGTAGATTGTAGTGGTGTAAATTTTTTATCATTGGGGGGCGCTGCCGTATAATGATCAACACCATCCACATCCAAACCTTTGGCAAGAAACAATTTTGCCAGTTCATATTCCGTGGAGTTTTTTCCTTCCACATAAAGAATGTAGTTCAGGCCTACGCCTTCACTCAACTCTTTAATGTCCTTCTCATTCATCCGGTAGTTCACCAGGTAGTATTTGCAAAGACTGCTCGGGATTCGTATGCCGCCTTGATTTTCACTGCACAAAATCAGATGCTCTATCTCCATATCTGTCATAACATGTAACATCAATCCTACGTATATCAGAAAAATTCCACCGATGCCGCCAAAGACTATTTTCTTTTTCATGGCTTACCCCCACCGGATCACAATGCCGCGTGTGGGCACTTCATAGGCCAGAAACGCTCCCGGTTTTTCATCCAGTTCATTTTTGGCGATATAGTCTTGCAAGCGAAATACAAATTTCCCTAAAAAATCCAACACAAAATCATAAACCTGGGCATTTTGTAAGTCGCTGACAGACGCATATTTAAACCAGTTCTGGTTGGCCTCTTTGCCAAAGGTTTTTAATATTGTGAGTGCGCCTTTTACCGGGTTTTTAACGCTTCTGAATAACCCGTGCACATAACCAATGGCATGCGAGGCGTCGATGGCCTCCACTAACAGTGCCTGCGCAAATTCTCGCAGACTATCGCTCATGGGCATTGAGTCAATGTCTTTATGATGGGTCTCTGCAAAGATAAACTTCAATACCGTGCGGGTTTCTTCTTCATCAAAAAGCAGTTCGTCGAGGTCGAATGTGCGCAGTTTTTTGTAGGTGCTCATGGTTTTTTCCTTGTGTTTTATCGGTTGTGCTGAGTATAAAGCCATTGGTGTCAGGTAATGCCTGAAACTGACGTGTTTATGCGTTTTTTATGGCCTGGCATGGCATGACCCTTTTACCGCGTTATCGGGTTTCCTCGGGCTTCCATTCCATTTAATTTACAAGCGAGTCGCTTTGGCCAGGTCGTACCCCGCGCGTTGCGGACTGCCGGTTTTATTGGTTGCGTCATGATCTTTGTAGGTGATTTCACACCGGGAAAAGCTTAATGAAATATTCTCCTGAGGTTCTTCATCACCGACCGCGACAATACGGTAATGGTTTATCAGGCAGTCATACAGTGTGTATTCCATAAATGTTTCGACCTTGTCGCTGCCGGTGCGAACGAAGTTAAGGGTGGCCTTTTTGCCGGATGAACCTGATACGGCTTATTTGAACAGCGCGGCCACGGAGTTGTCGGCTGTTTTGCTCAGGGTAACGGTGGACAGGGTGGGTTTGCCGACCTCACGGTTTGCCATTTTTCCGGCCTCCATGGTAATGGGGCGTTTGACGCCAAATTTGACCGAATTTATTGCCACACATTGCTCAAAACCCTCCGCCGTGACGTTGCCTTTAATACTTTCAAAATCGAGATATATTGCCATTTGATGATCCTTTTTTCACTTTTAGTGACAGGTTACGTAAAAAATGCTGACACAGAAAAATCCATAAAATGATCCGTGACAGTCACTATAAAGGAAGCATATGGGTATAAATACCACTTATTACCAAAATCAACCGGTATTGAATCGCTGTTTGCCTCGTCATCCACTCAATTTTGCCGCAAAATTTGACTGTGCAGATCAGCTCCGGTGCGCCAGTAACCTTTTGCATCTGGTCGTTCGATTGAGGTTTGCCTGGGTGGTCGCGACAGGTTTAAGGTCAATATTCAGGGACAGTACAGCACTCCCACACATCTACATTAAATAAAAAATCAGGCCGGGCACCAATGGCACGAAGTTAAGTCAAAAACCCACTCCATCCGTCATTCCGGCGAAGGCCCGAATCCAGAGGAATGGCGATATTGGTGGGTTCTGGATCCCGGCCTTCGCCGGGAAGACGGCAGTATTCGGCTTATCTTCGTGCCATTCAGGCCGGGCACCAATGAGCTTTATGTTTAACCTAAATTTCTGGGTTGGTGTGCGGGGCAGTTTCGTAAGGGCAGGTTTCAAACCTGCCCTTGTTTTGTCGTTTGAATCACATTGGATAAACGAATCGGTATAGCCGGTTGATTCTGGGCGGGTTTGAAACCCGCCCCTACGGTGGGTAGTTTAAAATTACTTTTTTCTTTTCCCTTTCCTCTGCCTTACTATAGGACTGCCACCTAGGGGGTGTTACCCATCATTTTGACAGTCCTGTTGTACCTAAAAAGTGCCTGAAAAAGTGCCAGGCAAGGCGAGAGGTGAGAGGTTTGGTTATTCCAAATGAACGAGGAGCCTGCCCCACGAGCGTAGCGAGTGTTTTGGGTACGAACAACGCCGCATGGCGTTTTTTCAGACGCAACCCAAAGGGCCGGTGCTCATTTTTCATCCCTCGGCGTTGTCGCTCGCTTATGGGGAACAACCACATCGCACCCGCGACGCCTTGAGGGATAAAAAGAGGGACAAAAAATGAGTATTACCCCCCTAGGTCAAACCCAAACCCCATTAACCTTAATTTTTACGCGTATATTATGCGGTTGATTGTGAGACTGAATGCCCCCATTTTTTGGACACATGGCGGATTTAATGCCATCGAAATGGCTGATTCAGTAGAGAAAAGTTCCGGTATCTTATACTTGCGACCGATTTAAAACTATTCATAAAAACATTTGTAAAAACAGCGGTGACCAAGATTCACTTTTCATAATCAGCAATATGAGCTTCCGAATAGTTCAATTCTTCTAATAAAATATCCCGAATATCTATCCCCAGGGAACCTGGCTGTAAAACTTCATCAATGACAATCAACGCTCCGGTTTTTTCCCAGACAGCGCTCGACAAGTTAATCAGTCGG
>NVUB02000198.1 GCA_002401775.2 Ectothiorhodospiraceae bacterium
AATCCTCTTAGTTTGTGGTTTTTTGTTTGCACTTTAAACTTAACAAACTTAAGAGGGTTTTTTAACTACTTTCTAAATTATTTTCTTAATTTTCAATGTGTTATGAATTTCTGGATGGGCACTAGTTAGTTAGTTAGTTAGTTAGTTAGTTAGTTAGTTAGTTAGTTAGTTAGTCAATAAGGTAGGGAATATGAGCTTTGGAAACCTGGGGTTGTTACTGGCTTTCTGGATACCGGCCTTCGCCGGTATGACGGGGGGGATGGGATGGGATGGGATGGGATGGGAGCGTTGACAGTCTGTTTCGGTATATACACACCTCCCCCCTTACCATTATGTAAAGATCCTTCGCATGCCTTGTTTTATATCTTCTAAAATTCGATAGCCCGTTGGGATTAACAACAGCGTCAAAAATGTCGCGTATAAAATACCAAAGCCCAATGACACGGCCATGGGAATCAGAAATTGTGCCTGTGTGCTTTTCTCTAGTAACAGCGGTGTCAGGCCCGCAAAAGTGGTCAACGACGTCAACAATATAGGGCGGAATCGAGCACCACCCGCCGTGCGCAACGCTTCATCCAGAGACATACCTTCACGGCGTTTACGATTAATCCAGTCTACCAACACCAAGCTGTCATTCACTACCACGCCGGCCAGCGCTAACATCCCCATCATGCTCATGATGCTGAGATTAAGCCCCATCACCATGTGGCCTAGTAATGCGCCGACGATACTGAACGGGATGACGATGAGTACCAATAGCGGTTGAATGTAAGACCGAAACGGGATTGCTAATAACGCGTAGATAGCAAATAAGGTAAAGATCGCTCCCGAAAAAAGACTGCCGAAGGTTTCACCCTGTTCGCGTTGTTCGCCTTCCAGGCTGTAGCGTACTCCGGGGTATTGTATTAACAGCACATCCATAAATTTTCGCAAATCTCGGGCGATGGCGCGAGCATCTGTGGTTTCTTTATCGAGGTCTGCCGAGACATTCACTACTCGCTGACGATCTATACGTCGAATGTTGGAAAACCCGTGCCCCATGTCAACCTCTGCCACATTTCCGAAGGGCACCTGAGCACCATTGGTCGTGCGAATACGCATGGTGTCCAGACTATCGAGGTTTCGACGCTCGTCCTCTGGGTATCGCACCATCACTCGCACATCATCTCGTCCGCGTTGAATGCGCTGTGCCTCATCACCAAAAAATGCCTGTCGAACTTGTCTTCCCAACTCCGTCGTCGTTAGCCCTAACAATGCCGCCTCAGGTCTAACCGTGAGTTTAATTTCTGGTTTGCCGTCTTCAAAGCTGTCACGAATGTCGTACACACCGGGGTATTGCTGTAATTGTTCTCGCACCTCGGCGGCAACATCCGCCAGTAGTGAAAAGTCCTGCCCTGTTAGCTGCACATTAATGGGATCACCACCCCGACCAATTTCGGCGCGGTAGGTTAACTCTTTAGCACCGGGGATTTCGCCAATGGCGAGTCGCCAGGCACGCACTAAATCATGTGTACTAACGTCAGCAGTGCGCTCTTCAGGCGGTACTAAGGCAAGGCTCACTTGCCCCAACACGGCACTGCCGCCACCCGCCGGTGGCCCGGAGCCGCCACCGCTCCAGCCGGTGTTGATCATAATTTTACTGATGACCGAATTGCCTTCGGTATCAACAAAACGCGCCTGGAGTTTTTTGGCTTCACTGGCCATATTCTCCAGATGACGCGCGGTCACTTCTTCCGGTGTGCCTGAATGCATGACTAACGTGGCGCGCGCCGTTTCACTTTCTACTCGTGGGAAAAAAGTAAAGGCATAACGGCCACTGGCCGCAAAGCTCACTACTATCAGTGAAATGGCGATAAAAATAGCCAAAGTCAAATATCGCTGTTTTAGCGCGGCCGTTAACAGTGGTTGATAAAACCGTTTTACAAAGTATTCCAGACCATCGGCCACTCTACGTTGCAGGCGCGACAGAGGATTCAGTTTTTTATGTTGATGGTCTACACGAACATGGCGCAAATGCGCCGGTAGAATCAGTTTTGACTCCACCCAGGAGAACAACAACACTGGGATTACTACCGCCGGAATTTGCGCAAATATAGTGCCGCGATCTCCCGCCACAAATAACAGTGGGCTAAAGGCCACCACGGTCGTCAATAACCCAAAGGTCACCGGTACGGCAACTTCCTGAGCGCCGCGCACGGCTGCATCGACAGCTGCCCCCTCTTCAGAGCCCGACCGTTTAAGATGGCTGAAAATATTTTCACCGGTCACGATGGCGTCATCCACGACGATGCCCAGTACCAAAATAAAGGCAAACAAACTGATGATGTTGATACTGACGCCCAGTTCAGGCATCAACCATAACGCGCCCATAAAACTGATGGGAATCCCCACACAGACCCACAACGCCACAGAAATGCGTAAAAATATCGCCAGACACAAAAAGATTAATAAGCCGCCCTGCCAGGCACTATTGAGTAAAGTTTGTAGTCGCAATTTGACAATACGTGAACGGTCACGCCATTCAGCCAGAGACACATTGCCCGGCAATTGCGCGGATTTTCGGACCACATAATCTTTAACAATTTGGCCAATTTCCAAGGCACTTTGATCACCTGTGCGATACACCTTTACCAATACACCTGGCTGTCCATTAAAGGTCATCGACAGTGGGTCTTGCTCAAAACCATCGTTAATAGTGGCGACATCACCGAGGGTCAAGCGGGTACCATCTGCTCGTGCGCGCAAGACTATTTTCGAATAATCATTGCCTTTATAGGCCTGCCCTGTGGTGCGTAATAATATTTCACCCCCTTCGGTACGAATCGAGCCTGCGGGTAAATCCACGGATGAGCGCCGTATCGCCTGTGTGACGGCATCAAAGGTCAGGTTATAACGGTTAAGCGTTTGCTCACTGAGTTCGATGCTGATTTCAGGGGCGCGTACGGCATTCAGTTCAACCTGATTAACCTTTGGCAGAGCGGCAAGGTCATCGCGAATTTCTTCACCATAACGGCGTAACTCTCGCTCCGACAACTCTCCTGTGCCCCCTCCCGATACCACAACACTGATCACCTCTTTTCTATAAGCCAACACACTATAGGTAGCCCGCTCTACCTCGTCGGGAAAGGTGGAAATGGCATCGACTCGTGCTTTGATATCTTCCAGTAATTGATGCGGATTAATGTTGGCGTGAACTTCCACGCGAATACGGGCCGTGCCTTCATTGGCCAATGAGGTAATCTCGTCAATACCATCGAGGTCAGCAATGGCCTCTTCGACACGAATCACCAACGACTGTTCTACCTCACTGGGGGTCGCGCCGCGATAGTGAAGGCCGATAGTCACCACATCACTCTCGAAAGAGGGAAACACTTCCAAAGGAAGACGATTAAACGCCGTATGTGCGCCCATCACCAGAATGATGACCATCATCAGATTAGCGGCCACCGGGTTACGCGCAAACCAATTGATCATGCCATGCATGATGTTGTCCTTTTAAAGGGCGCGCGTTCATGGCGGAGTAAAATCAATGACGTAAAATCCAACGCAGAGACGCTAAGGCGCAAAGAGCGCAGCGGTATCTTTGGTACCCACGCCGCTCTGGGGGAATCTATACCACGGGTGATTTTTTCACTTCCGTATGCATTCCTACGCAGGAGCGTGGGAACGAGATTATCTACTGAAAGGTAAGGCGACATTGGAATTTTTATAAAACCTTTGCGGGCTCAGCGTCTTTGCGCCTTTGCGTTGGATTGAATGGGCTTTTTTTACTTTCTCTTTTATCCTCACCCAATACTGAAACAGCCATACCTTCGCGCGCAAAGGGCATTGGGGTGAGTGAAATACGTTCGCCATTTTCCAGGCCTGCGCTAACAATGACCTGTTGGTCTTTACGCAACACCACTTTTACGGCTCGCCGCTGGAGATGATTATCGGCAGTGAGCACCAATACATTGCCATCACTTTCTACCACCTGTCTCGGCAGTACAAATACGTCTTTAAGTAAAGTACCGGTAATATCTGCTTCAACAAACTGGCCTATATTAAGCGGTGTTTTATTGTGGCGTCGTTGAAAAGGCTGGTCGATTTGAGCAACCACAAATAGCTGACGACTGGCAGTGTCAATGGCAGCTTCAGTGCGCACCAAACGCCCTTGCCACTGGTTTACTTGTTGGCCCAGGCGGGCAGTCAGGGTCAGTTTTGCAGAATGACCGCTACCGGGTAGGGTCACAAAAGCCAATTGGCTATCCGTCAGCGGCAAGCGCACCTCGGCGGCATCCACGGAGTACAACGTTGCTGCCACCGTGCCGGGTGAGACGTACTGCCCCAGATCCACGGATGTTTCCAGAACCCGGCCTGCATAGGGTGCTCGTATGTGGGTGCGCTGCAAATTAATCTCGGCCAGCTGCAAACGCGCTTCAGAGGCTGCCACTTCAGCTTCAGCACTGACCACCTGGGGCTTATGCAAGGTCAAATCCGTCGGACCTTGCTTGCGCTTCAGTTTTTCCCAATCATTCAGTGCGTGTTCCGCCAGTGCCTTTTCCTGTTGCAGTGCCAGTCGGGCACGAGCCAGATCCGCACGTGCAATGGTTATCGCGTGTTGAAAGTCAATAGGGTCAATGGTGAACAACTCATCGCCCGCACCAAAAAAGGTACCGTTACGAAAGGCATCGGCTGTCGCAATGATTCGCCCCGCCACCTCGGGAATTAAGGTACTTTGAGTACGCGGCGTCACGATACCCTGAGTCTGTAGCACCACTTGATAGTCTTCAGCGGTGACTGACATCACTTCCACCACCGGTAATACTGGTTTTGGCGTGCGCTGGGTCACCTCGGGGCCTGTGGCCATCAACACAACACCTGCCGCTACACCAAGGCCCAGCACCAAAACGGGTAACAGAATGCGAATAAAAAGATTCATAAGCGGTTTCCACTATGGTGCAACGCACTCATCGGTGGCGAAGATGCTGAATATGCATAGGCAAATTCAAACTCAAAATCAATCGTCATAACTATTTCATCATTCATTTCACTAAAAGCCTGTAAGTACTAATGAGTACATTGCTTAGAAGACACGAGCAAACAATTAAGGTGCCTCATGCACGCTATCCTGAGTCTGAATATGGGTCAACTAGCGATTAGCGGCACTCTTTGTGTCAAACCACCAAAATCCATGTACTTCCATCAATATGACTACGCAGACTTTTCTACTGGCAAGCCCGCATGTTTCCACTCAGGGAATCCATCTTGTAGCCGCCGCGCCTTCCATCCCATTTCACGCAGCCTGGCCACAGCATCAAAGGCCAATACACAATGTGGGCCACGGCAATAAGCCACGACCTCGAGGTCTGACTCCACTGCCTGCATATAGGTTTCAAGTTCTTCAAGAGAAACATTCACCGCGCCCGGCACATGCCCGGCTGCAAATTCTTCTGGCGGACGTATGTCCAACACCGTAACTCGCCCCTGTCGGGTTCGCTCCAGGAGTTCTTCTCTGGAAACAGGCTCCAAATTGTCTTTTACCGTCAGAAAACGGTTTACCAGAGACTCTACATCTGCCACGTGACGGCCTGCGACCGTACGCAGGGCTTCGAGCAAAGTCATCACATCGTCACCACTGAGCTGGTAAAAAACTTTCAAGCCCTGTTTTCGTGAAATGATCAGCCCTGCCTGGCGAAGCTGTTGCAGGTGTTGCGATGTATTGGCCACACTCAGCCCGGAGATGGTCGCCAATTGATCCACACAGCGCTCTCCCTGAGCTAAATACTCTAATAATTCCAAGCGGTTACCATTACTCAATGCCTTGCCAACACGCGCAAACTGGGTAAACAGGTCTTGTTTGAAATTTGGCATGAAATTCTCTCGACCCTGTGTTGTCTAGACAATGAACATGGACTTGGTGAGCCATTACGACGGAATGCCTCTACTTGACCACAAACTCTCAGCTGCTACTCTAACGCAAGCTATTCAACTAATCCATTGAATGCTTGAATGGTTAATCGTTGAATTAACATTACATTTGCTCGGCCTTTCGTCAAACACCAGGATATGGTTATGGTAAGGACAATTTCGTGTTGCTGGAATACTATTTTGGAATAGTATTAATAATACGTTTAGCGCTGGTGAGCATAAAATGGATGCCCTGTATTCAGAAGACGCCGTAAAGGGTTCTCTGCGACTAACCTTTCTGCACACGGGTATCCTTTTCTACCGGTTTATTCGTATGAGTGAAGATCAAAATAATGAATAATGATAAATCGTTATTAGCCGTTATGATGCGCAACAAGGTGTCGCTCATGACACTCGATAGGAGTAGATGCCGCTTAATCGCATTCACTCTCTCAAAGACACACACAGGAAAAAAACAATGAGTACCGATATGAGCGTTAGCGAATTCATTTTACAAAATGAACCCACCATCAGAATCGGTTTTTTTATTAGCATTTTTGCGATAATGGCCATTTGGGAGATCATCGCACCCCGTCGGGCGCTGACCATTTGCAAGGCGGTACGATGGATAAATAACATGGGGATAGTGTTCTTAAACACGGCCATTATACGTTTTATTTTCCCCATTGCGGCCGTCAATCTCGCCGCCTTCGCGGTGGCGCATGACTGGGGAATTCTTAACGTCTACTCAGTACCCTTTGCGCTCGCTGTGCTGATTTCTGTTGTCGCGTTAGATTTCATTATTTATTTACAACATGTGCTGGTACATGCCATTCCCGCACTGTGGCGCCTTCATCGCGTGCACCATGCCGATCTTGACTTTGATGTCACTACCGGTGCCCGCTTTCACCCTATCGAAATCATTATGTCCATGTTGATTAAATTTTCGGCCATCGTGGTCATCGGTCCACCGGTCATCGCCGTGGTGATCTTTGAAGTGGTACTCAGTTCCATGGCCATGTTTAATCACTCCAATGTTCGCCTGCCGCTGGGATTGGACCGGGTGATACGTATATTATTTGTCACACCCGACATGCACCGTGTTCACCACTCGACAGAAGATAACGAAACCAACAGTAATTTCGGTTTTAATCTCTCTATATGGGATAAACTATTTGGCACTTATATAGACCAGCCTCGCGGTGGTCACCACGATATGCACATCGGGATTCACGGTTTCAAAGACCCCAAACAAGTCAGCCAATTACCCGGCATGTTAATGTTACCCTTCGTCGGCAAGATTACCGGCTATGCCATTAACCGGCGCGAATGGAGTAAAGAGTCGAGTAAAGAGTGGGGTAAGGAGAGAAGTAAAGAGTCGAGTATAGAATCGAGCAATGTAGAATTTCATGACAACAAAAAAGAATAAAACTAACGCTGAATATTTACGAAGAATAAACAAAGCCATCGAATATATTGCCAACAATATTGACCAAAACCTCTCCCTCGACAAGGTTGCCAGCGCCAGTCATTTTTCACCTTTTCACTTTCACCGTATTTTTCACGGTCTTGTTGGCGAAACGGTCAATGATTTTGTTTCGCGGAAAAGACTCGAAAAAGCTGCCATCACACTCATTAGCAAACCCACGATGAGCGTAACAGAGGTGGCTGAAATACGCGGGTTTTCATCAAGCGCGAACTTTTCAAAAGCCTTCAAGTTGTATTTTGGCGTTAGCCCCAGCCAACTCAGAAATCCCCACAACAATAAAAATAGCAAGATTGGAAAAATTTATAGCAAGTATGGAAAGGCATTTAATACCCAGGATCTTTATTCTCAATTTGTCACCCATTCAAGGGTATTTTCACCTGACAAATTAGAGGAAATGTTAATGAACGTTAAAATAGAAGCACTGAAAGAAAAAAAGGTTGCTTACCTAACGGCACCAAATGGCTATGACCTGGACTCAATCTTTGAAACCTGGGATAAAATTACAAACTGGGCTGAATCAAAAGGTATTGATGACCCTATCAACAAGCGATTCGCTATATGCCATGACAACCCGGCCATTACGCCCACGGATAAATGTCGTTATGACGCGAGTATCGAGATCAACACGACGACTGATGTTATTCAGCCATACTCAACATCAATAATTCCATCCGGAAAATACGGCATTGCCTATTATAAAGGGCCGAGTGAAAACGTAAGCGATTTTTACCGGGAGCTGTATGCCAATTGGTTGCCGGTTAGTGGTTTTGAACCCGATGATTTTCCGCCCGTCGCGCATTATCTGAATGACTCACGCAAAGATGGCTTTGTCGAAATGGAAGTTCATATAAAACTTCTCACATTGAACGTTTAATTTTTACCCGTAACGATAATCACATGGCTGGAAGCTCACGCTCCAGCCTTTTTTACGATTACCGTAACCACAATACACACCGTTCCCCAAAAGAATTCCCCATAGCCATAGCGATAGCAAGTCGTTATGATCGTTTCATACCTAATAAATGTATATTTATCTTAACAGTTGCATAAATCGAGTGTAAAAAGCGAAAAACGATCATTATTGGTCTATTTCTGGAATTCACTGTGGGTGATATCCAGAAACACGTTAACTTTCGGACTAAAAGTGTGCCAACCTGAAGGGACGTGGTGCAGTTACTTATCATTTGAGACACGCGTAAATACATCCCTGTAAGCTCGACAGCGACATCCATGTCGCTGACGGTCTCAAATGATAAGTAACTGCACCACTTCTGGGGTACATTCAAAATGCGCTATTTTATGCAACGTTAGGGTTTACATACGTCAACCCCATTTCAACAAGGTCTTTCATTCATGCACAACCCAAAACGTTTACTCAGTTTGCTGGTGATTTCCCTGTTATTCGGCCAATTCAGCGCTCATGCCAGTAGCACCAATATTCTGCCACCTCCGAAAAAACTCTCTGAACACGTCTATGCCTGGATCGGCCCGTTACCTGGCCCGAGCAAGGATAATAATGGCTATCGCATGAATCTGGTTTTTGTGGTCGGTAGCAAAGCCGTCGCTGTACTGGATACCGGTTATACCGAAGCAATGGCCGAAGAGATGTTGGCACATATTGGAAAAATAACTGACGTGCCGGTGAAATACGCGATCAACACCAACTCCCAACCACATCGTTTTATGGGTAATCCCGCTTTCCGCCGCGCGAAGGTGGAAATTATCGCCCACGCAAAAACTGCAGAACGTATGGATGCAAGCGGTGGCAACTTTGCCAGTGGTATTGAACGAATTCTGGAACTCAAAGAAGGCAGCGTGACAATACCGCAAGCACCTGATCGCATATTGAATGAGAAGGATAATACCGAAACGACTCTTGATTTAGGGGGTATAAGTATTATCCTCAAAAATATTGGCCCTGCTCACACACCCGCACAACTCGTTGTTCACATCCCCGCCGACAATATGGTTTATAGTGGTGATGCGTTGTACGGCGAAAGAATCCCGGCTATCCTCCCCGTCAGTAATACCCAATCCTGGTTAGCGGCTTTCGATCAACTGAAAAGCTTCGGCGATGCCACATTCATTCCCGGACACGGGCAGCCTGGCCCATTGAAAAGTTTCGATTTTTCCACCCGGCAATACCTTGCCCTATTACTCAACCACATGAATAAAATGGTTGGTGAAGGCATCGATGTGCAAGATGCCATAAACAACCTGGATCAGTCACCGTTTTCCAAACTGGAAAATTTTAAAGAACTGTCGGGCCGCAATGCCAGTTGGGCGTATTTGGAACGAGAAGCGGCGTCGTTTGAGTAAGGGCTTCGCCATCAATGTCATTAAGCTGGCTATTCTATTTATTGTAGGATGTGGTCAGCGTAAAAACCCCGGCACATTGCCAATGTTGTTGGGGTTCCTACGTCACCGCCAACCTACAACGCAACGCATTTTGTTAACGTACTGATATTGGATTCGCTTTTATTGGCTAATGAGACTATTAATTCTGTACTAACGAAAACCTCACAATCCCGCAACGGGGAAATAAATGTCATTGCATAAAAAAATCCCCCACCTGAATCAGGTGGGGGATTTTTTACGTAGCGCAGACTGTCGTGCATGTTATGGTACATACCATAGTACCTGCCATAGTATCTACCACAGCACAGACCGTATCAATTACCGTTATTACAACTCAGTTCTGCGGCGGCACCAACACGGTATGCTCAGCGCGCGTTTTCCCTCCCATGCCGTCAGGTGCAGTCAAAGAAATAACATGCTCACCGGGGGTGAGGTTGTTGGCAATAAGATATTCGCCACAACCCAGGTCACCGTCCAAGCTTGAGTTCCAGCGGCAATCCCCTTCCTCAGCACAGCCGTCCGGTGAATAGGCACAACCTGCCAGCTCAACAACGCCACTTTTCTGGGTTTGCTCATCCTGCTGTACCGGCGAGATCATCGCTTGTGCAGCCGTTTGGGCAACAGCGAAAGTTTCAGTCTCTGCCATGGCGGTTCGCAAAGTGGTAGAAACAATGACTTGAAGTTTGCACTCCTTACCACCGGGCAGTTGATCAAAATCCACCATATATTGAGACTCAACGAGTTCCACAGCAACCGGGCGCCAGTTTTTGCCGCCATCATTCGAAAAGCGAATAATCGAAGCCACTTTTTCGCCCTTGCCACATTGTGATTCCCAATTAAGCGTTACGGTGCCCGATTGCTCGTTACAAGTGTCCATTTTGAGTGGTTTAATACTCACTGTCGGTGCCTTTTTGGGGATGTCGATGGTCGTCGCCCCCGCTGCATGGCCACACTTAAAGACCAACTTAGCCGCGCCATCCAACATGGGAATAGACTCTGAATACTGCGTGTGAGAATCATCATGATTTTGATGCGCACCTTCCAACATCAAGCGTTTTGCCCACAGGATATTATCTTGCCCATCGTGTAATTCAATAGAGTGATCAGTAGACTCACCATTACTGTTGCCACTTGGCCCCACCAGTGAGAACCCACTCTGCAAGTCCACGTCGCCATTACAGCTCACGGAAAAACTGAGATATAGATGCTCACGTTGAAAGCGCAGGTCTTCGCCCAGGTCGGCAAAGGAGTCATCAGCGCCCGATGCCGCTGGAGAAGGCGATGGTTGAGTACGCACGCCATTAATCAAACCACGATAGGTATACGGTGAAACCCAAGGATTTCCGGCATACCCCATGAAGTCATTACTGTTGGAGGGTTTATAAATCGCACCTGTCGCGTAATCCATCCCAAACTCACCAATGGTCGGTGTTTTTGGATGGGTATATGCCGGGTAGGAAGCATCTGCCCCTGGTGCACCCGGAGCATGGCCGCGCCCGAGGGCATGACCTATTTCCTGTGCCATCGTACTGCCGCCCCCGACAAAACTGGCACCGACATTCCCACCGCCACAACCGCCATAAGCCGTCGGTATACCTCGCTTCATCAAGGCATAGTGAATAGCGTCCCTGCCCGATGCAGCATACCGTTGCCGCAAAACATTCATCAGAGCACCCCAGCCGGGGCCACAGCCGCCACCCGAACCATTTGTTAAATCTCCATTGAAGTGGATCACGTCATAAGACACAAAGTTAAAGCGCGATATCGGATATGTTTTGCGCATAAATACACCTGTCGCAATAAAATCACTCAATACCGGCGCCGTTCTTAAAATTCCATTGCGATGATAATGCACACCATGGGCACGAATGCGCAGCGAAGGTACCGTGGTAAAGGTCAGAGTACGTCCTAGCCAAGGGGTGTATTTCCACGTACCACCATAAAACACTTTACAACGGGTATAGACCAACAGTCTGCCACGCGCATAGAACTCTGAAATACGAAAATTCAGTGTATGACTGGCATTGCCTCGATCAATAGAGGTCGCACGACGACCTGTGGTCGAACCATTAAGTACGGAGGCTTTACGATAAGATTGGCCTGGAATGTCGATGCGTTTAAACCAGACATTCCCCTGTACTGCACCGGCTGCCACCCACCAGGGTTTAATCAGGTTTGGATAAACCCGAATCCCGAGGTGCTTGCGCTTGATTAGCGGCACCGCATTGTCAGCTTCAGAATGTGGCCTATGAAGGGTGCGTGAAGATTTATAAAACTGAGTCCCTTGCGTTGTCTCAATCCCTTCAATATTAAAAACAAAAGCGGGCGCAAGAACTAACGGCGGTACACCGTGACCAAACGCTTGCAGGTCAGACACTTCATCGTCAGCCGTCGCACTTTCTGTTCCCGAGAATGCCTCAACGGGCGTGTTGGCCGGTACCTCTGGAGGAAAACTGAGAGCATCCGGGGAGTCATTCCCAAACGGCATCCCTAAAGCTTCCGCAATGCCCGGTGGTGGGTAATCCAACTCAGCACCTTCAATACCGAAGGCCCCCGTCACTTGCATAAGATCTTGTTCTGTTTCACCCCCATCCTGAGATGCGTTAACAGACGGTTTTTTGACTTGTTTTTCCATGTCTTATCTCCTTGTTTTAGACACTATTCGACGTTCACGGGTTAACCCGCATTTCTCACACGAAGTACGACCTCTTCTGATGGGCCATGAAACCTAGCCAATCAATAATCCCGTATTGAAACTACAGCCCATATTCTGAACAGGATGAAGCTCCCCAGGAGGAGTAATCGTTTGGAATTACAAGGAAAAACGTCTGAATAGACGTTAACATTCAGAATGTCTTTTTAACTGTTTAGTAAAATGTTTTACCATTAATTTTTAGTATGGCTGTTAGCTTAGGCTTGCAACATTGATTACAAACATTGATTACAAACAGCACTAACAAACAGGACTAAACAAAGACATTCCTTTTTCCATTCCCTGGAAAATCCAATAACGTAGTCGTTTTATCTCAGTGAGAGAAATGCGAACTAAGGCAATAAAATCCTTGAGCCGGAATCCGCGAACACGTTAGCCCGATGGTATAAGCACCACAGCTATGCCGATAATCTACAGGTAAGAAACACAATCAACAAGATACTTTTTGCAGAATGTGAATATTCACGTTTTAGCCGCCTCAACGAAAGGCCTGGACCACAATTGGTTTACAACGGGACCAAAACTAGATTAAAAATATGCACGGCACTCGTGCACAAATTTTAACCAAACGTTTATCGTAAAAAGGTTATAGCAAAAGCTTGTAACATAAGTCTGTAACATAAAGGCAACGCCAAAAACAAAAGCGTAGCTTCCGCCCATTTGTATCCCGCTTAACCGCTAGCCAACAACACTGATACTCTTCCTACCGACTCAAGTCAACATCATATTTGTGACCCACTTCAACGACCCGACAAATGACCTTCTATACTATCAAAAGGTTTTTTACGTTCCATCAGGTAAACTAAAACACACTAATGATCTACAATAAACCCATTAGCTTGTTGATTATATTGAGCTTAATCCTGGCTCCCGCTCCTCTTGTGGCGAATCATTTGCCCAGCCACAGCGCAAAAACCAAAGAACTGTCCAGCAAAGCCAAAACAAAGTCTCGCAAAAAAGTAACGAAGGCTTATAAAAAGCACGAAAAAAGATTACAAAAAGCCTTCAAAAAATACAAAAAAAAGGTCGGCAAAGTGTGGGGGAAAGAAGCCATCATACCTGACGCAAAACGAGATGTTACATATCGTAATAACTATAAACAACGCAGTATCATCAATTATGATGAAGGCGTGGTGAAAATTGAACTTGCCCTAAAACCTGCCATTGCAAAAAATCCCCTCACCACCAAGCGAAAACTTATTACGGCAATAAAAAAGGCTATCAATCAACCACCGGATGAACGCTCAATCATTGAAATTGCCAAACGCCCTACACCACCTCACAGCAAACGGCCCGCCGTATTAGCGGGTTTAGTGGCCAACATCGATGATTCACCCTTAACCCCTGAAGAACTCACGGATTTTGCTGAGGCCATAGCAGCGGCGATGCAAACACACACTCTCACGGGTAAGGATGGGAAAAAACGTGTTGTCATTAGTACCCAGTTTAAATTAGTCCCTGACCATATTCGCATACGTGCCGAAAAATTCAGTGGCAGTGTTAACGCCTATGCAGAAGAACACAATATTCCCGCCTCATTAATTTTTGCGGTTATTGAAACAGAAAGTTCATTTAACCCCCGCGCAAAATCACCCATCCCCGCATTTGGTCTGATGCAACTGGTCCCTAAGACGGGTGCACGTGATGCTTATAGATTCCTGTATTCAAGAGATAAAGTGGTTAAAGAAAGATACCTTTATGACCCCGATAACAATATACAATTAGGTACGGCCTATCTGCACCTGTTGTATTACAAACGTTTCAAAAAAATCGAAGACCCCGAGGCACGTACCTGGGCAATGATTGCCGCCTACAATGCAGGTTCTGACAGCGTTATTCGGTCCTTTACCGGGCGGTATACCAAACGAAACTACCCAAGCCGATACTCGTGGCGACGACATGCCATTAAGAAAATCAACAAGCTGACCTCCGAAGGCCTTTATAAACATTTACGTCGACACTTACCGGCGAAAGAAACACGACGTTACCTCAAAAAAATACGCTCACGGATGGGTAAATATGGCAATAGCCCTACATTACCCCCGGTAGAAGCAGGTTCCCTTCCTCCATTAAAGCTATAAACCAACTCTAGTTTCAAAATACTTTGCCGATACTTTCTAATAAGCCTTTTATGTGTCTTGAATTCGGCCATAAAGCAATAAACATACGTTGGCGTGGCAATAGTTCCTTGCCAGTATTCTCTTGCCCATTGGCATTCCGATAAAAACGCCTTTAATTTTGCCCCATTGACAAGAGAAACTCATTAATGAATGGTTCAAATATTCTGCAAATTTCCACGGCGATCGCAATAATTGCTTTTGGCACCTACGTCACTCTCGAATATGTTGTTGATGAAAAACAAAATCCACAAACCATCGTTGCTTCGCAGGGAAATAATACCGTATCAGGTTCAACATCACGCGACATTTTAAGTTATGTCCCTGCCGATACTATCTATTTTTTAGGTGGTCTTGAACCTGCATCGATAAAAAATATGCTGGATATGCTCGCTCCTCAGCGGGCTATGTTTCAAAACATAAATTTTGAACAACAATTGAATCAAGGTGTTGCCAACAATAAAGACCAGCCACCCGCCTTGAAGATGATAATTGGGTTAAGCATCGAATACATGAAAACCTTTACAGACCTGGAAATGATGCCTAGTACACTAGGAGTCGGTGAAAATATAGATGCTGCTATTTACTCGGTGGGTACAATCCCCGTCATGCGAATTAAACTCACTGACTCAAAAGCATTTAATCGATTCGTAGAGAAGGCTGAAACATCAATGCATGTTACTCCAGAATTAGAAAATCATGGGGAAATTGCATTAAAAACCTATCGTTTTTCCAAATCAGGAAATACAGAAGATGATGTTAAGCTCGCAATCGGCGTAAATGATGACTACGCATTGATAACACTAATAACGCCAGTAGAAGACCAAGCAACGCGTAATGTCATATTAGGCGTAGAAAAACCCAACAATAACCTTGCTAACTCAACCATACTACAAGACCTGAAATCAAAATATGGCTTCCACCCCGCCTACCTCGGTTATATTAATCACCTGGAAATCATGAAGGGTTTAACCGTTCCCGAGGGCAACCAATTTTGGACTATGCTCGGGGCTATTATCAAAAAAGGTACCGAACTAAAGCAAGCGGCAGCCACCACTAAGGAAGAGAAAACACCGGATGGCAGCCCAAAGGACAACACAACACAAAACAACATCGCAGCGGAAAACCCCTTAGCGTCTATTCAAACCACCGCCTGTCGCAATGAACTTATGGCAATTACCAAACTATGGCCACGCACAATTTTTGGTTATACCGAGCTGAGCCTGGATAAAACCCCCAAAATAATGACAGCACGAATGCTCATTGAAAACACCGATGCCGCGTTAATGAAAGAGTTGCAAAAACTACGTGGTTTTATTCCTAAAAATTTGAAAACCGCAGAAGGAAAACCTGTATTTGGGTTTGGTATCGGATTTAACATCGATGAATTGACCCCCGTTGCGGGCAAGTTGATCACCGCTTTTACACAGAAAGATTATCAATGCCAATCTCTGGCCGAAATGAAACAAGGCTTGGCAAACTCCAACCCGCTACTGGCATTAGGGATGATGACTGGAATGGCCGCAGGTGTGCAAGGTCTTTCGGCAACCGTCCTGGATATCGATGTATCTATGGGGCTTGGAGAGAAAGCGGCATCACCCGATGTTCGTAGCATTGATGCGATTGTTACTCTTTCTGCAAAAGACCCTAAAAGACTTCTGTTGATGGCAGCTAATTTCCAACCGGGAATGCCGCCAATCCAGCTACCCGATGACGGTACAGCAGTGGATTTCCCTCTGCCATTGCCAACACCGAATCTTGGCAGCGTTAAACTGGCATTGAAAGGAAACCATCTTGTCGCTTACATTGGCGATAAAGCCGCTGAAATTGCCAAATCCATGTCAAATGAGCCGCTCGCGGCAACGGGCATGTTTTCACTCAATATTGATATTGGGAAGTACATGAAGATAATCAGTGGCATCGCCTTAACTGTCGATACTGCAGAGGGGAAATTACCCGATCAAAGCAAAGCCATGCTTGAAGAAATGGCGAAAATGGATATGAATATCGTGGAATCTTTTGATATTACATCACAAGGTATCGTCTTTGATGCAACAATGACGATGCACTAACAATCTAGTGTACTGGGTTAAGGATTCCTTAACCCAGTACCGATAATTCAACCCGGCCTTCTCAGCAATTAAGCCAGGCCGGGAGTTTCATGGATTCACTCTGCACTCTGGTTCAACACCTTATTAATTAGCTCTAGTCTACCTTTTTACTGAAAAAGGTAATTTTTACCAATAGCTATTTATGCCATACCTAGCCATACTTTAGCCTCAAGTATTTCAATATTCGGCCGTTACACTTTTATAATTTAGCAGTTGCACGCTACGCTTGCAGCAAATAATTGCCTTTAATAGTCTTTATTTGCACAACAACGGACGTTTAAATAGTGCTTATGTTTTATCCTCATGGAATGGCGGATAATAAGGTGCCCCGATGCTGAAAAATTCTCTGAAATATTTATCAGGATTTCTGATATTCACTTCCATAGCAATATCCATTCCAACTCCTGCTGCATCACTTGATAACCTGGATATCAACGGATATTTCAGCTTTGAATACGAGGAATGTGTGAAGGGTGATGCAGGATGTGATGAAAATGGATCATTCGATCTTGATTTAATTGACCTGGTTTTCAATTTTCAACTTTCCAATCATTTACGTATTGCAACCGATATCACTTGGGAACATGGAACGGCAACAGAAGACAACCGAGGAAACGCTGCTGTTGAATATGCCTTTGCGGAATACTTTGTAAACGACTTAGTGAAGTTTAGAGCGGGGAAAATGTTTACGCATTTTGGTATTTATAATGAAATACACACAGCGAAACCTGCCACTCTTACCGTAAAAGAACCCATTACCACCAATAAAAATAACAAACTCGGTAGCGAATTTCGGTTTTACCCTCGATGGAATACCGGTATAGCAATGTTGGGAGATGTAGAATTTGAGGATAAAGAACTCAACTATATTATCCAGCTTTCAAATGGTGACGACGATAAGTCAAACCCCTACGAAAAAAACGCTAACAAAAACAAAGCCTTCAACTCCAGAGTACGTATAAACTGGAATAATAATATCGGTTTTGGATTGTCTTATTACCAGGATAAAATAAATCATTATGATGGTGCTGGCGTTAAAGATGGGACGACATCAATAACAAGCTACGGTGGCCAGGTGGAATATGAGTCGACTTCTGGGATAGGTCTAGAAGCAGAATACGTGGCCGGTAAAGTTCGAACCTTTGACCAAAAAAACATTAACAGGGATGCTTATACGTTAATGTTTTATTATCGACTCGATGAAATATTCACACCTTATCTTCGTTTGGAACACCTTGATCCAAACGAAAACATTCCAAGCGATCACGGTAAAGTTAAAATACTTGGAGTCAACATACTTACTGATGAAAACATGTATCTTAAATTTGAATTTAATAAAACAACAACGGGTGCTAATAACTTAAAATATTCTGGCGATGATTTTTCAGAAATAAAATCATCCATTTCCATTGGTTTTTAATTAGGAGGAATAATTGTGAAATTTTTCATTATATTAATCTCCTCCTTACTTCTTACCACGTCGAACGTAATCTATGCAGAAGCAGACAAAATCGTCATATTAGTTAACCAGGAATTATCTGACGATTACTTTTCAAAACGTACCCTTAAAAAAATATTTTTAGGTCGGAAACAATCCAATCACGCTGGAGTTTCAATATCTCCCTGTTACCTTGACACCACTGCGGTAAAAAATTCGCTGTATTCTATATCTAATAAATCACCTGCCTCATTCCGAAGCTATTGGAACAAACGTTTGTTTTCTGGTGCAGGATCATCTCCAAAAACCTTTAGTGATATAGGTCAACTATACCGATACATGTCCATTAAAAAAGGTGCTGTTTGCTTAGCTATTTCTGACAAAAAATTGCCTGATTCAATCTCCGAGACAGTTATAAAACAGTAAACGTAGACTTTCACTTTCAAGGATGAAAATATTGTGCACACTAAACATTACCCTCAATTATTCCATATTTTTCAATTTATATTTTTATTAAAAATAAATTGGAATATTAGAAGCTTTGCATAATCATGAAATGGCTCAACCATTTTACGATACGAGGTAGTATGACCATTCTTGCGTTGGCAGGAATTTTGGGGTTTTTGAGTTATTTTATTTACGGAACCTCTGTAGCTATATTAGCGGTCAACAAAATCAATAGTGTTAATAACCAATATTTCCCCACACTCATATTGATTGACGCAATATTTGTCCCATTACACAAATCCCGTGAAATATTAGCGGAAGCAATTAATGAAGAGGATCCTGATTTAGCGTCGGATGCCGAAATTCACATCGATAAAATACTAGCCAATATTGAAAAAATAAAACAACTATCACCCTCCTACATTAGTGACTGCATTACCTTATCACGCCTCCTAAACAATTATTTCAACTCAGCCCAAACGATTGCCAATGCGCTAATTACCGGACAAAAAATATCTTTATTGAAAGATGATCTAGATAGAATGACTGATCAATTTAATAAGTTTGATACACTATTAAGCAACTTAAAATTATCGCAACAAGAAACATTGCATGATAAATTAAGTGAAGCAACGTCAATTACAAATGGCTTCAGAATTCGGGGGCTTTATATTGGACTAGGTGTTCTCATTACCATGATATTTCTTGTTATCAGCATCAGTCGCCGTATTAATAATGAATTCAAATACGCCATGGAAGCCGCCAACCATATTGCAGAACAAAATTATGACGTCGACATCGAACATAATAATAAAAATGAAATAGGTCGATTATTATCCTCCATTGAAAGAATGAAAAACAATTTAAAGGATAACAAAAGATGGGATCAGGCCAATAGCAGCTTTGCCATTTCATTGGCCGATATTGATATTACAACAGCATTAAATTCCGCCTGCGATTTAATATTCCAGGAATTAGATCTACTTGGGTTAACACTTTACGTAAAAAACCAAACCGGAAAAGTTGAACTTTACTATTTTTCCGGCCACAAAAATGCCATTGATTCCGATGAAATTGATAATAACAATTCCTTAGCGGAAAAAATAATTACCTCAAAACAATCCCAAATTATTAATGGTCCCTTTAACAATGACACTTACAGTATCAATGTCGCCATTGGCACTATTAAACCTTGTCAAATTTTAGGATGGCCCGTATTTAACAGCAGTGATTGTGTTGGTGCATTAATTGTTTATTCTTCCCATGACTTATCTGCTAATGAACAAAAATATATCAATAAAAATATGAGCCGGTTTGGAATTCGTATTATGAGCTTTATGCAAGAACAAAAAAGCATCGAACTTATCGAAAATTTGCAATCAAAATCTCGCGACCTGGAAATAGCCAACAAATTAGCGCAACAAGCAAACAATGCCAAGAGTGAGTTTCTTGCAACCATGAGCCATGAAATTCGTACACCTATCAATGGGGTTATTGGTACTGCCGGGTTATTGCTAAAAACAACTCTCAACCAAAAGCAACGTGAATATGCCGAAGCCACTATGAAATCGGCAAACTACTTACTGTCTATAATCAATGATATTTTGGATTTTTCAAAAATTGAAGCAGGCAAGCTTGAGTTAGAATCAGTGCCCTTTGATCTCCAGGCACTTTCCTTTGATGTGGCCGAATTAATGGCTATAAAGTGCCGGGAGAAAAAAATTGTAATGTTATTACGTTACAAACCGGAAACTCCCCGTTTTTTTCATGGGGATCCGGGGCGAATTCGTCAAATATTATTGAACCTGCTCAGTAACGCTATTAAATTTACCGAAAATGGACATATATTACTCGGTATTGAAGCCGAATTTGAGGCCGATAATACTGTCACTCTAAAGTCCTATATTACTGATACTGGCATCGGCGTTTCAACGGATAAAATCTCCAGGATATTTAATCAATTTGACCAGGGTGACAACTCTACAACACGTAACTTTGGCGGCACAGGTTTAGGGCTAGCAATAACAAAACAATTATGCCAAATGATGGGGGGGGATATTAATGTCGTCAGCACTCCCGGAGAAGGTGCTACATTTCATTTCACCGTAAAACTCAGCAAAGACCTGGATACCGAATCGAACATTGAAGCGCTTGAAACTTTTCAGCACCTAAACGGACGCATTGCATTAATCATCGATGCGATGGATGATTCTCGTAAAATCATCGAAGAATTACTCACGACTGCTGGTATTAGTGTTAGCTTTGCATACTCAGCAAAAGAAGCCCTGCTTAAGTTAGGCACTCCGGATAATCAACACGACCACTTTGACATTATTATCAGCGACACCCAAATGCCTGACATGAGTACTGAACAGTATACTGTGCAATTGTGTCAGTTAAACGCTATTAATAACGGCACGCTAATTTTTGTAACTCCAAACGCTCAAAGAGTCGACAGCAGCCACCTACAGGAGCTAGGGGCAGACGGATACATCACCAACCCCATTCACCCCGACGATTTTCTCACTATTATCTCAAAAGCTTGGCAAGCTAGACAGAAATTAAAATCAACAACCATTAAAACTCCGGTAATTACGCGCTACAGCATCCAGGATACTCCGATAGACCCACTCAAACATACCTTTTTTCATGACACTCAAATTATGGTTGTCGAGGACAACCAGGTAAATGTCATGGTCGCTACCGAGATGATTAAAGCATTCAACTGTTCGGTAACGCCGGCAGGAAATGGAATTGAAGCACTCAGCATCATGGACAATCGTACTTTTGATCTTGTATTTATGGACTGTCAAATGCCGGAAATGGACGGATACCAGGCAACGCGGAAAATACGCTTTCTCGAAAAAACAACAGACACTACAAAAATACCCATTATTGCATTAACCGCAAATGCTATGAAAGGCGATAAAGAAAAATGTATGGAATCTGGTATGGATGACTACTTGTCTAAACCTCTTAGTGACGATGCATTGGAAGCAATGTTGCTGAAGTGGTTGCCACATAAGCTGGACAACAATACTGAATCCAGTACGGACATCACCCAACCTGCAGTTAACGTGGCTATTACTTCACAAAAATCAACGGTATATCAACTTGATATCGACACAGATCAACTGCTGGATTTAATTCCCTTTAACAAGCTCAAGATGCTTTTTGGGGATAAGTTCAATGAGCTTATTTTACAAAACAGAGCATCTTTTAAAAAGAACTTTAATAATGCCAATACAGCCATTATTAAAAGTGATTTTGAAACCCTTGAACGCGCTGGCCATTCTTTAAAATCTTCCAGTCGTCAATTTGGAGCCCTTCAGCTTGGTAATCTTGCCGAAAAAATAGAGTTTTTTGCAAAAGATAAAAAATTAGTTGACGCGAAATTGGCCCTGGAAAAACTGGCTGAAATTCAAAAACAAACAAGTACTCTCATTGATGAACAGCTCGGTATTATCAGTGTGATCGATAATAGTTAAACAACGTACAGGGAACTCAATTTTATCCCCTGTACGTTGTCCTTTACCCCTGTTTCAATTTTGCAAAAGCATCGGCCATTGCACTATTTTTTTGCTGGCCACTTTGTTGATGAGTTTGTTGGTGAGAAGATTGAGAAGGTTTAGTATTCCGGCCTCTTTGGCGGTCATTCGACGTACCGTGTGAAGGTTTTCTTGCCTGTCCCTGCTTGCTGTTGCTCTTACCATTGTTAACGGTATTGTTTTTTGCATCGCCACGCGCATCATCCGTTAAACGCATACTCAAACCAATACGTTTACGCGCCAGGTCAACTTCCATTACTTTAACTTTAACCACTTGCCCGGCCTTAACCACTTCACGCGGGTCTTTCACAAACTTGTCGGCCAATGCGGATACATGCACCAAACCATCCTGATGTACGCCGACATCAACAAAGGCACCAAAATTGGTGACGTTGGTTACCACGCCTTCCAAAATCATACCCGCTTCCAGGTCAGAAACTTTTTCAATGCCGTCTTTAAACGTCGCGGTCTTGAATTCAGGCCGAGGATCACGGCCCGGTTTTTCCAGCTCACCGAAGATGTCACGCACCGTCGGTTCACCAAAGTGTTCGTCAACATAATCGTTAGCGGCAAGGCCTTTCAGAAAAGTCTTGTCACCGATAATGTCGCCGATTTTACGGCCGCTCTGCTGGATAATTTTTTCGACCAGCGGATAGGCTTCAGGATGCACCGAAGAAGCATCCAGCGGATTGTCACCTTCGCTAATACGCAAAAACCCGGCGGCTTGTTCAAAGGCTTTGGGGCCAAGACGCGCCACTTTGAGTAACTGTTTGCGATTTTTAAAGGCGCCACTGGCCTCGCGATGCAAGACAATATTGGTGGCCAGCGTTTCCGTTAATCCAGCAACACGCGCCAGCAACGGTGCAGAGGCGGTATTAATTTCCACGCCCACGGCATTCACACAATCTTCTACGACGGCTTCGAGTTTTTTCGCCAACCGTGTTTGGTTGACGTCGTGCTGGTACTGGCCAACGCCTATGGCCTTGGGGTCAATCTTTACCAATTCTGCCAGCGGGTCCTGCAGACGGCGAGCGATGGACACCGCGCCACGATAAGTCACATCCAGATCAGGAAATTCCTTTGCCGCTAATTCAGAAGCCGAATACACTGAGGCACCGGCTTCGCTCACCATCAGACTGGTCAGGCGCAGTGAGCTGTATTTTTGCATCAATTCCTGCACCAGCTTGTCGGACTCGCGTGAGGCCGTACCGTTGCCAATGCTGACCAAATCAACATTGTGTTTTTCCGCCAATTTGCCCAATACCGCCAATGATTGATCCCACTGATTTTTGGGGGCGTGGGGAAAGATAGTGTCATATTCCAGCAGCTTGCCCGTTGCATCCACCACCACCACCTTCACACCGCTGCGCAGGCCGGGATCAAGGCCCATGGTCGTGCGTTGACCCGCAGGTGCCGCCAGCAGCAGGTCGCGCATATTTTCACCAAACACACGAATCGCTTCTTCTTCCGCTGCTTCACGCAGACGCATGTTCAGCTCAGATTCCAGTTGCATGGCAATTTTGATGCGCCACGCCCAGCGTGAGCAGTCTCCTAGCCATTTGTCCGCCGTCCGGCCTTCATCTTTCAATTCAAAATGTGCTGCCACCATGGACTCGCAAATTCCACGATCCAGCGTCGAGGGCAAATCATCCTGCCCTGGCACCATGATCTTCAGCCGTAACACACCCTCAGTACGTCCACGGTACAGCGCCAATGCACGATGCGATGGCACCTTTTGCAGCGCTTCGGAAAATTCAAAATAATCGGCAAACTTACTGCCTTTCTGTTCCTCGCCCTTCACCACTTCCGAGGTCATCTGTGCGTTGTCCCACACGTAATCGCGCAGTTTTCCCACCAGATCGGCCTCTTCCGACGCACGTTCCATGAAGATTTGCTTGGCACCATCCAACACGGCCGCAGCGTCTGCAAAACCCGCCTCTTCATTCAGCTTTTCGTTGCAGAAATCCGCCGCCAATTGCGGCGGGTCAACATCGTGGTCCGCCAGAATCGCATCCAACAACGGCTCGATACCCGCCTCGCGGGCGATCTGCGCCTTGGTGCGACGCTTTTGTTTGTACGGTGCGTACAAATCTTCAAGACGAGTTTTGGTGTCCGCAGCATTAATGGCGAGGCTCAAAGCCTCTGTCAATTTACCTTGCTCGTCGATACTCTTAAGCACCGCGACACGGCGCTCTTCCAGCTCGCGCAAATACCCCAAACGCTCTTCCAGATTACGCATCTGCGTGTCGTCCAGGCCACCCGTTACCTCTTTGCGGTAGCGGGAAATAAACGGCACCGTGGCGCCCTCGTCCAACAAATTAACGGCGGCCTCAACCTGGGCCAGGCGGACGCCCAGCTCTTCAGCAATGCGTGACTCAATATTCATGAAAACCCTGTATTATTTGGAAGCAGAAGAATACGGCTAGTACTCTTTCAAAGTGATGGAAAAAATTGAACATTCATTCAAAAATGAGTACGCAGTGTACCAAACCCAGCCCCGAGCAACAGTCTTGAAATTTATCCGCAGACGTGGTGCAGCCCAGCCCCCGAAACACACAATAGTCGCCACGTCACACACTACGTTATATGTCGTACTGACAATTGCGCTGCTGGCTAACAGTACCTTGGTACAGGCGGCTGAGCTGCGCATCGCCGTTGCCACCAACTTCAGCCGCACCGCAACCACCCTCGCCCGCCATTTTGAAAGCCAGACCCATCACACGATCCAGCTCGCATTCGGTTCCACCGGCAAGCACTACGCACAGATTATGCACGGCGCTCCCTTCGATATATTCCTGGCTGCCGATGCACGTCGCCCGGCACTGCTGGAAAAAAATGGTGCCGCCGTGCCCGGCACACGCTTCACCTACGCACAAGGACGCTTAGTGCTATGGAGTCCCGATGAAAATCGCATTGACACTAACGCCGACGTGCTGGCCACCGGACGCTTCCGAAAACTGGCCATCGCCAACCCCAAACTCGCCCCTTACGGCTTTGCTGCCCGCGAAGTGTTACAGGCACGCGGCCTATGGAAAAAACTACAACCACGGTTAGTCCGCGGAGAAAATATTGGACAGGCCTATCAGTTTGTTCGCTCGGGCAATGCCCAGCTGGGGTTTGTCGCCGCTGCACAGGTGTTCGCTACCAACGGCAAACCCGCTGGTTCTTACTGGGAGCCCGACCCGTCAATGTACACTCCCATCATTCAACAAGCCGTAATAATAAAAGAAAGCTCCGCTGCGAGGGCTTTTATGGCGTACATAAAAAGTAAAACAGCTCGAGCAATCATGAAAGAGGGGGGTTACCTTGTAACTGAATAAGGGCTTCGTTCTAAGTGCTGAGTTCTAGGTGCTAGGTGCTGAGTGCTGAGTGCTGAGGCTCGCTGCGCGGCATATTTTTTATTATTCGGGAGGATATGTACTCGATTAAACTGTCGCGTCATGTAGCTGTGCAACATGACCTACGAAAACAACTGAGTGCTTAGCGCTTAGCACTAAGCACTATCGATGTTACGATGTTTCATGTTAATAACCCTTTAACTCAGCAGTTGCTCTTCCCAATAACAAGTCGACCATTTCAACCATAATTCATGCTTTCCGAAACCGACCTCATTGCCCTCTTGACTACGCTGAAACTGGCGGGGCTTACGACGCTGATTTTACTGGTTTTAGGTACGCCACTAGCCTGGTGGCTGGCCCATAGCCAATGTCGATTTAAGGTGATCATAGAAGCATTAATTGCTTTGCCGCTTATTCTTCCACCTACGGTACTGGGGTTTTATTTGCTGATCACGCTAGGACCGAACGGGCCCATCGGTGGTTTGCTGGAGGCCCTTGGCGGCCACGCTATCGCTTTTACTTTTGCGGGGCTGGTGGTGGGTTCGGTGTTTTATTCTCTGCCTTTTGTTGTACAACCACTGCAAAATGCCTTTAGCAATATTGGCCGTCGGCCTTTGGAAGTGGCCGCGACTTTACGGGCAAGGCCAGTCGATATTTTTTTCAGTGTGATATTACCTCTGGCTCGGCCCGGGTATCTCACGGCAGCAGTTTTGGGTTTTGCTCATACCGTCGGCGAATTCGGCGTGGTGCTGATGATAGGCGGCAATATACCCGGCGAAACCCAAGTGTTGTCCATTGCTATTTACGACCACGTTGAAGCACTGGAATACGGTCAGGCCCACGTTCTCTCTGGCGGACTATTGTTACTTTCTTTTATTCTACTCCTGAGCATCTACACCCTAAATAGGCGTAGCCGGGTAATGCCCCTATGAGTATTGAGGCCCACTTCCAGCTAGAATGTGAACAATTCAAACTGGATGTGACATTTTCGGTTCCCGCGCGTGGCATCACTGCCCTGTTCGGCCCTTCTGGCTGCGGTAAAACGACGCTGTTACGTGCCATTGCGGGATTGGAAAAGAATGTCCGTGGCCATTTCCGCATCGGCGAAAACACCTGGCAGGATGAGACTACGTTTTTACCCACTCATCAGCGGCCTCTGGGCTACATCTTTCAGGAGGCCAGCCTGTTCGCCCATCTCTCGGTTCAACAAAACCTACACTACGGGTTCAAACGCATTCCTGCGGAACAGCAACGTATTCCTTTCGAGCAGGCCGTTAACTTACTCGGTTTAGAACCCTTGTTAGCGCGCAGCCCTGCTCGACTCTCCGGCGGAGAGCGCCAGCGTGTCGCCATTGCCCGCGCCCTGCTCACCAGCCCGCAATTACTGTTAATGGATGAACCTTTAGCGGCTCTGGATTATCAGCGCAAACAGGAAGTTCTACCGTTCTTTGAGCGACTGCACACCGAGCTGGAGATCCCCATTCTCTATGTCAGCCACGCACCTGATGAGGTTGCCCGTTTGGCCGACCATCTAGTATTACTCGATAACGGCCAAGTACAAGCCAGTGGCCCCATTACGGAAATGCTCACCCGCAGCGACCTTCCACTGGCCCACGACCACGAAGCCGCCGCCATTATCGATGCCACCGTTGCCTCCATCGACGACGACTATCATCTGGCTAAACTCGCCTTCCCCGGCGGTCATTTTTTCATTCCCGATCAAGGCTTGAACGTCGGTACAAAAGTGCGATTACGTATCCTGGCGCGCGATATTAGCCTAACCCTTCAACAACAAACTGACACTAGCATTCTCAACATCGTGCCCGTCACCGTGGCAGCAGTGAGTGAAAGAAACCCAGCGCAATTGCTCGTGCAGCTCGATGCCAACGGCGTGCCTTTGCTTTCCCGCATCACCCATAAGTCTGCCGACAAGCTGTCTCTGGCCCCCGGGAAAAAAGTGTTCGCACAGGTAAAGGCGGTATCCCTGCTCGCGTAGTGGAAAACGTTCAGAAACTGAGTGGTAAGGTATGAGTGTTCGCTTGTCATTTGGGCAACACATTAAAATAGACTAACTTAATAATTAATACTGTCCCGCGACTTACTTTCAGGTATTGATGAGCGGGAACACCTCTCAAACTCTCGATAACGGTGTAGTATTAGATACATAAAGACCTGTCATCCCCTTAGCCAATGCCGCCACCGGCTCTACGCCAGTAACAGATTTTTCGGCAATACTCATGTGATATTGTCGAAAATCATTTAGCCGGGAATTAGCGACCCACAGCAACATGCCGGCCACCAACAGTATTAGCAGCCCGACAAACAACACATATTGTTTTCTCAGCAATCCGAAATATGAACCCATTTTGACACTTTTCCTGAGATATCTCTGAAAAAATCGGCCTGAACGTCTAAATCTGAAGCCTAGATGACCCAGAAACAGGTGTTTTTACACCGAGTATTGGGTAGAATAGCCGCCCTCTGACGAGCGCCGTTTTTATGGCGCCCGTCGAACGCTTTTATGGCGACCCGTGCGGGTCCCCTTGCAACGAGAAATTGTGAACCCCGTCAGGCCTGGAAGGGAGCAGCGGCAGCAGTGGATTCGTGTGCGAGGTGTGGCTGGTGCGGGTTGCCACCCTTCTTTATTTGAATATCAAATATCCAGAAACAAGTACCCTCGACCCCCACAGCCTCTGATAACCCCCTATTATTTGCCCTGGGTGCTCACACTATGCGGCAGCAATAGTTGCTAGTCTCAAAACTAAAATATCAAAACCCCAAAACTACTTCACATGACAAGTTAAACAAAGGGCACTTGGTCCCGCACTTGTAATACCCGTTTTACCATTACCGCTTCCGTTAATACCATTATTCACACGTAAAAACTGGGGTTAAAACGGGTTCCAACACCATTGAAAGGGATACCGTGTGGGTCATGGAAGGATGCGCATTCCACTTCAGGGCCGGCGCCTGAGTCACAAGGCGCACCTCATTTTTATCTACGTAGTTATTGCCGTTGCTGTCAAAAAAAGCCCATTTTCCTCACTCCTCGCGATTAGACACTGGATACTCACACTATGAGACGGCTACAATGGTCTCCTTACTCACTCAAACATTCGCCACTCAAACATCAGACGTCCCATAAAACTATGAGCTATCAAGTACTGGCGCGAAAATGGCGCCCTCGCACATTTACGGAACTGGTTGGACAGGAGCACGTGCTCAAGGCGTTGGTTAACGCACTGGATAACGACCGCCTGCACCACGCCTTTCTCTTTACCGGCACCCGAGGTGTCGGCAAAACCACCATTGCGCGTATTTTGGCCAAATCGCTGAACTGCGAGAAAGGCGTTAGCTCTACGCCCTGCGGTAAGTGCTCGGCCTGTACCGAGATCAATGAGGGTCGCTTTGTGGACTTGATCGAGGTGGATGCCGCCTCACGCACCAAGGTGGAAGAGACCCGCGAACTGCTGGACAACGTGCAATACGCGCCTACTCGTGGCCGTTACAAGGTGTATCTCATCGATGAGGTACACATGTTTTCCAATCACAGTTTTAATGCGCTGTTGAAAACTCTGGAAGAACCGCCTCCACACGTCAAATTCCTGCTCGCGACGACCGATCCACAAAAACTGCCTGTCACCATTCTCTCCCGTTGCCTGCAGTTCAACCTTAAGCGTTTACCCGTGGAACAGATTCGCGGCCACCTTGAAAAAGTGCTCGGCGAAGAAAATATTGACAATGAAAATGCGGCGCTGGCGCTGATTTCCCGGGCCGCCGACGGTTCCATGCGTGATGCCCTGAGTTTACTGGACCAGGCCATTGCCTATGGCAGTGGAAGAGTCGCAGAGCAGGACGTGCGCGCCATGCTAGGCAGTATTGAGCAAAGCCATGTCATCGATTTATTAAACCTACTGGCGGCCAACGATGCACCTGGCCTGCTGACTCGCATTAGCGAACTCGCACAACACAGCCCGGATTTTGCCGGAGTGCTGGCAGAGCTGATTTCCACCCTGCACCGCATTGCGCTCGCGCAGACTGCACCTGGGGCCATCGATGATGGACTGGGTGATCGTGAAGATATCGTTGCCCTCTCGACGAAAATTAGCCCTGAGGACATCCAGCTCTACTATCAAATTGGCCTTATTGGCCGACGCGACCTGCCACTCGCCCCCGATGCCCGTGGTGGATTTGAAATGGTGATGCTGCGGATGCTGGCATTCCGTCCGGCCGCGTCAAGCCAGCCTGTGAATCCACCTGCAAAGCCATCTGTAAAGCCATCGGCAAACCCATCTTCAAATCAGAATACGGCACCTCGTGTAGCACCTCAATCTACAGGCCCATCGTCAACACCAGCGCCACCGCAAACTACACGCCAGGCAATGCCTCACAGCCAAGTCCAACATCCACCACCAGCATCCAACGCGAGCCCAGCGGCATCACCCGCCCCAGTAACGATGACTCAAACAGCACCACAGGTTGCTGAACCAATGCCCGCTACCTTTCCAGTAGCGGCAACACCTGCGCCCGCAACAACAACGGCACCGTTTTCAAGTACAGACGATTGGGAAAACCTCGTCAATGCGATGAAACTCTCCGGCATGTTGCAACAACTGGCCACCAACTGCGCCCTGGCTAGGGTAGAAGGCAACCACTACCAGATCAGTATGTCGCCAAACCACAAGTACTTGCTCAATAAAAGCCGTGAAGATGGCCTGGCAAAGGCCTTGGGGCAGCACTTAGGGCGAGAGATCACACTCACAATAACCCTGGAAAGTGTCTCAAGCGCCACTCCCGCTGAGCGTCAACAACAGCGCAGTGGTGAACGCCAGACTCAAGCAGAAAATATGATCAACAGCGACGCGACCGTACAAGCCATCGTCGAAGCCTTTGATGGCCAAATCAAACCGGGGTCGGTGCAGCCTTTTTGATGAGGGCTAAGGACTGAGTGCTAAGTGCTGAGTGCTAAGCTGCAATCTGTCTTCCCGGCATGTTTTTGGCCGGGATCCAGTGGTTCTGAGCGAGCATCAAAGCCAAAGTCAAAGTCACTGGTTACCGGGTCAAGCTCGGTATGACGGTTTTATTATTGCTTATTATTCCGCTATCGGAACAGTCATTCCCAAATACCCCTCTTATTCTCATCAAAAACATCAATTATCCTCTGGGGTGACGTGCACGAAATGGTTTCCCCCATTCCCAGATACAGGATAATACGATGAACTTTCTGACTTTTCCCAAAACGCTACTTATTCTCATTGCGCTTTCTTTTAACACCGTTGCTTACGCGCAATCCATGACTGAAGAGCAGAATATCCGGGGTGTTATTCTCGCATACGGCAAAGCCATGAATGCCTCCGATACCAACAGCGTCGTTGCGCTGTACGCCCATGACGGTGTGTTTATGCCGTCAAAAGAACCAACCGCTACGGGGCTGGAGCAAATTCGGGCAGCTTATGCACATGAATTCAAAGTCATTGATCTGGATGTAAAAATTGTTTTCGATGAGGTGCTTCGGGACGGTGATATTGCCTATGTACGTTCCCGCTCCGAGGGCCAACTGACACTCTTGGCCACGGGAAAGGTGGTTCCCACCGAAGCTTATCGCGCGTTCTTTGTCCTGAAAAAAATTGACCGGAAGTGGAAAATCGCCCGCTTTATGTTTAACTTCTCTCGCTAGAACCCGCACTGGCTGATGACCCATTAAACCGGAAACGCTGGGGTTCCTGACGTCACCCCAGCCTACATCTAGTGTAGTGCGTCATATAAACCTAAATTAATCAGTTGGATCTACTGCGGCCGCCTACCAATAGTAGGCGCTCTTAGGCGAGGCGCAGGCTGCTGGAAATGGCCGCTCCCTTTCCAAAGCCTGTAACACGGCAATCGCGCCTTGGCAGGCTTCCCGGAGGGTGAGGTTAGGTTTTTGGGCTCTACTCCAGCATTATCGAGTCTATATGTGCGTTTTGTATGATTCACTGCACTAGACACACCAAATACTGATTCTTTTCCTGGAGTTTTGTTGCCGACGCCTTTGCCCTCCTTCGCCACTCAAGCCGCGTCTCGTGTATAATTCCAGCAACGACATATCCGCAACATTCATACCCAGTTCAGGAGCAATATCATGATTAAAGGTGGTCTCGGCAAGATGATGAAGCAGGCCCAGGAAATGCAGGCCAACATGCAAAAAGCGCAGGAAGAACTGGCCAACATGGAAGTCACTGGCCAGGCTGGCGGCGGCATGGTGTCCGTAGTCATGACGGGCCGTCACGATGTGAAGCGCGTCAGCATCGATGATAGCCTCATGGGCGATGACAAAGAAATGCTGGAAGACTTGCTGGCCGCCGCTGTAAACGATGCTGTGCGCCAGGTAGAGGCCACCTCATCTGAAAAAATGGCCGGTATGACCGAAGGGCTGAACCTGCCCGGTGGCTTCAAGATGCCTTTTTAAGCATTTTCTTACACTCCGTATTACGACAAACCGACTTAAGCCAGCATTATGGAATTTAGCCCGCTCATCAATCGCCTCATTGAGGACCTGCGTTGTTTGCCCGGCGTCGGCCCAAAATCAGCGCAACGCATGGCTTTTTACCTGCTTGAGCGTGACCGCCAAGGCGCGGAACAACTCGCACATTCCTTGCTAATGGCCGTAGAACAGGTTGGCCATTGCAGCCAGTGCCGCACCCTCAGCGAGACCGATATCTGCCCGTTGTGCGCCAATTCAGGGCGAGAGTACAATATGTTGTGCGTAGTAGAGTCGCCAGCGGATGTGCGCGCCATAGAGCAGGCGACATCGTATCGCGGACGCTATTTTGTACTGATGGGCCATCTTTCTCCACTGGACGGCATAGGCCCAGCGGATATCGGCCTGGAATTACTCGACAGTCGGCTATCAGAAGGCGGTATTAACGAGCTTATCCTTGCGACAAACCCCACCGTTGAAGGTGAAGCCACGGCTCATTACATCAGTGAAATGGCCAGAACACACGGCATCACCAGTTCCCGTATCGCCCACGGAGTGCCATTAGGTGGCGAATTGGAATACGTCGACGGAGGCACACTTTCTCACGCCTTCGCAGGCAGGCGACAATTGTAATTACTGCCCCTACCCCATCCCGAAAATCCCTTTCAACGCAAAATTTACAACAAATATTTCTCAGTTTCCTACACTTAGCTTACTAAAGATTCAATCATTGCTGCCGTAATTTTAGATGAGTCTGTTTTGACTAGCGTTAGTCGTACAAACGTTAAGGTCACTTCTGTTCAAGTGCTGAGGAAGGTATGTACGATAATCTTGAAAATGCCGGTCACGACGAGCTAGTCACGAAATACGCGCCATTGGTGAAACGTATTGCGTACCACTTGAAAGCTCGTCTGCCTGCTTCGGTCGTTGTCGATGATCTGCTTCAAGCCGGTATGATTGGCCTGCTCGAAGCATCTCGAAAATATGATGCCGACCAAGGTGCCAGTTTCGAGACCTATGCAGGCATTCGTATTCGCGGCTCCATGCTTGATGAGTTACGGCGTAATGACTGGGCACCCAAGTCTGTTCATCGCAAAGTTCGTGACATCACCGAAGCCATTCGCAACATTGAGCATCGTGAAGGTCGCGATGCCCGCGATGAAGAAGTCATTGAATCACTAGGTATTTCCCGCGAAGAATACTTTAAAACCCTGCAAGATGTTTCCAGCCACCGGGTATTGAGCTGGGATGAAATTGGTATCGACGAAGATGCCTTTGGCCACAGTGCAGGCACTAATAAAGCCGGTGTTCACGACGAACTGGAAAAACAGCACTTCCAGGCAAAACTCTCTGATGCTATTTCTTCACTACCCGAACGCGAAAAAATGATTGTATCTCTGTACTATGAATCAGAATTAAACCTCCGGGAAATTGGCTCAGTGCTAAACGTGAGTGAATCACGCATTAGTCAATTATTAAGCCAGGCTCATATTCGATTAAGGGCTCGCATGCGCGACTGGATTGCGCAACAATAGGGTCAAGCCCAACGACCAACGCGGATTTATGACTCAACAGATAATCGCCCCTAAACGCATTCTCAAAAATGCGACCACTTTACACGAAGCAAACTTCAAAAAACTGGCACGTGTTATACCCAGCCTGACCACCCTGGAAAAATCAGTTTGCGTGTATGGCCATGACGATACCCGATTACAATTGGATATATTGGAAATCAGCAAATATACTAAAACCTTTTCCCTTCAACTGATACATGACATTGATCACCCTTGGTTGCCAGGCTTGCACATGAAAATCCGCAACTATTACGATGCCCGTGTCACCGAAGCCTTGGCGTTCCAGCACCAACATCGTCTCAACGCTCGTTATGAATACCCCAACCCCAACATGTTTCAACCCAATGAGAAGTGGCAAACCAACCAGTTTTTAAGTGAATGGCTGGATTATTGCCTGCGTATACGCTGCATTTTCAGCAAAGAAACTGAAACCCTCGACGACTAATATTTGCCACTTTGGGTCGATGCCAATTATATTTATAACCAATAGTATTATTTCTCGACCATTCTCAGTAAAAAACATTGCAAAACAAGCAACTACCTCATTGTAATTAAAGTTTTATCGCCCGAATGCCGATACCGTTTAGCAGACACCCCACCCCACCTTTATTATAAGTACAGAGAAAGTTTGATGTTAAAAGTTATAACATTCATCACCTTTATAGTCGTCACCGGATTAACCACAGCCTCATTTGCTGCGGGTGATTATATATGGGAAGAAAGATACAAAAGAGAACTCGTCAAAGCAGAACAAGGTAATGCCAAATCGCAGTATGCCGTAGGCGAAATGTATGAAAAAGGTAAGGGTGCAATAAAAGACGCTAAAAAATCAATGGAATGGTACTTCAAATCAGCGGCTCAAAAAAACAAAAAAGCCTCCTACAAATTAGGTCTCATTTATCTAAAAGGCAAAGGTGTCGAAAAAGACTTTAAAGTGGCTTACACATGGTTTAAAAAATCTGCCGATAAAAAATATGCCCGCGCCCAATACTATCTGGGCGAAATGTATGAAAATGGCCAAGGCGTCCTGAAAGATTATGACGAAGCCATTAAATGGTACAAACTGTCCCTCACAGGAGGATACGGGATAGCATCTGATGGTATTAAACGCGCTGCACAAGCCCAAAAAATCCAAACCGCATCACGGGCAGCAGCAAAATCAAAATCCACCCGAAAAAGCAAAGAAATTACAAAACCCAAAACGGTCAAATCAAAAAAAATAGTTAAGCCAAAGGCCGTTGCTAAACCGAAAACAACCAAACAAAAAGTACTCGCAGGTGGTTGGAAAAAACGCAAAAAACCCAGTGAATTCCTGCCGTCAAGTATTAGCAAATGTAAAGCAAAAGGTAATCGTATAGTCTGTACCACTTCAGAGTTGAAACGTAATATTGGTATGGCAGACATCAAATACACAACCAAGGCCACGCTATCTGACTTTAAAACCGATGGTGCATTCCGGGTATCCTATCGAAATAACGTATCCAAAATTATCATCACCGACCCTGAGTTTGCCGAATCAGGCACCAAAGTTCCTGTTACCCTTGGCTGGCAGGACACGGAACATCAGTTAACCTGTGAGTTAGAAGATGAACGGTTTCTGGTATGTACAAAAAGTAAAACACGGAAGATGAAATTTCGGCGCTAAATCACATTTTTTACACCTTTTAAAAATGCCTGATATCAGGTATTTTTAATTTATAGGTCATCAAAAACCCTAAAAGAACATTAAAAACGAAGCTCAATCAATCCGAAAACATACGGACGCATGAACGATTTTAACCATCAAATCTCACACGTTTGTCACGAAAAAATTACTCATTTTTTTCGTAACAGAACCCTTTTTCCACAGTCAAACCCCTCAGTTACGATCACTTTCGAGGGGATCGACATTCATAACCCGCTGAAGGAAACAAGCAATGAAAATGTCAATTAAACGCACCGCAGGGCTACTAGCAATACCGATTATCACAGTATTAAGTCTGCTGATGCTAAGCACCAGCCCCGCCACCAGCGGCACTAGTGGCGCTGGTGACACCATGATGAGTGATACATCATTCGTCAAACCCAGCCAGGAACAATTAAAGCGCCAGCTCACTCGGTTACAGTATAACGTCACCCAACATGATGATACTGAACGCCCCTTTAAAAACACCTACTGGGATAACAAAAAAGCTGGCATCTATGTAGACATCGTCTCAGGCGAAGCGCTGTTCAGCTCCACAGACAAGTTTAAATCGGGCACAGGCTGGCCCAGCTTCACACGCCCCATCAGTGATCATTCGCTGATAGAAAAAGCAGACCGCTCATTCTTCTTCTCCCGTACCGAAGTGCGCAGCAAAATGGCAGACTCACACCTGGGTCACCTCTTCGATGATGGGCCACAGCCCACAGGCCTGCGTTATTGCATCAACTCAGCGTCCCTGAAATTTATCCCCAAAATAAAACTGGATGTTGAAGGATATGGGCAGTTTTCAAAACTGTTTAAATAGGCGTGAATTTAATGATTACTTCATGACAGTTTCCGTAATCCCGTCTGTACAGACGTAGGAATAATAAGAAGGATTGGGCATTGTTTGGGCGGGTTTCAAACCCGCCCAAACAACCCAACCCACCAATGCCAGGCAAGAGAAATAACCAAGAATCGCTCAGCAGGCTAAAAATTCACCCACTTTTCCTGTCATTTAGTTTAAAGTTTATGACCGTCACTTCAGATCTATTTTGCGTTTAAGCAAATACACGATAGGACGCTTATCCTGGTCGAGTACAGCATCCATGCGCATACTGATAATTTTCAGGCCATTTTTTTCGGCCAAGTCATTAACTCTTGATACGTTATTAAACTCTCCTGATTGATAATAAATACGTCCGTCAGGTTTTAGATGATTTCCCACCTCAGCAAAAAAACGCTCGTGTAGCTTCCAGAGTCCTTCAGTCCATTTATTAAAGGGATAATTTATATTCGATAAAATAACGTTAAATTTTTCATTTGGTTTGATGGGGCCAAACAAATCACCTTGACGAACATCAATGCGATCACTAACCCCATTTCTTTTTGCATTTAATACGGTTGCTTTAATTGCCACAGGATTGATATCCGTAGCAACGACCAAGCTTGCCAGATCCGCCGCAAAAACCGCCTGTACACCTGAGCCTGTTCCTAGATCTAACACCGACTCACCACTAAAAACCTCCCAATGGCTTAGAAAGTAGGCACTTTGTGCTGAAGGGATCGCAACATTGCCCATTACCAAAAATTCGCGATTATCGACTTTGGCCATGGAGTACGACGAAAACTCTTTTGGTGGTGGGTAATATTGCAGTTGAAATTTACCCGGATTAACAATCGTTGTTATGGGTTTATCGACTTTGTTGCTGGCGCATGCGGATAATAAATAGGTAAAGCCAAGTAAGAGGATAATTGTCAATAAGTTATATCGTGCCATCGGTAGCCTCATGTGCCTTGTGAATAAGGACGGTGTATATGGGAATATTTAGTGCGTATTTGTTTCTCAGGGAAGTTCAAGCAACGTTTTTTAATTAATGCTAGTCAGACAACCCCATTAAAGTAGATGTGGAACCAAGAAAGCGCAACGAGTATACCAGCACTCCAGACTGACATCTTAACTCATTTTAACGATGTGGCTGGGAATAAAACCCTGTAACCTAAATGGTGAGCGCTCATGTGAGTTTTGCATACCAAACGCATTATGGATTCATCAGCAACTAATCGGCGCGCTTTGCTTGTGCGCAAGTTTTGATTAATGGCCCCTCAATGAAGGAGCCTTTTTATGTGTGACGAAAAGCGAGGTGTTCGAACCCTCGGACAGTTCCCAACCCCGTCAAAAGGCCATGGATTTATAATCGCGTACTCAGAAGAAAGAAATTCCCACCCCCTCATTAACCCTTCCTACCTCTATTGAAGCAACTACTATTGGTGCTTTACCTCCTCCTGCATGATCTAGGAATTGCAAATAATGCAGGAGTTATTATCTACACATGTAGTTGCGGATAGTAATTAAAATAGGTAAGTGCAGTCCTTTATATTAATAATAAAACTGTACTCACTACCAGATCGTGGACATATCAATATCTACCATCTAACTCGGATCATGCAATCGGCCGTTCGCAAAAGCATTCGCATTCTGCGACCAATATGGACGAACCTAATAAAATATCAACCAAAAAACTCGTAACATGTTGTATTTATAGGAGTAAATAAATTTCACAGCTGCTGGCATGCTCTCTGCTCTAGTTATATAACAATTTAACTATTTTGGAGATAACCATGAATCTTGAATGTATCAGCACACCCAGTGGTGACCTGACCGTAAAGCTGCGCGGTGAGATGGATGCTTTAGGCTGCACGAAAATACGCGCCGATCTGGAGCAAATAGTCAACACAGAAAATATGAACGTGATAATTGACTTAAATCAGGTTAGTTTTCTAGACTCATCAGGAATCGGCGCCATAGTTTTTCTCTACAAACGTCTCAAAGCTCAGAACCGCACACTGGTGATTGTTGGCGTACAGGGGCAGCCACAGGAGCTGATGAAACTTCTACGCATCGAGAGCGCTATTCCAGTCAGCGCGGCACTTGATGGTGAGTTACGCAATGCCCACTCTTCACAAAAGACGATTTAATGCGCTGGTTTAGCTTGATCGTTATTTTTTCTGGCTTACCGGGCCTTTCCGGGTGCGTTAGCTGGCCCGACAGTGGCCATGGGGGCATGGCAGAGCACTACCACGATACGCTATACCAAGTTATTGCCGACCAACCTCTCGGTCCAGAACATGGCTTGCGCTTCGACCTTGATTTGGCTCGACTGCACCTGGATGTGTTAGTGCTTGAAGGTGCCGAATTGTGTTTCCCTGCAACGGTAATACAGGCTAAACAGCGTCAGGACCGTATCACTCGCGAGTTACACGGTGGCCTGGATTTCGATGCAGCCAACAATCTGATTATTCAACGCACATTGTTGTCACGGCTGGAACGTCAGCTTGACTATGTACGACAACGAGATGTATGCATTACCCCTATGACAACTGGCCAGAAAACACCGGGAGATTTCGGTAAACGAATTTACAATCTACTTAACTCTGACAACCAATTTGCATTTGACTCAGCAGAGCTCAATCCCAAGTATGTCGCTCGACTGGCCGAGGCGGCCCAACTTCTGCGTGATCAACCTGGTTATCACCTGCACATTACCGGCCATGCCGATGCCGAGGGTCAACCAGAATACAATCGCTCACTATCCCTGGATCGGGCCAAGATGGTCGGGCGCTATTTACACATCTTGGGACTGCCTAACGAACGTCTCAGCTTTGATGCCGTGGGCTCGGATCATCCGCTGTTCATGAGTGATCAACAGGCAGCACACATCAGACTGGTCAATCGCCGCGTCAGTATTGAGCTGATTGAAAACCCAGACTCAATCCAAGTAACGCGGGAGTAAACATCATGTCGTCTAAAGTCCTTTCCAGCCTTGCTCTACTGCTGCTCATCGTTCCCCTGTTAGGGAATTCCCAGGAGTATCGCGTCCAGATTGGTGACCTGATTCAGGTGTACCTGCCCGGTGAAGACACCTTGGGCAAACTCATTAGCGTCGACCGACAAGGGCGCATCCTTTTGCCCGAGGTCGGCCTCATCTCTGTCAGCGGAATGACTGAAAACGAAATGGAAAAACAAGTCAGCAGCACTTTGCGTAGGGTATTTAGGGACTTGAATGATCTTCAGGTCTATGTTCACAAGAAACAACTGCTGATCAGCGTATTGGGATATGTGAACCAGCCCGGCGAATTTATCTTACCGGCCAATGGATCAATACAAATGGCCCTTCACGCCGCCGATGGGCTGCGTACCGGGGCACAACTGGACCGCATACAATTGGTGCGCGACGGCACGACCCAAGTGTTTGACTATAAAAAATATCTCGACAGTGGGGACCACAGCGCGTTGCCTAAACTGAAATCAATGGATGCCCTCTTCATACCTGCATCCCCCATGATCGGCAATGTCGAGGTAGATTTTGATCCATCCACAATTGCCGATGCCGGTGACGCCGCCGAAGACCGTAACGCGGTTAAGGTGTTTGGCGAGGTGAACAGACCCGGTAGTTTTTCGTATCGGGAGTCGATGAATATCGTCGACTTGCTAATGCGTGCCGGCGGGGTCACCCGCTACGCCGGGGTGGAACAGATCCGCGTGATTACCCACGGAAAGCCTACTCTGTTCAATCTCAAACATTATCTCGACACCGGCGATGAGGTACTGTTGCCAGCCATGATGACCGGATCAACTGTGTTTGTGCCGCGCCAGGAAGACGAGATAAAAACCGGTGGAAATATGGTTTATGTGATGGGTGAGGTCGCCAAACCCGGTGCCTATGAAGGTAAAAAAGGCGCTACTTTTATGGATATTCTAGCCAATGCCGGTGGTCCCACACGGTTCGCCGAGTCACGGCAGATTCGCATCATTTCCGCCGATGGCAGTGTTAAACCCTTCGACTTAGCCGGTTACACCGAGGGTACAGTGGCTGCCCGACCACCTGAAATTAATCCAGGTGATGCGATCTTCGTTCCCGAAAAAACTGATATGAATGAAAAGTCATGGTTGAAAGTAGCACCCAGCCGGGCGGTGCGAGTCATTGGCGAGGTAATCCGTCCCGGTCGAATTGAATGGTCAGATGAAATGTCGTTACTCGATCTATTAGCCCATGTCGGCGGCCCAAATTCGACTGCCGACACCAGTAATATTGAGGTTGTCGTTCCAGTAATGAATGGCAAAACCAAAACTCATAACTTCGATCTGGATGCCTTTATTAAACGTGGCGGCAGCGATGATGAGCTACCGGTGATACGTGCCGGAGCCACCGTACGCATCCACGACCTACCGCAGGATCCCTCCAACAACAAATCACAATGGGTACGTCAGGCCTCGGAAAAATCCATTTATATCTTTGGTCAAGTTGGCTCACCCGGGCGTTACATGTTTACCGATGCCATGCATTTTCTGGACATCCTCTCTGCAGCCGACGGCCCCACGGGCAGTGCAGATATCCACAACATCCGCATCAGTCATCGTAATGGTAAACATGCCCGGGTGAGCAAACTCAATCTCGCTCTGTATTTTGAGACCGGCGATGAGGGCCTGTTACCCCTGGTCAAGACGGGAGATACCATCTATGTGCCGGAAAAAAATCGCATTTGGCTGGATCAAAGCAAAGAAACGACCGTGCGGGTATTAGGTGCCGTCAATAAACCCGGGCGCTATCGTTTCAACGACACTATGACCCTGCTCGATTTGCTCGCCGAGGCCGGCGGCCCAAGTCAAGATGCCTACGTGGAAAAGATCACGGTGGTAAATCTCTCGTGTTGCCGAGATCAGGCCCGCAGCTTTGATTTAGCAGAATTCAGTCGAACCGCATCCTTTGCTGATTTACCGGTACTGCGAGTGGGTGACACCGTGTATATACCGAGCAAAGAAGAAAGTACCCTGGCAAAAATGCGTGCCGGCCTGAATGATGTATTCCAGATCACCGCACTATCTGCACTACTGGGGTTCCTCTGATGCGTATACCTGCACAGAACATGGAAATCGAACGGATCTACTCCCAGATACTGGGCGAAGGGAAACATGCTATCGCCATCAGTTCAGCAAACTCTGATGAAGGTGTGAGTTCCATTGCCCAAGCACTAGCAGAACGCAACCTGCTGGCAGGACATTCAACACTTTTAGTTGACCTTAACCTGCACCATCCTTCTTTTAACAGTCTGCTGAAATTAGATAAATCATCGTCAAAGCCTGAACTGATCGACATTTCACTTGAAAAACCACAATTGGTCACCGTAAAAGAACAATCCATCGCCCTGATTGGAGTTACTCCGCCAACTCGTCGCGAGCTAGTGATCAAACTGCGTAAGCCTGGTGTGCTCGAAGGGTGCATCACCGAGTGGCAACAAACATTTGATACCATTATTTTCGACACCTCCCCTATCAACCGCATCAATGCCAACAACATTCCACCAGAACGAGTGGCTGCAGCATGTAATGGCAGTCTGCTAGTCGTGCTAGCGGGAAGTACGACAGAGGTAATGGTTTCCGCGGCCATTGATAAATTAAATGCAGCAGGAGCACAACTGTTGGCGTGTGTATATAATGACCGCTTTAACCCTTCCTTAAAAGATGAGTTACTCCGGGAGCTCCGGCGAGTAGAGCCACGTTTCAGTAAAATGACTCATCGTATCGAAAACTGGATCCGGAAAAACCAGCTACTGGCCATGGAAATATGAAGGGACTGTCGCGCAACTATTAACAAAATCATCAACAAAACACTCTGCAAAAAACCATGGAACATCTACTGTTCGACACTCAAAAACCAGCTACGCTCGAAGCAGTCCGTGAATTGCGTCATCATCTGGAGCGAGTTTTGTTGGACGCCGTTCCTTACCCACCTATGCGTCAACGCATTCTGCTCTGTCTCTCTGAAGCCGTTACAAACCTGGTACTTCATGCTAAGCCCAAGGCAACCCATATTACCACTCGCTTTGGCCGTGACGAACTCATCTGGTATTTAGAAATATTAGACGATGGAGCACCGTGGAATCTAACTGAGCATAAACATTCTCATATACCATCCGGATTTGAATTAACAGTGAACGGACGAGGAGCAGGAATACTCTACGCCCAATGCGACCAGATGGAATACATCTCTGGAAATGGAACTCAACTTAACCGATTACGTTTGGTCTGGACAACATCAAAACAAAAGCAACGTGCAACGATCCTCATCGTGGAAGATGATAATGCATTACGCAAACTCTACACTTTATACCTTGATCACAGATTTGAGATACTAACGGCATCCAATGGACATGAAGCTCTAAAGAAAATAATAACCAAAAAAGTCGATCTCGTATTGTCGGACATTAATATGCCTGAAATGTCAGGATTATCGTTGCGAGAAGAGCTGAATCAAAAACGCGACACTGACATCATACCGTTTATATTCCTTACGGCTTTTGATAATGATAGCATTAAAAAACACGCCAGTGATTTGGGAATTGATGATTATCTGGTTAAACCCATCGATAAATCTCAATTAATAAACACCATCGACCGAGTGTTGGAACGTTCACGACAAATATACCAACAACTAACGGATAGAATAGATAAAAGTATCACTACATCATTATCACCTAGCCTACCAAACCAATCACATAACTGGCGACTCAGTATTTCTACTCGAAATACTGGTATTGGCGGTGGTGACTTGTTGTTGCACAAACTTGACGAAAATAGCCTGCAATTTGTACTTGCCGATATTATGGGGCACGATGATAGCGCTAAATTTTTTGCCCATGCCTGTAGCGGCTATCTCCATGGATTACTGCAATCACAATCAAAAATAACCGATGAAAATTCTGTACAATTACTAGAGCAACTCTCTGAGTTTGCGATGCAGGATGAGTTGATGTCAAAGATTACCCTGACCTGTTGTTCAGCAGTGTTATCCCCTGCAGGAAAAATTTGCCTAGCCAGTGCAGGACACCCACCGCCTCTCAGGATTAGTAAAACAGGAATAAAGTTTGTGCCAGTTGTAGGCGTACTGCCAGGCCTGCTGCAAGACGCAACGTATCAATCTGAAACTCTACATATTACTGCAGGAGAGCGCATTGCCTTTTATAGCGACGGTCTATTTGAGTCAGCTGCTGATGGGAATCTCCGTTGGCAATTGGAAGATCGTATCATCTCGGCGTTAAGCGAAACTTTGAGTATGCCCATTGATCAGGCGTTAAGCATTGTGATGGAAACTTTTGATCAATTTGCGGGCAGTCCGCCGAAGGATGATGTATTGCTGTTGCTAATGGAGCCGATCATTTAAAAGACAATAACACATCAAGCAAGTTCGCCCCAACACGAAACTTATGAGAAGTTCACAATAAATGGATATCATCAATATATATAGTCACAGGCTGATTAAGTTTATCTGCAAAAAAACTGAACACTCTTATTTCATGAATGTCCATTAACCGCCCTCCGGGAGCATTAATAATATTTGATAAAGGAATATCAATAGTATTCCAACCATTTCTTAAGGTTATATTTTCATTAAACCTATCTGCATAGATATAACCATTTTCAATGTGTATTTTATCGAACACCTTCAACACAAATTCTTGATTTTCGTTGCTCGTACTGTATACCGAAAAATTAAGATTATTATACCCAGACCAATCTGACCTTAAATACTTCATAGAAACGGTCGGATACCCTCCGCGAAGGTATTCAATTTCGAGAGAGTATTTTCCGAACTTTGTAAATTTCTGTGATCGCTTGACATTAACTCGATAAAAATCCCATCGTTCCAATTCCAATTGACTTTCGAATCCCGCAAGAACAGGAAATTGTTTACTCATGACAATCTCATCATACAGATTTTTTCCTAGACCACGGAGCCCCATAGCTAATAAAAAAATAAAAATTAAACTTGCGGAGGTGCGAAAATATATCGTTTTATGATGACTAAATATAATCAGAAAAAGAATCCCAAGATAACCACCTATCACATCATTGAATATATCATTTACTGAGAAACTACGGTTGAATAAAATTTGGATGACTTCAACAGTTACGCCAATAATGAGGCTAGCTATAGTTGTGAAAACTATTATATAAGTGAGAGAATACCTGGCACTTGTGGCCCGGCGAAAATAGCTAAAACTTAGCAAACTAAACAAAACGATATGACCCGAATCCCAAACATCATTTATCAGACGATGTTTCTGATGCTCACCGCCACCTACAAACAAAAAAACAACCAAAATAATAATCGAAAACAACACAGAAAAGTTTTTCAGGTTATCGGCATTTAAACTAGGATGATGGGTAATAGAATTTTTGTCATCCACCAGATGGTCATCCTTCGTTACACATTGCCTCAATTGAGGTTTACAAACCTGCAGCAGCATCGTCAAATGATTGGCTCAGAGATTTCACCTTTAGTAATAACCCAAGACGTATCTTTAACAAATCGAGGATGAGGGGTTTCTGTAAATAGTCACTGGCACCTGCTTCAAACGCTTCAATGACTACCGCTGGATTGAAAGCTCCGGTAATAACCACCACGGGTATATTGTAGCTTTCCGCATGGCTGGAAATAAACTCACAACCGTCCATGCCATTGCCGTCCGGCAGATTTACATCCATCAATACAAGATCAAATGCAGGAGAATCAGGTACATTACTCCGATTGTAATGCATAAGATGCATTCCCGCAGTTAGGGTGGACGCCACTGTCACGGAAGCAACCCCGACATTATTAAGCATCTCAGTCGTTATACTCTGAAAAGACTCTGAATCATCAATTAGTAGAATTCTCGCTCCAGTTAAATATCGAGAGCTATCAATTATAGGCAACATTTTTACCACCTTTATGCATGTCCTGGAAACATTGGGAAAAGTAGTTTCGCTACTAAACACAAGTTAATTATTGACCTATAAACGGAAAGGCAAGAAGTGCGCCATATTAATTAACTCTTGAGAGTTCAATGTTGTCAACCGTATACACATATGGAAAAACCTATCGTAATTTGCAAAATGCAAAGCAAAATAAAAACTCCCTCTCACTTTCGTGATAATTAGTGATTACTAAATAAAACATATTCACACCATTCATTCCCGAAACTCTTTGAATTTAATATGTTTTATTTAATAACCACAACAACACTCACATCCAAGAATAGCTTATGCATCAATTGGCATAATCATTGCTTAACTATTAATAACTTCCACATATTTATTGACTAAAAAGGAAAATACCGTGTTCTTTAGCTCTCGCAAGAAAAAAGTGCTCATCATAGACGATGATCCAAGCCTGCAGCGTCTGCTGCATGTCCGTTTAAAGATGCACGAGGATGTAACCGTCATCGTGGCAATGGATGGGGAAAATGGTCTGGCACAGGCGAATGCCCACAACCCTGATTTAATCATTCTCGATTGGATGTTACCCGGAATACAAGGGCCAGAAGTTCTTGAACACCTTAAACGAGAGAGCAAGTTAAAAAACACTCCTGTATTAATGCTCACTGGCCGAAATAAAGTGGGGAACATTGAAAATGCTTTCAACCTTGGTGCCGACGCCTACCTAACCAAACCTGTTTCATTACAGATACTGGGAGAGAAAGTCAGTAACATGTTGAATCCAACCAGCCTGAATTAGATAATCACTCAATTGAATACACTAGCCACGACTGGAAGAAAATCATGAATCCCTTTATAGCCACAACATTAATTTTAACGTGCTTTGCTATCACTCCTGTTCAAGCTGACATAGATCTCAAGTTCGGGGTCTACACTTCAGACAAACCCACAACGATGGTTAGAATGTTCCGACCAATACTTAATGCCCTTGAAACTCGATTAACGGATAAACTGGGTGAACCGACCCACATCAGCCTACAAGTCGCCAGAAGCTATGAACAAGGAGTTGATTTTTTAGTGAATGGAAAGGTTGATTTTGCACGCATGGGGCCAGCGTCTTACGTCACTAGTAAAGCCCGCAATCCGGACCTACAGTTGCTCGCCATGGAGAGTAAAAAAGGAAAAAAAGTATTTTATGGGATAATTTGCGTGCAAGAACAAAGCCCTATTCAAGAAATATCTCAACTCAAAGGGCATTCTTTTGCATTTGGTAATGAACGATCCACTATTGGTCGTTATCTTTCACAATACCTGCTGACAAAAAAGGGAGTGTATGCGAATGATCTGGCGAGTTATAAATATCTTCACCGGCACGACAGAGTTGGCACTGCAGTGGGTGCAGGGCAGTTTGATGCCGGTGCACTCAAAGAGAGTACATTCAAAAAGTTAAAAGCGAAAGGTGTAAAAATTCGTGAACTGGCCCGTTTTCCAAATGTTACTAAACCTTGGATTGCCAGAAGCGAAATGAGTAAAAAAGTATTCACCGCACTCAAAGAAATCCTTCTCGACTTCACTGATTCCGCCGCGCTTAAAACGCTTAAGAAACAAGGTTTTCTTCCAGCCCAGGACGATGACTACGCCATCATTCGTGAATCGATGCAAAATAATGGTGATTTTTTCCTAAAGGCAGGCAGCAACTGAACCTCCGTAAGCGGTTGCAGACCCTATGAGTCACCAGCCTCCCTCGATTCATATACGATGGCCACTCTGGTTACAGTTGGCACTGGCACTGTTCACCGTTTTAGTGCTAGTCAATTTGATTACCGCATCACTGGCTCGCAATGTGGTCAGTAACTTTGTGTTCAAGCAGGTAGAGGAGCAAAGTCGTGGTTCCTTTGCGCTTTTAGCCGCAACAGCCATCGATGCCGTGATAACCGAGGATATCCCCCTATTGGAAACTATCGCTGCACAATCATTAGCGCAAGCACCCAACATGGTTGGCCTCACCATAGAGAATGAGAAAGGTAATTTATTGGTTCAAAGCTTACGCCCGCACTCCGAAGCCAATAATGATATACGCAATTACAGCTATACCATCAAATTTGAAGGCGAACGGTTTGGCACCATTAATATCCATTGGGATATCGAACCAGTACAACAAGAAATAAACCGCCATGTTGCAGAGGTTCAAATATTTATCTCAGCCATGCTAATACTCCTGACCGGTCTAACCGTCATACTCATTCACTGGCTCACCGTTCGCCCGATCCGTCGAATCACCAGTCACCTGACTGCACTATCGGAAAACAAACAACTTCCTCTTTTAAAAAAAACCCTCTACGCCAGTCGTGAACTTGAGCTTCTCGCAACATCGGCAAACGACCTCGCTGGCATGATGCAACAACGTGACCAACGTGAACGTGAGCTATTGCAAACACGTGAACAATTACAGGTTGCCCATGACGAAGCCCTCAGCGCCAACCGAGCAAAGTCCGGCTTCCTGGCCACCATGAGCCATGAAATTCGCACACCCATGAATGCCGTCCTGGGCATCCTTGGTCTACTCAGAGATACCTCGCTAGATAATAATCAACTAGAGCTAGTGCGCACCGGCCGTGACTCAGGCGAACTACTGCTAACCATCATTAACGACATTCTCGACTTCTCCAAAATGGAGGCAGACAAGCTAGAGCTGGAACACACCAGCTTTGATCTACATCGCCTGCTCGCCAATAGCACCGAATTACTCAAACCTCAGGCGGACCAAAAATCGCTCGCGCTTATTCTTTTTTTAAACCCAAACCTGCCCCGCTATACCAAGGGAGACCCGGATCGATTACGCCAAATTCTGATCAACCTGATCAACAACGCTATCAAGTTCACTCCCAGCGGTAAAGTCACTATCAAAGCCTCGGCCAGCACCGTTAATAATGAAAACTTTATCCTCCACTGCTCGGTGCAAGATACCGGTATCGGTATTGCCAAACACCTTCAAACATCCCTGTTCGAAGAATTCACCATGGTCGATCAAAGCCATTCCAGAAACCACCAAGGCACCGGCCTGGGTCTGGCCATCTGCAAACGCCTGGCCACTCTCATGCATGGAAAAATCGATTTTAGCAGTAAGCCAGGCATTGGCAGCACTTTTGTATTTACCCCTCTACTGGAAATGGCGAACGAATCTGAATGTGAAAATGAACAGGAATCTCAAGAATACCAACAGCTGCCCGCTGCCAACACCCGCATCCTATTGGCGGAGGACAACCCGGCCAACCAGCTGGTAATCAAAAGCATTCTGGAATACGCTGGCCTACAGGTAGACATTGTCGCCAATGGGCGAGAAGCGGTCGATGCGGTTCGTAGCATACCTTACGACATTGTGCTGATGGATATTTCCATGCCGGAGATGGATGGCATGATAGCTACCCGTAAGATCCGCCAACTCTCCGGGCAGGCCAGTAAGCTCCCCATTGTCGCCCTCACCGCCCATGCCCTGTCGGGAGATAAAAAGCATTTTATTGAAGCGGGTATGAATGACTACCTGAGTAAACCGATAGACCGTAATGCCATGTTGTACTGCATCTCCCGCTGGACTAAATCCAGCAATCCTCAAATGCCACAATCAGACCCTGTGACTCCTCAAGCAGACACCTCCTCTGCCGATACCAATGATAAGCCTGATGACTTGCCTGATGAACCATTTGTGGACGAGGCAGTGCTTAAACAACTGGCCCGAGACACCTCTCCAGAAATCGTCCCTGAGTTGCTATTATTTTACATCGAAGATGCCCGAAAGCGGGTTGAAAAGATCCAGAATGCAATCACGGAGCATGATGCCAAAACACTTGAGTTTGAAAGCCATACGCTAGGCAGTAGTGCAGCCGCCCATGGCAATGCGAAGCTCCACACCTTGGCCCGGAGGGTAGAACACCTTTGTCAGCAGAGCAATCACGAACTGGCATTTGCGGACGCCGACTTGCTGTCATTAATTGCTGATGATTCTTTTCGCCTGTTGACACAACGCGCCGAGAAAGGATTTTAAAAACGTGGGGGCTGATTAAATCATGGGTGAAAAAGATTGAGTTTAAGGCTTGATCAGAAACTACCATATACAGAAGAAAACTTATGAGTGATAAACCCAACATACTTTTAGTAGAAGATGCTGCTGACCAGGCAAGGCTATTTCAGCTCTATCTGAAAGATGAACTGATAAACCTGACCCATGTGGATACAGGGGCAGGCGCCAAAGCGTTCATTGCTGCTAATCCACCCGAGCTAATCCTCCTTGACCTTAAACTGCCAGACATGGATGGACAGGAAATCCTCAGTTGGATAAGACAAGAAGGCTTCCCTGTATCCGTGGTTGTCATCACCGGTCACAGTTCGGTGGATGTAGCTGTGGATGTTATGCGCATCGGAGCAGAAGATTTTCTGGAAAAACCCGTCGCAGCAAATCGACTGCAAACGACTGTCAGAAATTTACTTGAACGGTCCCGATTAAGAAATTTAGTGGATGATTATCAGAGCACCTTTGATCGCAAACGCTATCACGGCTTTATAGGTCAGAGTTTACCGATGCAGGCGGTTTACCGAATTATCGATGCTGCCGCCCCCAGCAAAGCCACCATCTTTATCACAGGTGAAAGCGGCACTGGCAAAGAAGTGTGTGCCGAAGCCATTCACGCTCAAGGCACGCGCATCAAGCAACCCTTTATCGCCTTAAATTGTGGGGCTATACCCCACGACCTCATGGAAAGTGAAATATTCGGACACATCAAAGGCGCTTTTACCGGCGCCTCAGCTGACCGAAAAGGAGCCGCGTCACAGGCTGATGGTGGCACCTTATTTCTGGATGAAATTGGTGAAATGGATTTTGACCTGCAAACCAAATTACTCCGATTCGTTCAGACCGGTAGTTTTATGAAAGTTGGCGGAAGTAAGCTGGAAAAAGTGGATGTCCGCTTCATTTGTGCCACCAACCGTGACCCACTGGAAGACGTCGCTGCGGGACGTTTTAGAGAAGACCTTTATTATCGTTTACATGTAGTGCCTCTACACTTGCCTCCTTTACGCGAACGCGGTGATGACATCATGGAGATTGCTGAGCATTTTCTCATCACCTACGCGAAAGAAGAAGGCAAAGGATTCAGGTTATTCAACCCGGAGGTTGAAGTTATTCTGCGTCGCTATAACTGGCCAGGTAACGTGCGCCAATTACAAAACGTCATTCGAAATATTGTTGTATTACATAATGATGAAACCGTCACATTGGCTCATCTTCCCGCACCATTAAACACTCCACTAAACGAGGTCGAAATATCCAGACTGTCTCATCCACAGAAAAAATTGGAAGCCACTGATAGCTGTGGGAATGGGCCCATTAAACCGCTGGCAAGCGTTGAACGTGCGGCCATTGAACGAGCCATCGAAGTCTGTGACGGCAATATACCAAAGGCTGCCGCTCTACTTGAAGTCAGCCCATCTACGATTTATAGAAAAAAACAGGGCTGGGAGCCAGACTAAAACGAGACTGATATCCAGGTCTCAGCTCTTACTGTGCAAGACACCAATATTATTGGAATTGATAGCAAGAACCAATTATCTCATTTTTTTGTGAGCCGGAGTTTCCTTAGATTGACGGACAGAAAATATTTTCGCTTTCACTCTCTACGCCTTAATAATTTCATCATCCCACTATGTTGTTAGTGGATACTATCCGGTAAAATTAATTCACGGTGCTTCCATGGTAGTCTACGCCCAAGACCTTCGAACAGAGGTCTTTCGGAACAAAGAAACCAATCGGGACATTAAACTCCCCTAATACTTAACTTCAGCATCAATACAACTTCCTGATCAGTTTATGGTCCATCTTAAATTCCTCCATAACAACATCGAAACTCCTTATAAACAAACCAATATCTTCGATATTTTTAAACTGATTGTCTAATGATATGAAAAATTATAAATAATTCAAATCGATTGGTTGTGTCACTTTTAAAAAATAAAAATGAATATTTAAAAAATTTCACATTTTTATATTATCTAGGTGTTTTCTTCAATAGGCCCCTTAGGGAGTTTACAGCTTTAAAGCACATTAAAAATTTCAATAACCAAGTATAAATACATACCACAATGTTTAAACTTGAACCTGAATGACTATCCGACCTAATCCACGCACCTTATCACGCACTCCTCTTTTGAATATTCAATGAGCATTTGCAAACCCCGCATTAATGACTGTTTAGCAGTCACTCCCAGCTTACGCTTTACATAACTAGGGTCACCCACCGACACCCGAATATCCCCTTTTCGTGTTGGTTTGTTCACAATCGGTACTTGTCGTGCGGTAATCGACATAACTGTCTTTGCGAGCTGACTAATCGTTACTGTCTCACCAGTGCAAACATTAAACACTACGGGTGTACGGCTGACATTCTCCATCGCAGAACGCAAGAACCGTATAACATCTCCGACATAAATAAAGTCTCTAATCTGTTCTCCATCACCGTAAATAGTTATCGAATGCTCTTTTATAATTCGATCGACAAAGATCGAAATAACCCCAGAATAGGGTGAATACGGATTCTGACGAGGCCCATATACGTTGAAGAACCGCATGCCAGTGGTAGGCACTCCATGTACAAGTGATGCGACTCGTGCGTGTAATTCCGATCCTAGTTTATCGGCTCCATAGGCCACTATGGGCCTTACCTCTGAACTCTCCTTCAAGGGCACTTCGGCATTGTCACCGTATACTGCCGCCGATGAGGCATATACCACCGGTATTTTAGTTTCCCTAGCGGCATCGAATACGTTAATCGTGCCTGTAAGATTAACTTGATGAGTCCTGACCCATTCTTCATTTGATAGTTGCACCGACGCGACGGCCGCAAGATGAAAACATCCGTCCATACCCTGCATGCAGGAACGAACCACTTCACTGTCGATAACATCATTCACAATAACCTCACACTGGTGTTCCGAAATATTCGTCAGTTTTCCTGTAGAGAGGTCATCGAGGATACGTACGCGGTGTCCATCTTCTAGCAGGCTTTCCACCAAGTGAGATCCTATAAAACCACAGCCACCAGTAACCAGATAATTTGCCATCTTACACGTCCTCTTCGTATTAGTATTTATCAGAGCTTAGGCAAACAGCATGCCAAGTTAAAATGGGCGAAGCTCAGGGTGCCTTTGTTATGCTCAACTGTAATCAGCAACACTCTGCATCGCATTTTGCGCGAGCGAATACCAATTCTTGCATTCTGCAGTCTCTTTCAATACGAACTAGCACCTATAAGTTAATCAGCTTGCATGGAAAATTCGGCACTAATATTGCTTTTAAGTGTTTATTCCCACAGACAACTGAAGTTACATTACATATGAAACATAAAGCGCTAAAAGAAAAACTGATATCGCAAAATGGCATCTGGATTTTGCTGGATAGCCGAAAACCAGGCGGCATAGAATCTCACGTGCTTCAGTTGGCCGTAGGTTTACATAAACATGATCAGGATGTATTAGTGATATTTCTCAACGACTACGGAGATCACCCGCTACGTGATGCATTGCTCCATCGTGGCATCTCGACCACCACCCTGAATGGCAGTATCACCACACTCTGGAATATCGTGCAAAAATCACGCCCATCGATTCTTCACACTCATGGTTACAAGTCGGGAATTTTGGGTCGTTTCGTAGCCGCGCTTTGTAATATTCCAGTTGCATCTACCTACCACGCTGGTGAAACCTCATCCGGAAAACTGAAACTGTATGACTGGCTGGATCGGCAAACAGCACGTCTTGCTTCCCGTGTTTTCGCCGTGAGCCCGCAAATTGCGCGCCGGTTACCTGTCAACGCCACTGTGGTTGACAACTTTGTTGAAAGCAACGGACTACAAATTTCGTACGGAAAGCAGATTGCTTTTGTGGGGCGACTTAGCATAGAAAAGGGCCCCGATTATTTCCTACGGACCGCCCGCCGATTCCCTCAATACCATTTTCATATATATGGCGATGGACCGCTCGCAGCCGAATTAAAACTTTCTGCGCCAATAAATCTCCATTTTCACGGACAACAGGATGATATGGCCTCGGTCTGGCCCAAGATTGGTTTGCTGGTTATGCCATCACGTCACGAGGGCCTGCCGATGGCGGCACTTGAAGCCATGGTTCGGGGTATCCCTGTGCTGGCTTCCCGCGTTGGTGCGCTCAATCAACTGGTCGATACCGATAGCAATGGTTGGCTTGTAACGCCAGGCGATGGTGATGAACTAGCGAACCGACTACGATTATGGGTCGGCATGAGCAAACAGCAAAGACACTCATTTAAACGCGCAGCCAGAGAAAAAATCCTACAACGTTTCTCCGCCGATATAGCCATACCTCAACTGATTTCTATCTACTGGCAGATCGCAAGCTAATTGCAATCTGCGAAGCAGACCACAAAAAATGCGTGGTTGGCGTTTCTATTTCTACAAACTTTTCTATGAAAATCAACTGATCAACCTCCGTTGTAACTATTGGCGCGTCCCTTGCTAACCCTATTTGTAGAGCATTCACGCAATCAGGGTATCAGTATGCAACCACAACATCCCGGCTATCACGACCCACTCGCTATTCTTTTCACTTTTTGTGGTAACAAGTGGATATGTGGCAGTGATCTCAGCTTACTAAATTTTCTTGACCACTTCCATTGTTGTTGAACTTCACACGCAACAGATTTCTCAGCAAGGTTACATTATGAACCCTAAACGTCACTTACTGGTACTCGATCCCATAGCCTTTACCGGAGGCTCTAAAATCGCTACCGAAAACATATTGCGTCTACTCAACAGCGAGCAAATACGCATCACCGTCCTGACTGCCGACGGTGACTCATGGCAGTGGCCGCTACTTAAACGCGTACACTTATTTGAACCAAAATTCCTCTCGCAACAAGAGCAGGGTATTCCCTATTTCTTGCGTCACATGCTCATCGCTTTTCAACTGGTGCTGACACGTTTGCGCTTCGGCAGTTTGGATATCGCCATCGGCGCATCAGGACCTGGAATTGACCTAGCCCTCTATCTGTCAAAGTCAATTCTGGGATTCCGGCTCGTGCAATTAATTCATGGTCCAGTTGCCCGTTCGCACACGATTGGCCGCTGTCTTCGCGCAGCAGATGAGGTCCATTACCTGAACAGCGCTCGCAACTCCCTGCTCTCCGCACTATACGTGCTCACCGCTACGCCACATGACCTTATCTCTCCTCAATTCCGCATCATGCAAAATGGTCTCCCCGATCACGCCTGGCCAAGCCGATGCCAACACGAACGTCCCGTCATCTTCTGGGCCGCTTCATTACTTAAATGGAAAGGATTGGAAACTCTTCTCAATGCTCTAAAACGCATTGAACCCAGGGCACGTCCCGAAACTCAAATTTGCTATATACGTCCCAAAGAAACCCAGTTACCGGTGAGCGACGCACCAATAGTGATTGATGCGGTGCATTGGCACGAAAACCCGGCACACCTGGATGAAATACGCACCACTGCCAATATCTTTGTTTCCACCAGTCACAATGAACCCTTTGGTCTTTCCATTCTGGAAGCGATGGCGGCAGGTCATTGTGTGCTGATACCGGCAGACGATGCCTACTGGGATCGTACCTTAAAAAATGGCATTGACTGCATCAAATACAGGCCGGGCGATACACTGGATCTTGCCAACAAACTACACGCTATAAGTGGTGACATGGATCGCATCCGTAGCTTGGGAAACGCCGCCGCCAAGATAGCCTCTGGCTACAGAGCCAAAATCCGATACGCCGCAATAGTAGATTCACTGCAAGAAAAAGAATCACCTCTAGAAGACAGACAAACCACCCAGGCGAACACGGAGAACACTCCATGAATCGTCAACGACGCAGCTTACCTGATGGGTTGAAACAGACCCTCCTCTACGGTACCAGCATTGCTCTGATGAAAGGTGTATCACTGCTGATGCTACCGTTTATTGCCTACCATTTATCCACGGAGGCGTTCGGTCGACTTGAAGTCATCAGCTCCCTGGCCATCATCGGCAGCATTCTGGTCGGCATGGGTATGGATCACACCTTGTTCCGCTACGCCGGAATGACCCGCGATGCGTATTATCGACGGCGTCTGGCCTCAGAGATTTTCGGCCTGAGCTTGATTATCGGCAGTATTGCCTGGCTCATCGGATGGCTAGCAGCAGATGTCATTGCAAGCTGGGCACCAGGAAACCTCACCCCCTACGAACTGAGGCTGGTGATGTCCATGCTGGCTCTGGAAGGCTGCATTTCTATTCCCCTTGGCTGGCTGCGTATGTGTAACCGCGCACGTCATTTTTTCTTCGCCACTACCGGTCGCGCAGTGACACAGGCGCTACTTGTTGTAGTTCTTCTTAGCCTAGGTAGAGGTGTGGAAGGTGTGCTGGAAGCGGGCCTGATAGCCGCTGTCGGTCAGGCCTTGATTCTTGGCTATCTGCATATTCGCGATGTTGGACTCGGCCTCAGCCACACCACTGGCGTGAGCGCACTGATCTACAGCATACCCCTTGTGGGTAGTGGTCTGGTGGCTTTTTCTTTGAACGGTTTGGACCGCTGGATTCTCGCAGACTATGCAACTTTGATCGATGTCGCGCAATTCGGTGTCGCTGCCAAATTTGCTTTAGCTGTGGTACTGCTTATGCAACCCTTTGGCATGTGGTGGTCGCCGCGCCGTTTTGAAGTGCTTAACGAAGCTAATGGCCAGAAAACAGTTGCTCGTTTTATTACATTGGGTATCGCGTTAGCCTTAATCACCACCGTATTGATCGGACTAATCTCCCCGTTGTTAATAAACGGATTATTACCTGCCAGCTATAGTATATCAGGTCAATATGTGTTAGGACTAGTCATAGTTATGCTTCTCAAAGAGATGACAGAGCTGACTAATCTTGGCTGTTTTATTGGAAAAACCACCGGCACCCAATTGCTCATCAATATTCTTGGCGCCATCGTCGGTATCACTGGCATGCTCTGGTGGACACCAGCTCACGGTGTGTGGGGCGTTATCTTTGCGCTGTTGTCCGCGCAAGCACTCCGTCTGGTGCTATTTTTTATCGCCAGCCAGCATTTTTTACCATTGCCCTATCCCGGTCGCTCAATATTACTGATGGCGATCATCAGTAGTGGCTGGTTAATACTCGGTTCGCAAGCAGCGACCACCAGCCAACAATTACTCATCATCGTGATAGCTACAATCACTCTGTTGGGCACAGCACTTTTACTCAGGCTAATCCCTCTGCCAGCTATGATGGCAAAAAGGGTGTTTTCACTATGATACCGGGCAACCAACATCGCTCAACTCAGACGCTACTGGCTCTATTTTTGTGCTTACTGTTCGGGGTTCTATGGAAGTTTATTCCACACCCAGCTGTGGCTATTGCCATTGGCCTGGCTCCACTTGCCATACTATTAACACTCAACCAGTCTTTTTTGATGGTTCTGTTATTTGTGGTATTTTCTTTTTTCCGTATCCATGAAGTCTTTCCAGAACTCTACAATTTGAAGATCCCTTTGTTTCTATCGATGGCCTCACTGGGTGCATTGATCTGGCACGTTGGGCTGACTCGTAAAATTGAAGCTTACTGGCGACCGGAACTGACTGCGGTCACCCTATTTTTTGGCCTGGTTCTACTCGGTACCCTGATGGCCAGTAACCGTCCTATCGCGATTGAATACTTTAAAGGCATTTACTGGAAGATCATTATAATGACCTTTGCCATTGCCTGGCTCTCTCGTACCGCCCGAGATTTTGCTTTGGCTTCCCGACTCATTACATTCTTTGGCACGCTGGTCGGCCTGGTCGCCTTGTCCAACAAGTTCAATGGCATCGGCATGGTAGAAGAGACACGGGTCACCATCGGACGGACTATCGGCTCAGTACTGGGTGACCCCAATGATCTGGCTTTAGTATTGATGTTTCCCGTCGCCTTTGCCGCCAGTCTGGTGATGACCGCCAGTCTGGGACGCTCCACTAAATTTTTTGGTTTACTCAGTGTGCTGATACTTTTTTCCGCCGTCATTGCCACCCAAAGCCGCGGCGGCCTGCTCGGCATCATGGCGATATTCGGGGTCTACGGTTACCGTCGCATCCAATCCAAGGTACTGTTTTACAGCCTTGGAGGAATCGCCGCAATTGCTCTGTTTGTGCTTGCCGGTATCTCCGATCGCGCCTCGGGTGGTGCTGCCGAGGCTGGCATTGATGCCTCCGCTATGGGCCGTTTGTTTGCCTGGGAAGCCGCCTACGGTATGGCGTTGCATAATCCGTTTACCGGCGTGGGAATCAATAACTTTTATTCGAACTATTTCTTCTACAGTCCCCACTGGGATGGCCTCAATCATGCTGTACACAGCACCTGGTTTGGAGTACTAGCCGAGACCGGGTTCCTCGGGCTGACCGTTTTCATCACCACCATCGTTATGCTAGTCAAGACCTCGATCCATTCGCTACAACGCATCGAACAAAACCTCAACCGGGTCGACCCCGCCATACATGCCACAGCACAGGCGGTACTGGCTGGTTTGTTGGGCACAGTAGTCTCCGCCACCTTCCTGACGCAGGGATTTACCTGGCCAATCTACATACTCGCCGCGCTGGTGGTGGCCGTTGCCCGTTGGGTGGATTCACACCTCCCTCCAGCATTGGCAACAAACATAATCAAGGCTTAAGTAAACCCTAATGTTACATAAAATGGCATATTTTGAACGTGCCCCAGAAGTGGTGCAGTTTTAGTCCGAAAGTTAACGTCCTTCTGAATCTCACCCGTTATGAATTCCAGAAACAGATCGTAATCACATCAGGCAGAAAGAATATGCGCACGGATAACACAACGTACACACAATCACTATCGATCCTGATTATCGACGATTCCACCAGTGAGCGTATGTTGCTGAGAACCCTGCTGAGAAAACTGGGGCATAGCATAACGGAAGCCGCCACCGGTCTTCATGCACTGATATTTCTCTCAAATCAACCGAAAGCGTTTGATCTCATTTTTTTAGACGTTCGCATGCCGGGTATGGATGGCTATGAGACCGCGCGCCGCATTCGTGCTATTGAGAAAGGGCGATCCAAGGAGTGGTGTCCCATTATCTTTCTCAGTGGCCAAACCAGGCCCGAAGACATTGCAAACGGTATCGCAGCCGGTGGTGATGATTATCTGACAAAACCTGTCAATGCCATCGTAGTAAACTCCAAAATAACGGCCATGCAACGCATTGCGAATATGCGACAACAGCTACTCGCGTCGAATCAGCAACTTGAAGTACTGGCGCATACCGATGAACTAACGAAACTGCCTAACCGCCGCCACTTTCTTACCATACTCGATTCGGAACTGGCTCGTGCGAAACGTCACAACACCTCGCTATCTATCGCCTATATGGATCTGGACCATTTTAAACAGGTCAACGACACTTACGGTCATGAGGCTGGAGACGCCGTCTTACTGTCTGTTGCCAAAGTGCTTTCAGTAAATTTGCGCACCGAAGACAGTATCGGCCGCATTGGTGGCGAAGAGTTTTGCATTTGTCTGCCAGGCGCCGATGTGAGCCACTCCCTGGAACCCTGTGAACGATACCGTTCACTCATTCAAAATCTGCAGATCCACACCTCTTCACAAATATTAACGGTCACTGCAAGTTTCGGCCTGACCAGCTTCCTTCCCGACACAGATGACTCTATTCGCCTGCTGGCACGTGCAGACGAAGCACTTTATCAAGCAAAACAATATGGGCGCAATCGTGTTGAGGTCACCTAGCACTCTACCCCACGATAGTGCCTTCTCATCCGACCAAGCTTTCCAAATATTTTTATTCGCAAAGCGCACAGCAGTTTGCAAATTATCCAGTATTGCAAACGCTATTACCCTCCCAAAAAATAATAACCTGTTGTTTTTTATTAACCTATTGAAACTGGCCCACTCTCTGCAATAGATTCTCCAAACAAACACAAAATAGGAATAAAAATATGTGCGGTATTTTCGGAGCAATCAAAGATAAATCAGTCACGAGTAGTTTGATAGCTGGGCTTGAAGCACTTTCATACCGAGGATACGACTCCGCGGGCATTGCCGTAATTGGGCAACAAGGGCTTGAACGGCGACGTGCTAAGGGCAAGTTAGCGAGTCTGAAGGAAACGCTTAAATGTTCTCCATTGGAAGGTGTCAGTGGTATCGCCCACACACGTTGGGCAACCCATGGTGCCCCAACTGAATGCAATGCCCATCCTCATATGACAGCGCAGGTAGCGGTTGTTCATAACGGTATTATCGAAAATTATCAGGAGCTAATGGGTGATCTAAAAGTAGATGGTTATCGATTTCAGAGTGATACCGATAGCGAAATCATTCCATTATTGATCACCCGAAATCTGTATGCCGGACATGATTACCAACAAGCCATACAAGAGGCGCTTGCTTGTATTTATGGCAGCTTTGCCATTGCGGTAGTTTTCAACGACCATTCTAATAGAATATATGCCGCACGCAGAGGGAGCCCATTGGTAGTTGGTGTCGCTAATGATGGCTTCTGTCTTGCCTCTGATGAAAATGCGTTGAGTGCACAATCCAATGCAATTTGTCATTTGAATGATGGTGACCTAGCTTGCATTACTCGTCACACATTAAGCATTACCGATATCGATGGCCAGCCTGTTGAGAGAGCCATGCATTCATTGGTGGCCAATGAGCAGGCTGGTGACAAAAAAGGCTTCCGGCACTATATGCAGAAAGAAATTTATGAGCAGCCAAACGTGGTTAAAAAAATCATAGCGCATTACCTGAATTCAAATGGCTCCAAGGTCAAACTTCCAAGACTTCCCTTTGCCATTAATCAGCTCCAGCGTCTCTCCATTATTGCCTGTGGCACCTCCCACTATGCCGGCATGGTGGGTAAATATTGGCTGGAAGGATTTGCCGGACTGCCGGTCGATCTCGATATCGCATCTGAGTACCGCTATCGCCGCGCCCCTTTAAACAGTGAAGAGGTCGCACTGTTTATCTCTCAGTCTGGAGAAACTGCTGATACCTTAGCCGCCTTGCATCATGCAAAGGACGCAGGGCAAAAATGTCTTTCGATGATCAATGTGACCAATAGCAGCATTGCGCATGAAAGTGACGGCATGCTGCCAACACTGGCAGGCACAGAAATTGGCGTTGCTTCTACAAAAGCATTTACGGCCCAATTAACAGTCTTTTTGATGTTAACCCTCGCCACTGCCCGGGCCAATGGGCAGATTGAAGTGGAGGAAGAAACCCGCTTGCTTAAACGGCTCCAGCAACTGCCTAAGGTAATGCACAAATTTCTACAGAATGATCAGAGTATCCAACGAATCGCCAGCAAACTCCAGCCAGTCACTAACATGCTTTATCTTGGGCGCGGCATCGCCTTTCCATTGGCACTGGAAGGTGCATTGAAACTAAAGGAGACCAGTTATATTCATGCCGAGGCCTACCCGGCAGGAGAACTTAAACACGGCCCCATTGCGCTGGTCGATGATCAAATGCCCGTAGTGGTCATTGCACCCCCCGGCCCCTTGTTTGGTAAAACACTCTCCAATCTACGCGAGGTCAGTTCGCGTGGCGCAAAGGTCGTGTTGATCAGCAATCAGGCAGGCGTAACGACAGCCCAAAACTATATCGATGATGCCATCGTCATGCCGGATATCGAGGAGTTTTTTCAACCCATTCTCTATACCCTGCCGCTGCAATTGCTGGCTTATCACATCGCCGTACTCAAAGGGACTGACGTTGATCAACCCCGCAATCTCGCCAAATCCGTGACCGTTGAGTAATTTATGATGAGAATACTCACTCTGAATCAGACCAAACAATGGCTAAAGCACAGTAAAACCCCCCTGGCAAAAACCTTGTTCGTGCAGCTCAAAACCCTGCGCCAATTCGAAATGCCTGCCCCCCGGTTCGTTGTTGCGCCACTGTATTCTCTTCACTGCTTCCTGCGTATGCTAACCACAACACTGACCCGCATACTGTGGTGGACGCCGCTGCTGAAAGGACGATGTGACACCGTAGGCCGTAACCTGAACCTCTTGGGTGGCCTGCCTTTTATCAGCGGGGCACTACGCATCCATATCGGCGACCACTGCCGGGTCTCAGGACACACTACTTTCAGCGGCCGTACCTGTGCCCGTCAAACGCCCGAATTGCAGGTGGGTAACAATGTTGATATCGGTTGGATGACCACCATCGCCGTAGGCCAACGTGTAGAGATCGGCAACAATGTCCGTATTGCCGGTCGCGCGCTTCTGGCCGGTTATCCTGGTCATCCGCTGGATACCGAAGCCCGTGCAGCCGGAGCCCCTGAAACTAACGAGCAAGTTGGTGACATCATCCTGGAGGATGACGTCTGGCTTGCGACCAATGTCTCAGTACTGGCAGGCGTTCGCATCGGACAGGGTACCATCGTCGCTACCGGCAGCGTGGTAACCCACGACCTGCCTGCAATGGTACTGGCAGGTGGAATACCGGCTCGGGTGATTCGGCAGCTGAACCAGCTCAGTAATAAAACGTCCAGTAATAAAAAAAGTCAGTCACGATATGAAACATGACCTGATTGTCTTTGCTGAAGATTGGGGGGGCCTACCCAGCAGCACCCAGCATCTGATAAGTCACTTGGCAAAGCAACGTAAAGTCGTCTGGGTTAATTCTATCGGTCTGCGCCGCCCAACTTTTGGCTGGCGAGATATCAAGCGTGCCCTGAATAAATTACGTGGCAACACATTAACCCGTGCTAGCGCTAGCGTCATGGATATAGACACAAAAACATTACCCAGTGATAATTTCCATATCGTCTACCCGCGTACACTGCCCGCCCCACGTAGTCGATTAGGACGTTGGCTAGCGGCACGACTACTCATTTCACAAATCGCACCTGTTGTAAAAAAGGCCAACTTGCAATCACCGATACTCTGGACTTCATTACCGACGGCTGTCGATGTTGCCGGGAAACTCGGTGACTCAGCACTGGTATATTACTGTGGTGATGATTTTTCCGCCCTGGCTGGAGTCGATCATGACACCGTCGCCGAGCGTGAAAAAGAACTCTCAGAGAAGGCTGATCTAATTCTCTCTGCCAGCGAAAACCTGGCAAAGAAATTCCCCTCCTCACGCTCATATCTATTACCCCACGGAGTGGATTATTCATTGTTTTCAGAACCTGCACCACGCGCAGCAGACCTGCCCGATGATGGACGCCCTGTGGCTGGCTTCTACGGCAGTATTTCCGAATGGTTCGATATTGAAATGTTGCAGGCGACCATACGGCAAATGTCAGACTGGCATTTTGTCTTTATTGGCAAACCGATAATTGATGTCAGTGCGTTAACCGCATTCGACAATGTGCACTTATTGGGTGAACGAGCACATCATCTGCTGCCATCATACAGCCAGCACTGGACAGCATCCTTACTACCCTTTGTTGACAATGCACAAATTCAGGCCTGCAACCCGCTTAAGTTAAGCGAATATTTAGCCGCAGGACGCCCAATTATCAGCACCGCGTTTCCTGCCATGCAACCTTATCGTGGTCTGCTGCAAGTGGCCAACAACAGTGACGCCATGATTGAGGCATTAAGAGCCAGTCAGTATGTCGGTAACCTACCCGCTTTTTCTGCGGCATTACGCAAGGCGGTTTCTAAACATAGCTGGGCAGCCCGCGCCCTGCAAACCAACCAATGGTTAGAGGCATTATGAATACACTCAGTTATCGCATTTTCTACATACTGGCGGGTGGCTGGCGCCGCCGTTACACCATTGCCGTACCGATACTGCTACTTCCTCTTATGGGTCTGCTGGTCGGCATCTTCAGCCCAAAACACTATTCATCTCACACCAGCATGCTAATCCAGGAAACAGCTAAAATGAACCCCTTTCTCGAGGATCTAGCGGTCTCTTTCGTAATAAATGACAGAATCGATGCACTCAAAACATTGTTGCATAGTCGTCACATACTAGGAGCCGTTGCTGAAGAACGTGGATTAATTGATTCAGAGACGTCGGCAAAAAAACATGACCAGATTATTGCCGAGCTTTCAAACGCCTTGACCGTACAGATGGCCGGTATGGACCTAATACGTATCGACTATAAATCTAATAGCCCAGAAGGTATGAAAGAAACACTGAAATCGGTCAGCAAACAGTTCATTGAACAGTTGCTGGCACCGGAACGCTCATCAATGAAAGATTCACGCCATTTTCTGGCCGAGCACCTCAAATACCGTCAACTGGCATTAGACAAAGCGGAAGTTGCATTGGCTAATTTTAAAACCCAGCACACCACTGAACTACCTGAGTTACATCTTAGTAACATCTCCCGCCTTGCTCTACTGAAACAACGTCTGTCTGAACGTCAAGCCGAAATGGCTGGTGCATCCAGAAGCCTGGGTGGACTGAACCAACAGCTCTCGAAGACCAATCCAGTACTCAGGCGAATTGAGGAACAGATTGTGCGTATCCGAAGTGAACTAGCACTGAGCCGTGTACGTTATACCGATAAACACAGCAACATACAGGGTTCGTTACGCAATCTTCGCCGTCTGGAAGAAGAGCGTCAACACATGCTTTCCCGCACCGAACAGACTATCGATATCGAACAGCTGTGGGCTATCGCCAGCAGCGCACCGATCTATACAGACAAGAATGCAGACAAAAACGAGCAACCATTACTGGTTTCTCAACTAGAGAACTTACAAGTAACCCGCAGCAAAGTCGACGGTCTGCGCGAAGAAATAAAAAGTCTGCAACAAATGGTCAACGAATTGGAAATTCAGACTGCGCGATATGGTGAAAATTCAAGCGAATTTTTCAAACTGGAACGCGACCTGAATATAAAACGTGATCTTTATGACGACTTGATGTTACGCAATGAAAAAGCACGCATCACAAGCTCGTTGGGTATATTTGAGCGAGACAAGCGAGTTAAAGTCATTGACCGTCCGTTTACACCTACGTCCCCCGCCAACTTTCCTTTGTATTTGTTTTGCGTTGCAGGTCTGTTTGGCGGCATCTTCTTAGGATGCGGTTTGGCTGTAATGTTAGAACTCAGCGATACCACATTACGTCGCCGTGATCACCTGGAGTCACTGACTGGAGTACCTGTTTTAAGCCGCATCCCGCCATTGGCCGTTTTCTAAATAGGCAGTAAGGTGCGAATTCTCGTGACGTTTCTGTTACCCTGACAAGACTCAATAATACACCTTTTGATACTTACATCTACGTGCATGAGACTAGACTCGAGTTCCATTAGTAAGGAAAAATTGACTCTCATATACTCACGCAATGTAGAAGAAGGACATACTATCTTTACGAATTGGGATAACGCCCCCCTTTGATCAAAAATCCCCAGTAACCTGGAAGATACTCTTTGAACGAATCATCCTAGGTGAAACCTATCCTGGCTTTATCAGTTATACCGTCTTCGTGAATAATATAGACATTCAGTGGTGCAACACCTCAAATAGTGAACGTTTTAAACAGGAATATAACAATAAGTGTTAAAAAAATAAGAAAAACAATTGTTCTTTTTGCAAGGTGAAAATAAATCTTCGTAATACCGTTCGCGATATGCAAATCGATTGTCTGAAGAAATTTTCGACCAGGAATCATTCATTGTATTTTATTGTTTTATATGGTTTTTTAATGATAATGATAAATGGCACGGTACCTGCTTTGTTCTTATCGTAAACGCGGAGTATTGGAGACCTCCATGAACATTGATTACATCAACACGAAACGAGGTAAGGCATGAATACTATAATCCAAGTCGTCCAGCACATGCGTCCAGGCGGAATTGAAACTATGGTTCTCGACCTTATTAGTCTTAACGAAAAAAAAGAAAGATCATTTATTGTTAGTCTTGAGGGCAATAAAAAATCAGCAATTGATCATTGGCCTCGCCTAAAATCTGTTGAAGAAAACCTCATTTTTTTAAACAAAAAATCTGGTCCAAAACCAAATATTGCCCTTCAATTAAGTCGATTATTTAAAAGACTCGATGTTGATGTGGTCCACACTCACCACATAGGCCCCTTATTATATGCAGGAATCGCTGCCCGTCTGGCAGGTGTTAAACGTATCATTTATACCGAACATGATGCATGGCACCTAGAAGATCCGAAGCAACGTAATCTGGAGAAATGGGCCATTCGTCTTGTATGTCCACAGCTGGTTGCTGATGCGAATATCGTTGCTGATACAATGAGAAAGCAATTACATTGCAACAATGACATCAGAGTTATACACAATGGTATCGATACCGAACGTTTCATACCCGGAAACTTAAAATCAGCAAGGCAGAAAATGGGGTTACCACAAGACGTTTACCTTATCGGGTGCAGTGGGCGACTAGAAGAAGTAAAAGGACAGAAATATCTAATACAGGCCCTGGCCCTACTACCTGAAAAAATGCACCTCTCTCTAGCAGGGATTGGTTCGATGGAAACTGAACTACGTCACCTCGTTGAATCGCTTAACCTTGATAATCGCGTCCATTTCCTTGGCCGCATTGACGATATGCCGACTTTTTACCAGAGCCTCGATATTTTTTGTCAACCTTCATTAAGCGAAGGACTGCCGCTTTCACCTTTGGAAGCACAGGCTTGCAATATACCCGCCGTAATAACCGATGTCGGCGGTTCTCGTGAAACTCTTTGTCCTATTAGTGGCCTATTGATGCCTGCAGGAAACATTGATGCTATGGCGATAAGTTTACGAAAAACGCTTTCCCATACCCATATCACCAATCCAAGACGTTTTGTGCAACAGCACGGTGATGTTCGAATGATGGCACAGGGCTATGCTGCTCTACGTCACGCAGGGGGTTAAAGATGAATAATTTGCTGATAATGATGCTAACGCTGATTAGCGGTTTGTTGGTGGTCTACCATCATCTGGGATATCCGTTAATCCTACGTTGGGTGCAAAAGTGCAAAAAAAATCATGTGGTGAATAGCCATAACCGCCATTACACCCCCACCAACACTGATTACGAATTGCCAACGATTACCATCGTGATTCCAGCATACAATGAACAACGCTGGATTGCAGATAAGATACGTAACCTCTCCATACTCGATTATCCCATCACTCGACTAAACGTTATTATCGTTTGTGATGGATGTAGTGATGAAACGGTCGCAATTGCAGCGCGGACCATCGAAGAAAATGAGTGTCAGCACTTAGACATCGAAATCCGCGACGTTAAGAAAAATCGTGGCAAGGTCGCCGTCATCAATGATGTAATGAGAGATATTGAAAGCGAGTTAGTTGTCTTGAGCGATGTCTCTGCATTGGTGTCAGTAGATGCATTGCTGATCGCTGCCGAGCACTTTAAGGACCCCAGCATAGGCGTTCTGAATGGTCACTACCGCCTACTCAATCCTGGCTCTACAGGTGAAGCCGCCTATTGGCAGTATCAAAGTCATATCAAGGCCAGTGAGGCGGCCTTGGGGTCGACCTTGGGTGCGCATGGTGCCTTCTATCTGTTTCGACGCTCGCTATTCCAACCCTTGGCACCCGACACCATCAATGACGATTTTATCCTTCCCATGGAGATCGTTGCCGCTGGCTATCGTGCTGAATACGTAAACTCCATCAACGCATTGGAATTAGAAACAGCCAATGACGTTCAAGACCATCAACGCCGTCGTCGTATTGCAGCAGGCAATTGCCAACAACTCTTACGTCTGAAACGACTGCTGTTACCGAACTATGGCGGTGTTGCTTTTGCCTTAGCTTCAGGTAAAGCGTTACGGGTTTTGATGCCCTTTCTAATGATAATCGCATTTATCGGCAGTCTGTTGTTATCGCCGGAATACCCGTTATTTACCTTCCTTACCACATTCCAATTGATAGTTTATTTGCTGGCAAGTTGGCATCTCCTATTCCGTCCAAAGCGAGCAAACAGACTAATCGAGATTCTTGCCTATATCGTCGGTGGCCATACTGCTGGGTTAGTCGGCACACTGCGATATCTTTTTGGTCTTGAACGAGGCCGTTGGAAACGTGTGTAATCAGAAGTGTCACAATCAATAATTTTGCATTTATCCATTTGGTAAAAACAAAAGAGGGACTAAAAATGAATACCTTTTCCCATATCAATCCGTTAACTGACAAGGTTAAACGTTTATCGGACCTACTATTAGCCAGCACCGGATTAATATTAACTCTCCCACTATTCCCGTTGATAGCACTGGCGATAAAATTGGACTCCCCCGGCCCAGTTTTCTTCAAACAACTGCGCATCGGCAAAGCGTTACCAGAATACGTAGCGCTATTCGAGATGATCAAGTTCCGTACTATGGTCATTGATGCCGAACACCAGTCAGGGGCAACCTGGGCAACAAAGCAGGACCCACGAATCACCGCAATGGGACGATTTATGCGTAAAACTCGACTCGATGAACTTCCACAATTTTTTAATGTTTTACAAGGTGAAATGTCGATGATAGGACCAAGACCCGAACGCCCTGGTTTTTATCAACGGCTTGAACACGACATTCCCTTCTTTGCAGACCGAACTTATGGCGTTACCCCTGGCATCACCGGTCTGGCACAAGTGAACCAAGGATACGACACCTGCATAGACGATGTCCGTTCAAAAGTCGGTTTTGATCACCGCTATGCTCTAGCCTTGGGCGACCCCATCTCCTGGTTGAAGATGGATTTTTACATTATATTGCGCACTTTGTTGGTCATGGTTATGGGGCGCGGGCAATAATGTTTCTAAAACTTTCATGGGGACAGCGAAGAGTTTTTAAACGATAAATATTTCACCAAAACACTTTAATTAAAGTCACTGCTGCCATTTAAATTCAGCAGTGACACAAAAACCTTGAAAATAGCCAATCTCGTGTGCTGTGATATCAGCGATTTATAAAACCACCACTAAGGATTTCAAGAAGTAAATATGGCGCGAGAGGGTAAACCGAGAGGGCAAACCGGACATCCATCTTAATTGTATTTCTAGGCAATTCTTCTGCGTACACCGATACAGTCCGCATTGATTGGTTGCTTTCGTTAGATTAGGATCGCTTAACTTTGGAAAAATATTTAACACACGCAAGTCCCTCAAAATCACGATCTTGCGTCCAAACTAACGCACCAAATTTTTGGGCTGTTGCATAGATTATGCTATCTGCTAATGGCAATTTATATTCGATGCCATAGTGTGCTGCATTTAACGCTAATGAACTATCCAGCGCTACGACTGTACCTTGTTCCATGTGAGCCACACATTCCAGCGCTAAGTCTTCGCCTCTCTGCCGAAAAATGCATTTGAAAACTTCGGTAATGGTAATGCTAGGCACTATCAATTTGTCCATATTTTCTATTGGTGAAGAAAACGATGCTGCATTGGCATCGCCCGCGAAATACGATAGCCATGCGGAAGAATCAACGACGTTCATAGCCTATCGTCCTCCCTCTTTACGTCCGTATCTATTCCCTTAAGCAACCCTTTCAGTTTTTTCATGGGCCTTATGGGGATTAGCTCAATACGGTTACGATAAGACAGCATTTGAATCTTTTGCCCGGACACGATGCCCATGGATTCTCTGACTTCCTTGGGGATAACAACTTGAAACTTTGGGGAAACAGTTACGAGCGGCATACGAAAACCTCATTGATAGCTATATGATATTACAGTAGGTCTATCGATAGAAGTTGTCAACATCAGCAAACCAGAGATCCAGCTTAATGACGGTTACACAGTAACCCACTCCCAAATTACCCATTTTGCGGCAAAAGCCTGATCTTTTGGTGGATTGCTGGATTTTCAGTGGTCAAAGCAATCCGAAAGCAATCCGGACAGCCACCTTATAGCCTTCCTTAGACAATTTCCGGGTTTTCATGCGCAGAGAGGAACCTCTTGTGGGTGCCCAAATGCCCTAGATACCCCAATTTTGCGGTTACCCCAATGGCGTGAATACCGATACATGACAGAAATCACGCATTTACCGATTACCGAAACATTTGGGCAACCACAAGGGTTGCCCCTACAGTCGGTTTTTTTGGGCCGTGTAAATCCACCACCTACGATGGATTAACGCCAACAAGATAATCTGACCTAATCGATTCCACGTAGGCGCCAAGCACACCTGTAGGGGCTCCCCTTGTGGGTGCCCAAAAGTAGCAAATCGGACAGCAAATCGGACAGCCACCTTAATTAGTTGGGTAGGTTTTAAATCTGCCCAATTGAGCCGCCCCATTACGGTTGAAATAATCGAGGTGAATTTGAATCTCGTACCGCAGGGTGTCTTTCAATTCCACGGATGCCAAAAACGATCACCATGATGCCATATCTCACCCTTTGAAGCTTAGCAGAGCTTAGCAGGACACCCAGGTTAGGAAGTTTCAGAAATCATATATTAATCAAATGCTTGGCATCTATTTTATCGAGTTTTTTCATTTCTTAACTTGGGTGTCTGTTTAAGCTTGTTTAAGCTTTAGCTCCCGCTTGCCCTTTGCACTGAATCACAATTTCAAGATTGGTTCCAGATGCATATGCAGTAGCCCGACCCCCACTTAGCACCTCGTGCTGAATAGTCCCATTCCTTACCATTTGCCAATCAACTTCACGATTTTGTATATCTAAATGGTTGTCATCTTTGTCGCCAGTTACTGGCTCGAAAAACAAATGTGCCATCCTGTATGCCATATTTCTTGGGTTAATTGGCGACAACCATGCCAATGTAATAATAAGCCTCCTGTTTACGGGCTTAGCATTTAGGGAGTCGGGGAGTTTGAATTTATAGACATGAACATCATCTTGCTTAATTTTTCCACATTGAATTATTGTTGCCTGATTGTCTAAACAACCATGTATTCTGTCTTCGTCAACATTCCCATAGCCAAGATACTTTGGACTAATAGACTTGAACCTTTGAGAATTATCTGGTTCCTTTAGTACTTCTTCTATACGAGCGAAGTTAGATGTATGTGAGGCTCCGTGACATATGAGCGCCTTCAGAATCACATTTTCATATTCATGCGACAACTCATTACCATGTGGTGACAAATATAAATCTTGAACAGTTTCATACAAAAAACAGAGCCTGCGAGAACCTAATGCTGCCGAATTACTAGTCCCGAACGTATGAGCAAAAGAACTAAGAGACCCTGTATCAGCTGGACTTGCTACTTTTTGGCCTGGAGGCTTGTTAAATGTAAGCACTTCCAAAATAGCTGGGGCGCCATCCAGAAAACTTTTTAGTCGATATGTTGCTCTTCCTCCAGGCAGAAGAATCTCTGGTTTAACCGAGCGTTTCTTTCCCCACGTAACAGGATTAATTGTGCTAGGTAAATTGCTATCTGGATATGGATTTATTTGATTATAGAACTCAATTCCATCCACTTCATCATGATGATATGCGGCAACAGTAATAGCATTAATTGACTCTGCTGGAGACATTAAGCGTCTCTCATGCGTAGTCGCAGACACACCTTTGAGCACAGCTGCCTCTTTATCTGCTGGAGAAAGGTCGGAAAATTCCTTATTGGTGATACCCAATTCTATATCGTGGAGATGGTTTCCAGCGCTGAGAACAAATATAACTTTGTATTTCTCGGATAGGTAGTCAATAAGTTTCGCCCAAGGACTCATCACCTTGTCAAACAACCTATTCGGGTCAGCAATTGAAAGGTTAATTATTTTTACTGATGGAGCTATAGCTGGCTGTTCTGCTTCAGGCTCAAATATTCTTCGTACTGCACGATGGAGGATATCAATTGGTAAAGTATCATCAGGGATTTTCTCACGAGTTTCACCATTAAACCCTGCTGGGAATGGCTGCATTATCGGGCGACAATATAATTTTCTTGGGATGGGCCCATCACTATTCCCCATATCACCACGTATAATCAGTGATGCCATACCGGTTCCATGCACTTGGTCAGATGACACATAGTTATCGGACCAGCCGTCAGGGTCATCAACAATAACGTAATCCTTTATCCATTCATGATTTTCTAGCGGCAAACCGTCCAATAGAGCTACAGTGGGATCATTGATGATTTCGTCTACGTTATTTTCAAATGTTACTTGTTCATCAGTAACTCTATCTTCACATTCGGTAAATACAGGAGCCATACACTGACCAGAAGGCCGGAAATACATTATCTCATCACAGCGTAGAAGTTCTATATCAGCAACGCCTTTATCAAGTAATTCAGTAACAGCTTCAACTGGCAACGCAGTCAATAACGCGTGATAATTGATCTCTTCAATAACACAAGACTGCTTTATTACTCCTCCTGCATTCTGGACATACCGACGAACCCTACTTTCAGCAGACACTCTTGAAGAGATGTCATTCCGACACCATAGCTCAATTTCTACCGGTAATATTTCTTGGCCAACTTTGACTCTATAGCGCCAGTCGTCAAGCAACCCTGTTTTTCGAAGCCGGTCTTCTGTATCCCAATATCGAATACTATGCAACCTTTTAAACAACTCTCTTAGGGGGCCTAGGCCCCAGGGAAATTTATAGTTCTTCTTTTTAGTATATTTTTCCCAATAACCCATAAGCTGGCTCAATGCATCCTGATTGGCCATTGATAAATAGAGATAACTTTTTAATGTTTTTTCTTCATCTCTATTTCCATATTTATCTGGGTAATAAAAATCTTCATCCGGTTCTATTTTGTAGTGGTCAACCTTTTCTGGCCATTGAATTAAAGGTTTCCCAGTAATACGCTTCTTTTTCGTTCGGTGATAATCCTAAGTTATGGCTGTGAGGTCTTATCGAATTATAATATCTGTAAATATAAT